>DAIRSZ010000088.1:0-9040 GCA_036804165.1 Catalimonadaceae bacterium | reverse complement strand
TAGCGCCCCGACTCGAGGATGTGTTCCCACACCAGTTCGGCGTACTGGTTGGGCACGTAGATTTCGTAGCCCCCGGCCCCGGTGTAGCCCGTCGCCGACACGATAATGTTGGGCGCATCGGCAAACTCGGTCACCACGAAGGTGTAGTTGGTCATGTCGTCGAGGGGCGTCATGGTCAGGCGCTGGATGGCCTGCGTGGCGTAGGGCCCCTGCACAGCAAAGAGGCTGATGCCGTCGCTGATATCCTGCAATTGGGCATCAAAGCGGTTGTGGCGTTGCAGCCATTCCCAGTCTTTCTGGATGTTGGAGGCATTGACAACCAGCATGTATTCATCGCGCCGGAGGCGATAGACCAGCAAGTCGTCTACCACGCCGCCCAGTTCGTTGATCAGGGCCGAGTACTGCGCTTTGCCGTCGTAGAGCTTGCGCACGTCGTTGGAGGTAACGGACTGGATCAGGTCGGCGGCTTCGGGGCCTTGCACCAGAAATTCGCCCATGTGCGAGACGTCGAAGAGGCCCACGCGTTCGCGCACGCGGCGGTGTTCTTCGAGTTCGGACGTGTAGCGCAGGGGCATGGCGTAGCCCGCAAAGGGCACCATCTTGGCTCCGAGTTGCACGTGTACATCGTGCAGGGCCGTCTTTTTTAGCTCCATGAAAAGGTTAGGTTTAAAATAGGTGATAAGTAGCCGGGGTTTTTCCGGCCTGCGTGCAAATTAGTAAAGAAAATCATACGGGCGGGCAGTCAGTACTGCAGCCGGAACGACTGCCGATGGTACGGACTGGGGCCGTGCTGACGCAAGGCCTGCTGATGAGCGCGGGTCGGATAGCCCGCGTTTTGCGCCCAGCCATAGACCGGATATTCAACGCTAAGCTGGTACATGCGGGCGTCGCGGTGGGTTTTGGCCAACACCGAGGCCGCCGCGATGGCCACGAAGGTGGCGTCGCCCCGGACGATGCACTGGTGAGCGACGAGCGGGTAGGGCCGGAAACGGTTGCCGTCCACGAGCAACAGGTCGGGCGAGCAGGTCAGTTGGGCGATGGCCCGGTGCATGGCCAAGAAGGTAGCCTGCAAGATGTTTACTTCGTCAATCTCGGCCGGGCTGGCCTCGCCCACGCCCCAACTGAGGGCTTGCGCTTCGATGAGCGGCCGCAAGGCCTCACGCTCGGCACGGAGCATCTGCTTAGAGTCGCGCAGCCACGGGTGCGCAAAATCGGGCGGCAGCACCACGGCCGCCGCCATCACGGGCCCGGCCAGGCAGCCCCGGCCCGCTTCGTCCACTCCCGCTTCGCGTTGGTGGGGGGCATAGCAAGTTTGCAGGGCAATCAGGGGGCGTGGGGACATACAATCAGGTTTGGGATAGGCGGCTTAGGTGCTCAGACGTTGCCGCTAGCGCGTGGTTTTTTAAGCTTGCATATTACAAAGCCGCTACCAAAGTGGGGCGGCAGCCGACCGCCGTTTTGGTCAGCGGTGCTTCGGCCTTGCGTGGGTCGTGTTCAATAAAACCTGTCCTCTCGCCATTTGGCGGGATTGTTTTGGATGTAATGGGAAATGGCTCGGTAGGCCTGTTCGTCCCGGATGATGTGCACGTAGTAATTGCGTTGCCAGATGGCACGTGCTGGCGTATTGACCGACGTCGGTGAATTTCAGGATGATGTTTCATAAGCCATTTTCTGTAACACTAAGTTTGCTACGACTGCCCGGCAGGATGCCCCGCTTGTTGGCGCAACCACCCGTTTCTTTCGGGTGTACAAATACACGCGTTACGCAAGTCCTACCATACACTCCCAAAAATCCTCCAAGGGTTCTCTTCAACGTCTATGCAAAACCCTGGGAGGGATGTCCAGCGATGTGAGTGCAGAACTCCTGAAATATTCTAACATTAAAATTTTTTTGAGATTTTTTCGCAAAATATATACTTTGTCGGCCGCCTTGCGCCACCCGTACGCGAACGTTCGGCCACTCAGCAGAAGAAATACTAAAAAACCTGATCATTGCGGGCAGCTTTTGGCCAGCACGGTCAGGCCAAATATTTTAATTGTATGCCACTCAAGATTATCCATACGGCCGACTGGCACCTGGGCCAAACTTTCTACGGCTACGACCGCGCCTACGAACACCAACACTTTCTCGACTGGCTGCTCGACACGATGGTGGCCGAAGCCCCCGACGTGTTGCTGATGAGCGGCGACGTATTCGACGTGAGCAACCCGGCCGCCTCGGCCCAGCAGCAGTGGTACCGCTTTCTGCGCCAGGCCCAAGATCGCCTCCCCCACTTGCAAATGGTCTTTACGGCCGGCAACCACGACTCGGGCCTGCGCCTGGAGGTGGTGCGCCCCCTGCTCGACGAAAACCGCATCACGGTGATCGGCAGCGTGCCGCGCACGCCTGCGGGCACGCCCGACTACGACGCCCTGTGCGTACCGCTGCGCGACGCCACTGGGGCCGTGGCGGCCCATTGCCTGGCCGTCCCCTTCTTGCGCCCCAGCGACTGTCCGCCCGTGCCGACCGATCCGGAGGCACCCCCGCGCAACACCTACGCGCAAGGCATTGCCGCCTTCTATGCGGCGGCCTTTGCCCATTTGCGTACGCGCCAGCAGCCTGGCCAAGCCCTCGTGGCGATGGGTCACCTGCACACCCTGGGGGCCGAAGCCTCGCCCGAGGGCGAGAATCCGAGCGAACGCACCATCATGGGCGGACAGGAATTTGTGCCCGTCACGGCCTTCGACGCGGGGCTGACCTACACGGCCCTGGGGCACATTCACAAGGCCCAGCGCATCGGCGGGCGCGAGGCCGTCCGCTACGCGGGCAGTCCCTTGCCGCTGTCTTTCTCCGAAATCAACTACCAGCACCAGGTGTTGCGCGTCACGCTCGCGGGCGAGCAACTGGCCGAGGTACATGCCCTGCCCGTGTCCCGCACGGTGGACGTACGGGTCTGCCCAGTGAAGCCCGCCCCCCTCGAGGACGTGCTGGCCGAACTGCAAAGTTTGCCCGACAAACCCAAGGACGCCCCCGCCGACGCCCCGCCCCCGCCCTTTCTGGAGGTGCGCGTGTTGCTGGAAGGCCCCGAGCCGGGCCTGCGTCCGCAGATCGAGGCAGCCCTGGTCAACAAGCACGCTCGTTTCACCAGGGTGATCACTGCCTACCCGCAGCGCGCCGATACCGCCGCCGCGATAACCTTTCAGAACATAGACGAATTGCGGCAGCTTCAACCCAAAGACATTTTCACCCGCGAATACCAACGTCTTTACCGAACCGAACCGGATCCCGCCCTGCTCACCCTTTTCCACCAGGCCGAGCAGGAGGCCCTAACCCCCGAAGACCGTGAGAATCCTAAAAATTAGTGGCCGCAACCTGGCCTCCCTCGAAGGGGACTTTGAGGTGGACTTTACGCAAGAGCCTTTGCGCTCGGCGGGCCTGTTCGCCATCTTGGGCAAAACCGGGGCGGGCAAGTCCACCCTGCTCGACGCCATGTGCCTGGCTTTATATGGCCGCACGCCCCGGCAAGTGGGGGTGCAAAATGTCAGGGTCGTGGGGGGGGCCAATCCCGAAAACGATGCCGAAGGGATCAGCCTGCGCGATGCGCGACAAATCTTGCGGCGGGGCACGGTGGAAGGCCAGGCCTGCGTGGAGTTTATCGGCAGCGACGGAGGACGATACTGTTCCACTTGGTCGGTGCGACGGGCGCGCAGACAACATAATGGCAACTTGCAGAATTATGAAATCGAGCTAAAACGGCTCGATGCCCACGCTGACCTGCCAACAAATCGCTCAGAATGCTGGCGGAAAATCGAGGCACTCACAGGGCTGACGCTCACGCAATTCACCCGCTCGGTGCTGCTGGCCCAGGGCGACTTCACGGCCTTTCTGAAAGCCCCCAGCGACGAGCGGGCCCAGATTCTGGAAAAGCTGACGGGCACCGAAGTTTATGGCCTGATTTCCCAGCAAGTATTCGAACGCCGCCGGGACGCCGATGCGGAAGTCAATCAATTGAAAAGCAAGCGGGGCGACGTGCAACCGCTCGACCCTGCGGCCCTCGCCCAACTGGAGGCCGAGGTGGCCCGGTTGGCGCAGAAAATAGCCGCGCACGACGCCACCATCAAAAACTATGAAGCCGCCCAGCGGTGGTACCAAGACTTGACCACCGCCGAGCAACGCTGTGCGGAGGCCAACGCGGCGCAGCATGCCGCCCAACGCGCCCTCGACGAAAGCGCCGAGCGCTGGGCGACCCTCGAACGAGTGGAGGCCGTCCAGACCGTACGGCCCGCCGTCCGCGCCCGCGACCAGGCCCGGCAGCAGCACGAGGCGAGCAAAACCGCCAAGGCCACGGCCGAGGCGGCCGTGGCCGACTTCAACCAAAAAATTGCGGCGCAATTCCAAGCTCAACAAATGGCCGCGCAGCGCGCGCAGCAAGCCAGGCAGGCTTGGGAAAAAACCCAACCCGCCTTGAAAGAAGCCCGCCGCCTCGATACCCAACTGGAGACGGCGGCTACCCAACTGGAGCAATGCCAAAAGAACCTGAGAACGGCCGAAGGCAGCCTGGATACGGCCCATCGAGATCGTACACAAGCCCTTGCCCAGCTATCCCAACGAGAAACTGCCCTCGGCGAAATAACGGCGTGGCTAGAAAAACACGAAGGCCGCCGTCCGCTGGTCGAGCAGCACGCCCTCGTGACTCAACTGCTCGGCACGGTTCGCCAGCAGCGCGACGAAGGGGCAAAAGCGGAGCAGGAAAAACAGCGACACGCCAATGAGGCCAAGCAACTTGAAGGACAAATTGAGACGCTGACGCAACAGCAAAACAGCGATGAGACAACGGCTAAGCAACACCAGCAGGCCTACGAAACGGCACTCGCCGCCCTGCAAACCACCGATGCAGAAGAATTACGGACGCAGGCCAATGACCTCGGCAGGCAGCGCGAAGATTTGCACAAAGTGACCAAGGGCTGGGAAAAGCTGGCCGCCGCGCGGCAACGCCTGCACGAACTCAATGAGCAACACAGCACTTGTCAGGATGCCTTGCGTAAGCTGGCGCACGACCTGGCCGAAAGCCAGCAAGCCCGCGACGCGGCCGAAACCCGCAAAGCGCAGGCCACCAAGGCCCGAGACCAGGCCCGCCGCACCGTCGAAGACCACACCCAACAGCTACGGGCCGAACTCACCGAAGGCCATCCCTGCCCCGTCTGCGGCAGCACCGAGCACCCCTACCGCCAGGAAAACCCGGTGGTGGACGCCCTGCTCGCCCAACTGGAGGCCAATTGTCAGGAATCCGAAAAAGACTACACCCTAAAGTTTGCGGCTTGCGCCGAGATCGAGAAGGATATCAGAAATACCCAAAACGAAATTGCGCGCACGGAGGAGGCCCTGGTTGCGCATCGTCCTCTTTGCACAAAGTGCGAAGACGAATGGACGCGCCTGCCCGTCGCGGATGCCTGCCGCCAGTGCCCCGACGACGCGCGGGCCGACTGGTGCACGCAGGAAGACCAGCGCCTGGAAGAACTGGCCACAGCGGTTCGCCACCAGCAAGCGGCCTACGAGCAGCAAAGAACCACCTGCGAAGGGTTGCGCCTAACTTGGGAAGGAGCCGACAAAGCGTTGCAACGTCTTGAAAAACAACTTGAGACGGCCCGGCAGTCGCTAAAAGACGCCGAGCGCGACGTCAGACAATGCGCCACACGCGCAACCGAATGCGGCGAGCACTTCGACCGAGCCGTGGCGCAACTAAACGGTTACTTACAGCCGGGCTGGCAATCGAATTGGGAAGCCGATCCCGAAGGCTTTCAGCAGTTGCTCGAAGATTTTTGTCAACGATTCAAAGCAAAAGAGAGCGAATGCTCAGGTTTGAAAACGGCCGTGCAGCAAGCGCAGACGGCCGTGCAACTGGCCCAAAAGCAGGCCGATGATTGCCAAAACACCTTCGAAGAGAGGCAAAAAGAAGCCACCCAAGCCCAAACTGATCACGACAACCTGACCGCACAGCGGCGGCAGGTGCTCGATGGCCAGTCTGCCGATGCGGTTGAAACGGCACTCCAGCGGGCACAAGAAACGGCCCACAAGGAAGCCCAGGCCAGTGCCGAGGCTTTGCAAAAGCTGGAAAACGGGCGCTCTGAACAACAAATCACCATCAGGAGCTGCGACCAACAAATGGCCCAGCGGAAAGAAGAAGAAAAGGAGGCCGCGGCCGAAATCGCCAATTGGCAGGAAACATTCGCCCAGCGCTTCGGCGAGCCCCTCGCCGAAACGGAACTGCGGGCTTTGCTGGCGCACTCGGCCGAATGGCTCGATCAGGAGCGCGCCGCCCGCAACGCGCGGCACGCTGAGCTTGCGGAATGGCAAGCCCGGCACACCGATCGGCAGAAGGCCCTCGAAACGCACCGCGCCCAGCGCCCGACCGAGCAGTCGCCCGAGGCTTTGGAAACGGCGGTGGCCGAAGCAACTCATAAAAAGGACACCCTGCAACAGCAGCACGTCGAGGGCCTTATGCAACTTGAGCAACACCATAAAGACGCAGAAGCGCATCGAACCCTTCAAACCCAAATCGCCGAAAAGGAAGTGCCTGCCCGGCAGTGGGGCCAGCTCTGCGACCTGATTGGCTCGGCCGACGGCAAAAAGTTTCGGGTCTTGGCCCAAGGCTATACACTCGACATCTTGCTGGGCTACGCCAACGAGCACCTGCGCAACCTGGCCAACCGCTACCGCCTCCGACGCATTGCCGACTCGCTGGCCATGGAGGTGATAGACCGCGACACAGGCGACGACGTGCGCCCCGTACACACCCTGTCGGGCGGCGAATCTTTTCTGGTATCGCTGGCCCTGGCCCTGGGGCTGGCTTCGCTGTCTTCGCAGCAAATGCCCGTCGAGTGTCTGTTTATTGATGAAGGCTTTGGTACCCTCGACCCCGACACCCTCAACGTGGCCATGACGGCCCTGGGCCATTTGCAGAGCCAAGGACGCCGGGTGGGCATCATCTCGCACGTGCCCGAGCTGGCCAGCTACGTACGGGCCCGCATCGAAGTACGCCACCAAGCGGGGGGGCGCAGCACGGTCTGCGTGTGTGACTAAGCCGTAGGGAATAGCCAGAGCGCGTCGGGCGGCATGGTCAGGCGGCCGACCGCGCCCACGGGCCAGGAGGCCGCGCCCAACACAAGGGCCTGCACTACTATCTCGGCCCCGAGACGGAGCCACAGCGCCGTGGTGCTGCCCCCAAAAGCCACGCGCTCGACCACGGCGCGGGGGTCGCTGTCTGCTTCCGGCTTGAACCGGAGGGCTTCGGGCCGCACCATCCCCAGCCGTTGGCCGGCCACGCCGGGCGCCAGGTCGGGCCAATGCTGCCGCCAGACGCGCAGGGGCAACACGTTGGCTTCGCCCGTCAGTTGGGCCACCAGCGGCGTGGCGGGCTGGGCGTAGAGCGTGCGCGGGTCGGCCACCTGCACCACCGCCCCTTCGGCCAGTACCCACACCCGGTCGGCCAGGGCCAGGGCGTCGGCCGCCTCGTGGGTCACGAGCACGACAGTGGTGCCCTCGGCCTGCCAGATGCCCCGCAGGGCCGCGCCCAGCGCCCGGCGGCGCGGTGCATCCTGATGACTAAACGGCTCGTCGAGCAGCAGCAGGGCCGGGCGATCGGCCAAGGCGCGGCCGAGGGCCGCCCGCTGGCGCTGCCCCCCCGAAAGAAAGCGCGGCCGCTGGTGCGCCACGTCGGTCAGGTCGGTGAGGGCCAGCAACTCGGCGGTGCGTTGGGCCTCCACATCTCGGCCCTGGCCGCGCAGCGGGTAGGCCACATTTTCGGCTACGGTCAGGTTGGGAAACAAGTCGAAGTGCTGGGCCACGAGGCGCACGTCCGGCTCGCCGGCCACCAGGCGCTCGGTGCGGCCCCGAACGGACTGGCCGCGTAGTCGGATCTGTCCTTGGTCGCGGTCTTCCAGCCCGGCCAGCAGGCGGAGCAAAGTGGTTTTGCCGCTGCCACTCGGGCCGAGCACCGCTACGGTTTGGCCTTCCGCTACGGCCAGGGATACATTCCGAAGGGCGGGCTGCCCCTCGTAGTGTTTGTGCAGGTGCACAACTTCCAAAAAAGCTACGGACATGCGCTTGTCAGATACTGGGCGAAAGACCCATTCTGCAGATATCTTCTCCGATAATCTGCCCAAATTTGGCTATTTTTCCTTCCTAAACAACCTATCTTATGTTTTCACCACTTGCCCTCACGGACTACGGCATCGCGGACACCACGGGCTATCTGCCCGCCGAGCCGCTGCCCACCCCCACGGCCAATCCGGCCTGGCACCACCTGGCGGCTGACTTGCCCAAGCAACTGCTTACTGGCCACTTTCGGCAGCGTGCCGAGGCCTTGCCCCCTTTCGAAATCGCGGCCGACCACCCCGAAGTGGACATGCGTACGGTCAGCTACCTGGGCCACGCCTACCTGTGGGGCGGCGGGGCACCGCCCACGCAGCTACCCGCTCGCCTGGCCGATGCCTGGGTAGCCACGGCGCAGCAGGTCGGACGCCCGCCGATCCTTTCCTACCCCTCCTACTGCCTCTATAACTGGCAACGCCACGATCCGGCGCAGCCGCCCTTGCTGGGCAACATCCGCATCGTCCAGAACTTTCTGGGCGGGGCCGACGAAGACTGGTTCATCCTGATTCACGTGGACATTGAGGCCCGGGCGGCGGCGGCCCTGCGGGCCATTCCTGACACGCTGGCGGCCGCCCATCAGTTGCGGCCCGACGCCGTCGCCGACGGCCTGCGCACCGTGGCCGATGCCCTGGCGGGGATGAACGCCACCCTGCGGCGTATGCCCGAATACTGCGATCCCTACATCTACTACACCCGCGTGCGGCCCTACATTTTCGGCACCAAAAACAACCCTTCGCTGCCCCAAGGACTGGTGTACGAAGGCCACTTCGACAACCAGCCCCAGCTATTTCGGGGCGAAACGGGCGCCCAAAGCAGCATTGTGCCCGCCCTCGACGCTTTGCTGAGTGTCGCCCACGTGAATGATCCGCTCAAGGCCTATTTGCTAGAGATGCGCGACTACATGGTGCC
>DAIRSZ010000087.1:0-9244 GCA_036804165.1 Catalimonadaceae bacterium | reverse complement strand
CATTCCGTAGAGACGTAATACATTACGTCTCAGCGAGAAAACGTCCCGGTATGAAAACGTCTCAGCCCGAAAGGGCCTTGTATCACTGACCACGACGTACTGGCCTCTACACGCTGGGGGTGCTGTCGTCGCGAGTGACTTCCAGCAGATCGCGGTCAATCTCTTCGTCTTCGTCTTCGGTATAAAACTCTTCGTAATGCTCGATGAGGGGCGCAAAATCGGGTTGGGTGCGGCCCGTATCGAACACCAGCAGCAGGGCGGGCAGCACGATCAGGTTCGTAAGCATGGCGCACAGCAGCGTGATGGAAGTCAGCAACCCCAGCGCCACCGTGCCTCCAAACTCGGACCACACAAAAGTGATGAAGCCCGCAAAGAGAATGATAGAGGTGTAGAGCATGCTCGTACCCGTTTCTTTGATCGAGATCGAAACGGCCTTCGACACAAAATAGCGGTGCTGGCGCAACTCCTGCCGATATTTGGCCAGAAAGTGGATGGAGTCGTCCACCGAAATGCCGAAGGCAATGCTAAAGACCAGTGCCGTGCTGGGCTTGAGCGGAATGCCCAGATAGCCCATCAGCCCGGCCGTAATCAGCAGCGGAATCACGTTGGGAATCAGCGAGATGACAATCATGCGAAAATTGCCAAACAAAGCCGCCATCACCAGGGCAATCGCCACCACGGCAATCAGTAAACTGGTTTGCAGATTCTGGATGAGGTAATCGTTGCCTTTGATAAAAATCAGGGTGGTGCCCGTCACGGTGGCCTCCAGCCCCGTACCTTCCAGCAGGCGGGCCATCATCGGGCGGATGTTTTCTTCCATCATGCGGTCGAGGCGAATCGAACCCATATCAGCCACCCGAAACGACAGCCGCAGCCGTTGCCCCGTCGAGTCCACAAAAGCATTGAGCAGGGCGCTGGCTGCCCCTTCGCCCTCGTCGCTGTCGCGCTGGTTTTGCAAGTAGGTCAGGATCGTGTTGCGGGCCTGACTCGAAGGCAGGCGGTAGGCCTCGGGGTCGCCGTTGTAGAACGCTTGGTTGGCACTTTTGAGGTATTGCACCGCCGATAGCGGAGGCGCGATGCCCGGCAAAGTTCCCAGCGAGTCTTCGATCTCGGCGGCTACGCGCAGGTTTTTCAGGTCGAGCGCGCCGCGCGGACGCTGCGTGTCGAGCACCACCTCGAAGGGCATCACGCCGCCGAAGTTTTCTTCAAAAAACACCATGTCTTGCTTGATGGTGCTCTGCTCGGGCAAGTCGTCCACCAAATAGGCAATGGCCTGCAAACGACTCATCCCGATTAGCGACAAGACAATAATGACGCTCGTCGTCACAAAAATGGCGATCGGGTGGCGATGCACCAGCAAGTCCAGGTTGTGCATCAGCCGCCCGATCAGGCGAAAGTCCAGGTGCTTGAGTTGCTTGGGGTTGGGCGGCGGCAGGTAGGCAAAGATGGCCGGGATCAGGACGATGCTCACCAGAAAGGCCACAAACACGTTGAGGCTGGCCACTACCCCAAATTCGCGCAAAATCGCAATGTCGGTGGTCACCAACACGGCGAAGCCGACCGCCGTCGTGGCGTTGGTCAGCAGCGTGACCACCCCAATTTTGCGCACGATGTAGCTCAGGGCCTTCATTTTGTTGCCGTGCTTGGCAAACTCCTGGTGGTATTTGTTGAGCAGATACACGCAGTTGGGTATCCCGATCACGACAATGATCGGCGGCAACAGCCCCGTGAGCATCGTGATCTGGAAGCCCAGCAAGACAACTGTCCCCATCACCGACACCACCACCACGCCGATCACGATCATCGGAAAGACGACGGCCTTCCAGGAGCGGAAAAACGTGAACAAGATCACGGCCGTTACGCACAGCGAAATGATCAGGAACATATTCAGCTCGCGCTTTACTTTTTGCATGATCACCGTCCGGGCATAGGGCAGGCCGGCGTAGTGGAGTTCGATGCCGGTCTTTTCGGTAAAAGCCCCGCCCAACTCCCGAATGTCATCAATGAGGCCCAGGCGTGCTTCGGAGTTGAGCACCCCCGACTCGATGGTGACCAGCAACGCCGTGGCCCCGGTGGTCTGGTTGAACAACCGACCTTCGTAGAGACGCTGGTCGAAGGCCGTACCGAGCAGCGAGTCTAGGCCGGCTTGCTCTTCGGGCAGGGCGGCAAAGTGTGGCACAAAGCGAAAGCGGCGGGCGTCCGAATCGCGCTCCAGGCGCATCAGGTCGGGCAGGGCCACTACCTGCTGCACGCCCCGCACCTGCCGCAGCGCGTCGGCCAGGTAGCGCAGCCGCCGAAAGTTTTGGGGGGTGTATGCGGCGCTGTCGCGTAGGCCAATGGCCAGTACGTTGCCGTCTTCGCCGTAGGTGCGGCGAAAGTCCCGGAAGGCTTGCATATCCGGGTCTTTTTCGGGCACTACCTGACTGAAATTATAGGCCAACTCAATTTTTTGCGCCTGATAGCCCATAAAGGCGGTGAATCCGGCCACCAGCAGGATCATCAACAGGCGATATTTGAGCACCAAATGGGCTAATTTTGTCCACATAGGGGTGGGGCGGCAGGTAGGCATTGGGCGCGCCAGTGCGTTTGGGCACCCAGATACCTGCCTTTTCTAGAACGTAAAAGTCTGATGGCTAAGCCAATACTCAAAATTACGGCGGTTCGATATACGACAGTGTAGGAGTTTTGGTCAAAATGTATCCATGGCCGGAACCTCAGCGCAAACCGCTCAGGTAGGATCCCAGCAGGCGGGGTGCCGAAGGTGGCAGCGTAGCCCCCGCGTGCCGGGCTACGATCGTTTCGATGATAGCGGCCGTTTCGTCGGGATAATTTACTTGCAAAGGTACGCCCTCTTCGAGCCACTGGCGGATTTTCTTGAGGCGTTTTTTCTTCAGGTTTTTGATTACCGGAACGCCCAAATGCGCCAGTGCGGCCGCATTGCACTGCTGTTCGTACTGGTTTTTCATGGGTATCACCAGCAATTTTTTGCCCAAGAACAAGGCTTCGGCGGGCGTTTCGAAGCCCGCTCCGCACAATACGCCCGCGCTGCTGGCCATGCTTTGCACAAAGGCGTCGTTGTCAATGGGGCGCAGCCAGATGTGTCCGTAGCGCGTAGGTTGGCGGCAGCGCTTGGAGAAAACCTCCCAGCGAACGTCGTCGAGGCGGCCCAGGCGGCGTAGCAGCCGCTCGTCGCTGTAGGCGGGCAGATAGACCGTGTAGTGGCCCTGGTTGGTGGGCGTTAGCTGGCGCACCTGCTGGCGGATGACGGGCGTAAACAAGTTTTCGTTGAAGCGGGCAAAATGAAACCCGTAGGCTACCGTGACGGGCGCATAGGCCTTGAGCACCATGCGCCCCACCGGATCTATGATTTTGGGCTGGGGCGCCTGAGGAGCCAGCACTGCGGCCTGGTGGCTCAGGCCCACGCACGGCTTTTGCCGCATGTGGCAGGCCCACGCCGAAACGGGTTCGAAGTCGTTGATGACCAAGTCGTAGGCGGTGATGGGAAGCTCGCGTATCTCAAGTCTTAAATTTCGGGTGTACGTGTTTTTGTAAGTGCCCCACAAGTCCACTCCGCCCCGACGACCAAACACAAAGCTCCAGCCACGCATTTGGTACTTGATCTTGAAAGGCAACGAGACGTCGGCCTGCGTGCCGCTCACCATCAGATCTACGTGCCCGTGCTGCTGCAACAAGGGTACGATGTCGCGGGCGCGACTTAGGTGGCCATTGCCTGTGCCCTGAATAGCGTAGAGGATCTTCAAATCGAAAATTCTTTGCGCATACGGTCGAACAACTCCACGTTGGTGAGCGAAATAATGGCATCTTGTGTGCCTAGCCGCTTGGCCTGAGCTTCGTGGTGGTGGATGCGCCACTGCCCCGAGTCGTACTCCAACGCCGTGAGGTTTTCTACCCAGTCGCCCGAATTGAGGTAGGTAACGGGGCCATCTTCGGTCCTGATCTCGCGAATTTCGGGTTTGTGAATATGGCCACATACCACGTAGCGATACCCGCGGGCCGCAGCTACGTCGGCGGCCGACTGCTCAAAATTGTTTTTTGCCTTCACGGCCGTTTTCACCCGGTTTTTGATGCTCTTCGAAAGGAATACCTGCCGCCCCATCATTTTGGCAAACACGTTGATGAACCGATTGGCCAAGATAAGAAATCCGTAGCCATTGGCACCCATCTTGGCGATCCAACGTGAGTGGCGCATCGAGACGTCGAACACATCGCCGTGAAAAAACCACGCCTGGCGCCCTTGCAGGGTCAGGCTCACCTGATTGACGATCTCGCACGAACCCAGCCGTGCACCCACAAAGCGGCGCATAGCTTCGTCGTGGTTGCCCGTTACGTAGTACATGCACACCCCATCGCTGGCCCACTTGATCAGGTGCTCGATCACTTGCATGTGCGCCTGGGGCCAGTAGCGACGACTAAATTGCCAGCCATCGAAAATGTCACCGTTCAAAATGAGGGTGCGGGGCTGAATGCCCCGCAAGTACTGCAATAGGGCATCGGCCTGACAACCGAAGGTCCCGAGGTGGACGTCCGAGACAACAACTACTTCGACGGGGCGCTTGGGTGCATTCACAGGGAGCGGCAGGCTGGTTCTGTCCTAATAACGGGGATAACCCGCGTACGCGTTGCAACCATGGCCGGATTCTTTTGCCCTTTCAGCGCATCACCAGTTCGTAGCGGTGCCCGCCACGGACCAGCACCAGCGGGCGGCCACACGCACCGTCGCCAAATTGCAAGAAGCGCGTAGGCTCGTTGGGTACGTACAGATCCACTACGCCCGCGCTGAAATGGCGGGTACACTCGCCATTGCGCGTCAGCGCCGCAGCGGTTGCAAAACGGTACGTAGTGCCGGCCGCGCTGCGGCCCTCGCCCTCGCCCGTCACGGCGTACACATCGTCGCGGCGGGTGGGCGTATCGGCCCCGGCGGTCTGCCGCACCGTCCACTCGGCCGTGCTGGTGGTTTGGCCACGCTCGCCCTCCCACACCATCGTGTCGCCCGTCAGAAGGGTGTAGAAGGGCGCCCCTTGCGGGTCGGCTGACACAATAACCCGGTGGTAGCCACGCACCGGCTGGTTGTCCACAAAAAAAGTTTCGAAGCTCAGCCAGCGGACATTGCCAGGTGCGAGCGGATTGCCCTGCCAGCCCGTTTGTACCCGACCCCGGCGGCGGCGGCCGTCGCTGTTGCGACAATTGGCCTGACCAAAGTCCACCGTGAGCACCTGCGTGGTGGCCATGGTGTCCCAAGTCAGGGTGGCGCAAGGCAAAAGGCGCCCGTCCATGTCTTGGGGGCTTCCGCTGGTGGCCTGCTCGATGGCCTCCTGACTAAGCCAGAAAGCATCGAGGGCGTGTTCGGCCACCCAGACGAAATCGAGCACTTCGGTGGCCGTTTCGGGTGCCAGCGGCGGCACCAGCTCCTCGCCCGTTGTGCAGGCCGCTGCGCCCGCGCATACGCATATCCAGTACAGTCTTTTCATAGCCAAAAATTAGGTGCCTTTTCGGGCACATGTTTTCTCAAAAACGCGAACGGCGGCGCCTGCGGCCCAAACCTATTGGCCAAGCCCGCGTTGGGACATGTACTATGAAAAGCGCATTTGCTAGGATTGATGACCGCGACTTTCCCTGCGTAGTGGTCACCTTTACGGGAGAACCCGCTCAGCCCGATACGTTCGAACACTACCTGGCCGAACTTTCGGCACTCTACGAGAGAAAGGAAAAATTCTCGCTCATTTTCGATGCCCGCCAGGCTAAGTTCCTGCCCTGGCGGTACCAACGTCGGCAAGCCAACTGGACGCGCGACCACCAGGCGCTCATCAGTCAATATCTGTACGGCACTGCCTACGTAGTGCCCTCGTGGCTGCTACGGCTGGTATTGGTGAGTATCTTTTCGTTGCAACGCACGGATACGCCCAACGAAGTGACCCGCACGATGGAGAAAGCCCGGCGCTGGATAAAAATTAACCGACTTCGTCGTCAGCAACGAGAAGTTTGAGTTGAACGGCAAATTTGGCCCCTAGTCCATGAATATCAGCGTCCCTATCAAAGCAAAGGTTGAGAAAAAGCCGATATATTATTATATGAAACCAGGAAGATAAATATTTTTTGAAATAAATCGTTTGTCCAATTTAGGAGCTTTATATATTAATGATTTTAATATTTTTTTTAATCTAGGGTGTAACTTTTCAAATAAATCCTAATCTTGCTTGCGTAGGATTCACAACAGTTCTATCGAATGATTTTTTTTAAACTCCCAATGATTTTAAACTTTTCTTTATCAAGTGCTATGCCGCACTGCATGGTCTGCGCAAAGGCCAGCCTTCTTTCTTTCCGATTAGTTTTATATCATTAGCCAATTCCGATCTCGTCTCGGTCAGCTAAGTTCGTTTTTCTGATCGAAGGAGTCTTAAACTAGGATAAAAGACCCTTGGCCGTTCGTCCAAACGAAAGAAATTGTACTTTTATAAAGTCTCACCATCGAAGGTGTAACCTCACTTTTCCGCTTCGTTTTAAACTCGCTTCTTTTTAGCTCCTGCCGTATGCAAGACTATCTCTACATGGCCCACCGCTATTGTCTGATGAACGATCCTTGGCTGGTATATGGCCTTTCGGGTCTGGCCATCTTGGTGTTTGTGATGTACATGGCTTTTGCCCGCTTCCTCTACTGGGCGGCCAATCACCGACAACAACTGGGCATATTTGGTCAGAACAACTTTTTTCTCGACCTGATGGTGGTGTTTCTGCTCTGCGCTGCGCAATACGGCTTTCAGGCCGTCACCATTTTTGTCGGCAACGCCTTCACGTACTATGGCCAACTCTTTGCCCTGCTGCTGCTGGTCATTTTTATGAGCAGGCTCATTTTTTCTTCGCGACAAATGTGGGGGTGGCTGGCTTCGCTCCGCACGGCGGCCGAGGTGCAGGCCATCCGGCAATCTTCCGAAGAGCGCATCGGCGTGCTGGAGCGCCTGTCGGGCGCGGGCTATTTCAGCCAGGAGCGCGGCAGTCAACACCTGGTCTGGTCGCCGGGCATGTTTGCCATCTTCAATTATCCGCCCGAAAAAGGGACGCCTACCTTGGACCAGTTGCGGGCCATGATCCACCCCGAAGACCGCCGCCGCCTCCAACTCAATACCGAACGCATGTGGAATACGGGCGCTGCCGAAGGGGTCTATCGCTACCGCATCGTTACCTACGACGGTCAGGAGCGGTGGATGCGCGCCAACTTCGGTTCGGAGTCGGTAGGGGATAGGGTAGTCCGTATGTTTGGTGCCTGCCAACTCATTGACGAAAACGGGCACACCGCCAAGGCGGGCCTGCCTTCGCCCGACGCTGTGCCGATGCCAAAGTGATCGGCTGCATTTTTCCGGCATAGGAAAGTTTCTAATTTCACGCGCAGAAACTACTCCCTATCCTTATGAGCCTTATCGAACGCATTGTCGCGCGGCAAATTTTTGATTCGCGCGGCAACCCTACCGTAGAAGTAGATGTCACCACTACTAGCGGCGCTACGGGCCGCGCGGCCGTACCCTCGGGTGCCTCTACGGGCAAACACGAGGCCGTCGAACTCCGCGACCAGGACGAAGCCCGCTACGTAGGCAAAGGCGTCCTTCAGGCCGTGGGCCACGTCAACGACCTGATTGCCGACGAGCTAGAAGGATATTCCGTGTATGAACAAGCCATGCTAGACGGCATCATGCTCGACCTCGACGGCACCGAAAACAAGTCCAAGCTCGGGGCCAACGCCATCCTGGGCGTTTCGCTGGCCATTGCCAAGGCCGCCGCCGCCGACGCCCGCATGCCCCTCTACCGCTACATTGGGGGCGTCAATGCCCGCACGCTGCCCGTTCCGATGATGAACATCCTCAACGGTGGCAGCCACGCCGACAACTCGATTGACTTTCAGGAGTTTATGATCATGCCCATCGGGGCCAGTTCGTTCGCTCACGCCATGCAAATGGGTTCGGAGATCTTCCACACCCTCAAGGGTGTGCTCAAAAAGCAGGGCCTCTCGACCAACGTGGGCGACGAGGGTGGCTTTGCCCCCAACCTCAAGTCGAACGAAGAGGCCATCCAGGTAGTGTTGCAAGCCATCGAACAGGCGGGCTATCGCCCCGGCGAAGAGGTGATGATCGCCCTCGATGCGGCCAGTTCGGAGTTCTACGATCCCCAGACCAAAACCTATCATTTTAAAAAGTCCACCGGCGATCGCCTCTCTTCGTCCGAAATGGCCACCTACTGGAAAGACTGGGCCAGCAAGTATCCCATTGCCTCCATCGAAGACGGCATGGAAGAAGACGACTGGGAGGGTTGGGCCGAGCACACCCGCCTGATCGGCGACCGCGTCCAACTGGTGGGCGACGATTTGTTCGTGACCAACGTCAAGCGGCTTCAGCGCGGTATTGACGAAAAAATTGGCAACGCCATCCTCGTCAAGGTAAACCAGATCGGTACCCTCACCGAGACCATCGAGACCGTGACGCTGGCCACGCGCAACCGCTACAAATCGGTGATCTCGCACCGCTCGGGCGAAACCGAAGACACCACCATCGCCGACCTGGCCGTGGCCCTCAATACGGGGCAGATTAAGACCGGCTCGGCCTCGCGCTCCGACCGCATGGCCAAATACAACCAGTTGCTCCGCATCGAAGAAGAACTCGACGAAGTGGCCTACTATCCGGGCGCTCAGTTCTGATCCACTGGTTGCATAGCCCACCAAAGCCGTCTCCGGGTTGCCGGGGGCGGCTTTTTGGTTGGTAGGAGAGATGGGCCAAGCGTCCAAAAAAAATGCCACCCGGTATCGGGTGGCATTTTTTTTGGACGCTGGCGATCAGCCGCCGAAGTCGTCGAAGCGGATGTTTTCGTTGGGCACGCCCATGTCTTCGAGCATCTTGAGTACGGCCGCGTTCATCAGGGGCGGCCCGCAGAGGTAGTATTCGATCTCTTCGGGTTCGGGGTGTTTGCTCAGGTAGTTGTCGAGCAGCACCTGGTGGATGAAGCCCTTGTAGCCCGTCCAGTTGTCTTCGGGCAGCGGTTCGGAGAGGGCTATGTTGTATTTGAAGTTAGGGAACTCCTCTTCAATCTTACGGAAATGCTCCGTGTAGAAGAGTTCGCGCACCGAGCGCCCACCGTACCAGTATGACACCTTGCGGTTGGACTTTTCGGTATGGAACAGGTGGAAGATGTGCGAGCGAAGCGGCGCCATGCCGGCCCCCCCGCCGATGTACACCATTTCGCG
>DAIRSZ010000086.1:6377-9313 GCA_036804165.1 Catalimonadaceae bacterium | reverse complement strand
TCCTGTTCGAGCAGGTCGCGCGAAATTTCGAAGAGGTACTTGCTGCCCAGTTTGTGGACTTTGAAAAGCCCCTCGGTGGTCTGGGCTTCGGCCGTGACCACGTCGGCGTAGCTTTTCTTTTTGCTGTCACTTTTTTTGCCCTCTTCCTCCGCTTTTTTCTGAGCCAGGGCGGGGGTAAGGGACAACATGAACAGACAGACCCAGCGGGTCAATCCTGACCGGGTCAATCCTGAAAAAAATCTCGAATACATAGAATTGGTGTAAATGAAACAAATAGCCGTAAGGAGAAAACTAATTTGTCCGAACGGAAAAACGAAGTAAAACGTGACGAACGGAGCGCAGGGAACAATGGATGGGTCTGATGGCGCGGACTAACGGGATACATAGACTGCTCAGACCTTGAGGGCCTCCATCCGCCCTTCGAGGGCGCGGAGCTTGGCTTGGGCATCGGCCTTTTTTTGTTGTTCACGAGCCACCACGTCGGCGGGCGCGCTGCGCACAAAGCGCTCGTTGCCGAGCTTTTTCTCGATGCTGGCCAGAAAGCCCCGGTAGTATTCGAGTTCTTTCGCGACGGCCTGGCGTTCTTCTGCGGGGTCCAGTTCGGTGCTGATAGGCACAAAAATTTCGTCGGCCTTCACCACCAGCGAGGCGGCCCCGGCGGGCGGTTGCGCATCAAAAAAGAAATCCGACACGTTGGCCAGCCGGGCGACAATCCCCCGGAAGGGGTCGTAGGCTTTTGGTTGGTCGGTACGGATGTACAGTTCCAATGGCAGTTTGGGCGAGAGCTGCCGCTCGTTGCGCAGCATCCGCACCTGGGCGATCAACTCCAGCATCGGCTCGGCCGCTGCCAGCAGGGCGTCGTTGGTGAGGCGGGCCGTGGGCCAGGGCGTCACGCACAGCGATTCGCGCGGGCCGCGTTCGCGGAAAGCGTGCCACAGCTCTTCGGTCAGGAAGGGCATGAAGGGGTGCAATACCTTGACCAGGTCTTCGAAAAAAGCAATGGTCTGGGCGTGCGTAGTGGCATCTATCGGCGCAGCCTGGCCCGTTTCGGAGTCATAGGCGGGCTTGACCATCTCGAGGTACCAGGCGCAGAAATCGTCCCACACCAACTTATAGACCGTCATGAGGGCGTCCGAAATGCGGAAGTCGGCAAAGTGCTGCTCCAGTTCGGCCAGGGCCCGCGCGAAGCGGGCCGCAAACCAGGCCCGGGCCGTGGCGTGGGTGTCGCCGTCGAGGGTGTCGTCCACCTGCCAGCCCTCCACCAGGCGGTAGGCATTCCAGATTTTGTTGGCAAAGTTGCGCCCCTGCTCGCAGAGTTTCTCGTCGAAGAGCAGGTCGTTGCCCGCCGGCGACGAAAAGAGCATGCCCGTCCGCACGCCGTCGGCGCCGTACTGCCCGATCAGGTCGAGCGGGTCGGGCGAGTTGCCCAGCGACTTGGACATCTTGCGCCGCTGTTTGTCGCGGACGATGCCCGTGAAATATACATTCCGGAAAGGCGGGGCCTGGCGGTAGTGGTAGCCGGCCATGATCATGCGCGCCACCCAGAAGAAGATGATCTCGGGGGCCGTCACCAGGTCGTGGGTAGGGTAGAAGTAGCGCACGTCGGGGTTGTCGGGCTGGGTGATGCCGTCGAAGACCGAAATGGGCCACAGCCAAGACGAAAACCAGGTGTCGAGCACGTCCTCGTCCTGCGTCAGCGTGGGTCGGGGGGCGTCGGGATGGGCGGCGGTGTAGCGGGCGTAGGCCGTGGCCTCGTCGGGGGCTACGATGCAGTGCCCCTGGCCATCGTACCAGGCCGGGATGCGGTGTCCCCACCAGAGTTGGCGCGAGATGCACCAATCGCGGATGCCCTCCATCCAGGTGCGGTACATGTTTTTGAACTTGGCCGGGTGAAACCGAATCTCGTCGTCCATCACGGCCGCTAGTGCGGGGCGGGCCAGGTCTTCCATCCGCAAAAACCACTGCAACGAAAGGCGCGGCTCGATGACGGCCCCCGTGCGCTCGGAATAGCCCACGTTGTTGCGAATAGGCTCTTCTTTGACGAGCTGACCCGCCTCGCGCAGGTCGCGCACGATCATTTTGCGGGCTGCAAAGCGGTCTTCGCCCACGTAGCGGCCCGCCCGGGGGTGCAGGGTGCCGTCGGCTTCGAGGATGTCGAGGATGGGCAACTGGTGGCGCAGCCCGATTTCGTAGTCGTTGAGGTCGTGGGCGGGGGTCACCTTCAGGCAGCCCGTCCCGAAGGCGGGATCCACGTAGGCGTCGGCCAGCACGGGGATGGTGCGGTCGGTGAAGGGCACGCGCACCTGCTGGCCCACCAGGTGGCGGTAGCGCTCGTCGTCGGGGTGGACGCAGATGGCCGTATCGCCCAGGATGGTTTCGGGGCGGGTGGTGGCAATCACCAAGCCTTCGGTGTCGCTGTCGGCCAGGGCGTAGCGCACGTGATAGAGCGTGCCCTGGCTTTCGCGGTAGAGCACCTCTTCGTCGGAGACGGCCGTGCGACCCTGCGGATCCCAGTTGACCATCCGCGTGCCGCGGTAGATCAGCCCCTGGTCGTGCAGATCCACGAAGGTCTGGATGACGGCCGCGCTGAGGCTGTCTTCCATCGTGAAGCGCGTGCGATCCCAGTCGCAGGAGGCTCCCAGCTTCTTGAGCTGTTCCAGGATGATGCCGCCGTACTTGTGGGTCCACTCCCAGGCGTGGGCCAGAAATTCTTGGCGCGTGAGGTCTTTTTTGTCAATTCCTTGCGCTTTGAGCATCGCTACTACCTTGGCTTCCGTAGCGATAGAGGCATGGTCAGTGCCCGGCACCCAGCAAGCGGCGCGGCCCTCCATGCGGGCCTTGCGCACGAGCACGTCCTGGAGGGTGTTGTTGAGCATGTGGCCCATGTGCAGCACGCCCGTCACGTTGGGCGGCGGAATCACCACGCAGTAAGGTTC
>DAIRSZ010000086.1:0-6277 GCA_036804165.1 Catalimonadaceae bacterium | reverse complement strand
CCATGTGCAGCACGCCCGTCACGTTGGGCGGCGGAATCACCACGCAGTAAGGTTCTTTATCATCCTGCGGCTCGGCGTGAAAAAAGCCGCCATCCAGCCAGTATTGGTACCATTTATCTTCTACTTGGCGCGGTTCGTAGGTTTTGGGCAGGGCCATGCGTATAACTGAAATTGTACATTGCGACTTATTGGGACAAAACTAGCCATTCCCGTTAAAGAAACACGTCCCTACCGAGTCCCCAATTCCCTTTACTATGAAAGTCCTTTTGCTTGTAGATATTCAGCACGATTTTTTGCCCGGCGGGGCCCTGGCCGTACCGCAGGGCGACCAAATCATTCCCATCGTTAACGGCATGGTGCCGCACTTTCCGCTGGTGGTCGCCACCCAAGACTGGCACCCGGCGCACCACGGTAGTTTTGCGCCCAACCACCTCCAAGCGCAGGTGGGCCAGGTGGTGAACCTCAACGGCCTGGAGCAGATTCTCTGGCCCGTGCACTGCGTACAGGATACCGAAGGGGCCGCCTTTCCGGCCGCGTTGCAGATAGAAGGTTGCGAGCGCGTGTTTCAGAAAGGCACCGATCCGTCGGTGGACAGCTACAGCGCCTTCTACGACAATGGCCACCAGAACCCGACGGGGCTGGCCGATTACCTGCGCCAGCGCGGCGGCGATACGCTCTACGTCGCCGGATTGGCCACCGACTATTGCGTGAAGTTTACGGTGCTCGACGCCCTGGCCGAGGGCTTTCCTACCTACGTGATCACCGACGCCACGCGCGGGGTCAACCGCCAGCCCGGCGATGCCGAGAAGGCCCTGGCCGAAATGGCCCAGGCCGGGGCGCACCTGATCACCAGCGAGGCCCTGCTTAGCGAATTTGCAGCTTCGGCCCACTCATAGGCGGGTTTCAGCGCCCAGCAGGGCTTCGGCCACCAGCAGGTCTTCGGGCGTGGTGATTTTGAGGTTGCTGTACGACCCATCGGTCAGAAAGATGGGCAGGCCAAACTGCTCGGCCACGGTGGCGTCGTCGGTATAACTGCCCGCCCCGACGGCGGCGTAGGCGGCCTTGATGTCGGCCGTGCGGAAGGTCTGCGGGGTTTGTACCAGCCGAAAAGCTGCCCTGTCGGCGGCGGTGGTGTGCGTGCCCTGCACCCGCCGGATCGAATCTTTGAGGGGTACGGCCGCAATGGCGCAGCCCCGGTCGGCCGCCACGGCGTAGCTTTGGGCCAGTTGCGTGGCGGTCACCAGGGGGCGCACGCCGTCGTGGATGGCCACCAGCGAATGGTCGTCTTCGATCAGGGCCAGGCCGTTGCGCACCGAATCGGAGCGGGTAGGGCCGCCAGAGGTCACCCGCAGGGGCACGGCAAACTGGTGCCGTGCGCACAAATCTTCCCAGGTGGCCCGGTCGGCTGCGGGCAGCACCACGATGAGCACGATGGTGGGGTCGAAGGTGTGAAAGCGCGCCACCGTGTGCATCAAGATGGGCCGCCCCGCCAGGGGCAAAAACTGCTTGGGCTGCTCGGCCCCCATGCGTTGGCCACTGCCGCCCGCCACGATGACGGCGTATTTTTTCATGAGAACCACCACGTCGCCGGGGCCGCTACAAAATGAGCATGGCGTCGCCGTAGGTCAAAAATCGGTAATTTTGTTCGATGGCCGTCCGGTAGGCTTTCATTACCAAAGGATAGCCGCCAAAGGCGCAAGCCGACATCAGCAGGGTGGACTCGGGCTTGTGAAAATTGGTCACCAGCGCGTTGGCGATCTTGAACTCGTAGGGAGGGAAGATAAATTTGTCGGTCCAGCCCTGGTTTTCTTTGAGGCGGTTGTTGGCCGACACCGACGATTCGAGGGCGCGCAGCGAAGTGACGCCCACGGCGCACACCCGCCGCTTGAGTTGCAAGGATTTGTTGACCTTTTCGACCACCTCGGGGCCGACGCGGTAGCTTTCCGAATCGGTTTTGTGCTTGGTGAGGTCTTCGACGTCCACCTGCCGGAATGTGCCCAGGCCTACGTGCAGGGTGATGGGCGCAATCTCGATGCTCTTGATCGTCAGGCGCTTGACGAGCTGGGGCGTAAAGTGCATACCTGCCGTGGGGGCCGCCACGGCGCCCTTGTGCCGAGCAAAGATGGTCTGAAAGCGCTCGCGGTCCGACTCTTCGGTCTTGCGCCGCTGGATGAGGTCGTCGGGCAGGGGTGTTTCGCCCAGGTTTTCGATGGTGCGGCCAAATTCTTCGTCGGTGCCGTCGAACAAAAAACGGATCGTACGGCCCCGCGAAGTGGTGTTGTCAATTACTTCGGCCACCAGTTCGCCATCGCCAAAGTAAAGCTTATTGCCCACGCGAATCTTGCGGGCGGGCTCCACGAGCACATCCCAGAGGTGGGCATCGCGGTTGAGTTCGCGCAGCAAAAACACTTCGATCTTGGCACCAGTTTTTTCCTTGTTACCGTACAGGCGAGCCGGAAAAACCATCGTATCGTTGATGACGAACACGTCGTTTTCGTCAAAATAATCAATAATATCCTTGAACTGACGGTGCTCGATCTCTCCGGTCTGGCGGTGCAAGACCATCAGGCGCGACTCGTCGCGATTGTCGGTCGGGTATTCGGCCACAAGTTTGGAGGGAAGATCAAAACGAAATTCGGAAAGCTTCATTGGGAGGGGGTATTCGGTATAGGCCAGGGTAAGCACAAAGGCTGCAAAAGTAGAAAATTTGGGGTCATTTATGCTAACTCCGAACGGAATACATTCGTGCCGCTCAACCCCGTTTTGCTACCGTCAAGCCCATCTGGGTACTTCATTGAGCCGTATTGGGTATATTTTGCTGATCATAAAACAAAGGGGTGTATGCGTCATTTTTGGCTTTTTCTGGAAAGCATTCGCTTTGCCGGGCAGGCCCTGCGGAGCAACTTGCTCCGTACGGTGCTGTCGCTGCTGGGCGTCACGGTGGGTATTTTTGCCATCATTGCGGTTTTCACGCTGGTAGATGGCCTCGAGCGCGGCATCCGCGACAGCGTATCTTTTCTGGGCGACCGGGTGATCTACGTCCAGAAGTGGCCCTGGTCGTTCGGGCCCAACTATCCGTGGTGGAAGTACGTCAGCCGCCCCGAGGTGGGCCCGCGCGACTACCGGGCCCTACAAAACTATTTGCCCGAACACGACGGCCTGGCCATGTTTGCCTCGACGGGCAACCGGGCACTGCGCTACGAGAGCCGCAGCCTCGACGGCGTGGGCATTCAGGGCATTACCTTCGACTTCAACCGGGTGTCGGACGTGCGCCTGGCGCAGGGGCGCTACTTCATTCCCCAAGAGATTGCCAACGGTCGCCCCGTGGCCCTCATCGGGGCTGATATCGCCCGTGACCTGTTCGGCGAGATCAATCCCGAAGGGCAACAGATGAAGCTGCGGGGCCTTTACTTTACCGTCGTGGGCGTGCTCGAAAAGCAGGGCGAAAGCCTCATCAGCGCGGGCATGAACGTGGACATGACTTGCATGATTCCCTACTCGACCTTCACGAAGTTGTTCGGTGCGCCGCCTTTTGGCCCTACGCCCATCGTGGCCGTCAAAGGTTTTGATGATGACGCCGACCTGATGCAACTGGAGGGCGATATCCGGGGGGTGATGCGTTCGGTACGCAGCCTCAAGCCTCGTCAGGAGGACAATTTCGCCCTCAACCGCCCCGAAATGGTGGCCGATCAGATCACCCGCATTTTCTCGGTGCTGGGGGTGGTGGGCTGGGTGATCGGCAGCTTCGCCATGCTGGTGGGGGGGTTTGGTATCGCCAACATCATGTTTGTGTCCGTGCGCGAGCGCACCAACCTGATCGGGGTGCAGAAAGCCCTCGGGGCGCGGCAGGCATTTATCCTCTACCAGTTCCTTTTCGAGGCCATTTTCCTGAGTATTATCGGCGGGCTGGGCGGCTTGTCGCTGGTCTGGCTGCTGACCTTCGTCCCCATTCCTTCGCTGGAACTGCGCCTGAGCGCCGACAATATTTTGCTGGGATTGGGCGTGTCGGCTATTATCGGAGTGATCGCCGGCATCGTGCCGGCCCTGATGGCCGCTCGCCTCGATCCGGTGGAGGCCATCCGCTCCAAGTAGGCCGGGCCCTCAGCCGAGGTTGCGGTGGCGAGCTTCGAGTTCGAAGAGCAGGTTTTGCTTGGCCTGGATCTTTCGCCGCTGGTTGTTGAGCTTGGTCTGGAAGATGCGGTTGACGTCCTGTCCGTTTTGCGAGACGGTCAGGCTGCTGACATTGTTTTCGTAGGTTACCAGTTCTTCCTGATCGCGCCGGAGGAGGTCTTTAAGTACCTGAAGTTGCAATTGGAGGTGTTCGCGTTCGTTGCGCGGCGGATGTTGCCGGCTGCGGGCGTGCACCATGCGCAGGAGGTAGCTCCACTCGAAGACGCGGTCGCAGGCAGCCGAAAATCGGCTTTGCAGTTCACGACGCTGCGCGTAGGGCACTGGCCCGGTTTGTTTCCAGTGGGTTTGCAGGGCTTTGGCCTGCTCGGTGGCTTGGCGCGGCTCCACGTCGGCGAGGGCTTCGGCCTCCTGACAGAGCTGCTCCTTGATGCGCAAATTCTGCTGCTGGGCTTCCGGGCTGACGAAGGGGCGCCGCCCGTCGGAGGGGCCCGAGGCGGGCGGGCGCGTGGTCGGGCTTTTGCGGGGGGCGAAAGCCGTCGGCGCCGCGCCCGGGGCAGGGCGGGGGCGCCCTGTGCGGCGCATCAGCTCGTTTTTGAGGGCTTTGAAGCGCTTCCAGAGGTCAGCTTGCACCGCATGGGGTACCTTGCCAACCCCTTTCCAGGCATCGTGCAACTCCGACAAGCGCCGCTGTACGGTGTCAGCATCTGCCTCGCGGCGCAGGGCTGTGGCCTGGGTCAGCAGGTCCTCGTATTGCTGCTGTCGCTGAACCAGGAGTTGCTTGCGGTCTTCGTAGAACTGCCGCCGCCGTTCGAAAAAATCGTCGAGCAACTGGCGGAAACGGTCTTCCGTTTCGGCCTCGTATTCTTTATCCACGGCGCCGACCTTGAGCCAGCGCCCCTTTATTTCCTGCAACTTTTCCGCGTCGGTTTTCCACTCGACGCTGCCTTCGAAGGCCTCGGCTTCGTGCACCAGCGCGCGTTTGATTTCCAGGTTGCGGATCCGGTTTTGGCGGATCAGCTCCTGAATTTCGGATTCTTTGGTGCAGAGTTGGTCGTAAAGCGTGGCAAAGTCGCCCAAGGCGTCGAACTCGCCGCACTGGCTGCGCAGGTGCAAGAGTTTCATCAGAAAAGACCCCTTATTCTGCGCCTCGTCAATCACCAAAATCAGGTCGCGCACCTTCTGCTCGAAGAGTAGAAAACGCTGCTCGAAATAGGCAAGGGCGGCTTCGTCAGTGTCCTTCACTTCGCCAATTTGGCGCTCCGGAAAATGCAAAAAAGCGTGAAGGTAAACCTTGCCCTCCCGCACATAACCGAAAGGATTCTGTAGCGTTTCTCCATCCATTCCCCCAAATATTAACACGAATATTACGCAACTCCCGCGTGCGAATGATTTTGATGCCCTACGTGGTGTTCAATTGAGATAAGACCAGCGTGGGTGCACCCCACCGATTGCCCGCCGGAGATGAGCCTTTCAGTTGCAATTTTAACCAAAACATCTGTAAAAACGATTATAGGTTTTTTAGACATCTTTGCCATTCCCAGCCTGTGCGTATTCGTGTTAAGAAGCGGACGAGCGGGTGCAAAGGGGTATAAATGACTGTCTGACCAAACCGATTAATTGATTGATACCATGAGCCAAGAAAAAATTATATTCAGCATGGCTGGCGTGAGCAAAATTCACCCGCCGCGCAAGCAAGTTCTCAAAAATATTTACCTCTCGTTTTTCTACGGTGCCAAAATTGGGGTGCTGGGCCTCAACGGCTCGGGCAAATCCACGCTGCTGCGCCTCATCGCCGGGGTGGACAAATCGTTTCAGGGCGAAATTGTCTTTTCGCCCGGCTACACGGTGGGCCTGCTCGAGCAGGAGCCGCAGCTTGATGCCGACAAGACCGTGATCGAGGTAGTCAAAGAAGGGGTGGCCGAAGTGGTGAGCCTGCTGCAGGAGTTCGAGGACATCAACGCAGCCTTTGCCGACCCCGAGGTGCTCGAAGACCCCGACAAGATGAACGACCTCATCGAACGGCAGGGGGCCGTGCAGGAAAAACTCGACCAGCACAATGCCTGGGAGCTGGATACCCGCCTCGAAAAGGCAATGGACGCCCTGCGTTGCCCACCGCCCGACGCGAAGATTGGCCCGCTCTCGGGGG
>DAIRSZ010000085.1:0-9315 GCA_036804165.1 Catalimonadaceae bacterium | reverse complement strand
CATCCAGGCGTCATACGCCACGGTTCCGTATTCATTTGTGGTCATTTTGCCGTGTATCACGCGTCCGAAACGGCAGATTCTACCCTCGCAACATATCGTAATAAAATACAATCCTGCTTGTGCATAATCATAGCCTTTCAGGCGGATTGACCGACGGTGGTGAATTTCCGGGTGGTATTTATTTGTTGCCATCGTCGTAATGCATTGCCTAACGATGAATGCGTGAGAATGCGGATGTATGGGCACCCAGCAAACGTGTTCGCCTATTGCACCGGCGGAGCCTCTTCTGACCGGAAAGTACGCAGCACTGCTTCGGCTTCTGTCACTGGTCCTCGCTTGGGATCGGAGGGATTATAGACAAATGCTTCGAGGTAATATTGCCGCTGCTGGGCATCATCGGCCAGTGCATAGCTGATGTACACACCACCACGCTGGTTATTTTTCAACTTCCAGAGGCCGCGCATCTCAACGGCGTAGGCGCCGTTGAAATTCACCTCGCGCACGGTGGGCTGCAGGTAGTCTTGCCGCATCATGTACGACACTGTGTCGGGCTGGCCCGAGCCAAACAAATAGCTACGCCCGATCTGGTCGCGCCAGGCCAGTAAGCTGTCGGGGTGAAACTGGGCCGGATCGGTGTAGGGACGGGTGGCCAGCACGTAGCTGATGTCGGTGCCCTTCAGGCTGCGGTACCAGGCAAAGCCCTCGGTGTTAGCCACCTCGGCGTAGTTTTTGGGCAGGCAAAAGCCCCCCCCCTGCCGTTGACGCAACTGCGAAGTCAGGGAGCGCTCGCCCTGCTGACAGGCCGCCTGCTGGATGACCTCGCGCTCGGCCTGCTGAAACTGCTGGCGCAAGGCGTCGGCGTTGTCGCGGATGTGAACCGTCAGTTGGGTGGTGTTGGGGCCGAAAAGGCGCATCACGAGTTGCCCTCGGGCGTACTGATTGCGGGCCACCGTGCGGAACAAACTCGTATCAGCCTCGATGCGCGTGAGCGATTCGGCCGAAAAAAAGTCGCGCATCCGGCGGGCTTCGGGCGTCTGCACGCTCAGGTCAGTGAGGAAAATAAGGTTACGATACGTTTTGAGAAAGCGGTTGAGGGCAAAGGGATTGACGGGGCGCAGCCTGAAAGCGGGTTCGGCTTCGGGCAGGCCGGGCAGGGGCTGCTCGAAAACGGTGCGCACGGCTTGGCCCACTTGGCCTTTCCAGGTGAGCGAATCGGTGATGACGATGATGTCGCCCACCTTGCCAATGGCGGGCGGTTTGTCTTGGCCCGGAGCCGACTCGCCATCACTACACGCCATCGGTACCAGCCACAAAAGCCCCGAAAAGATCAGGACAAACAAAGAAGATTTCATAACCCAATAAACGCAAAAAGTAAGAAGAGTTGTCGCCGCTGCGGCTGGGGCAATAAGGTCGGCGAAACCAGGCTAGAGATGCACCGTTTGCCTATATTTGCCCTGTTTTTGCTTTTTCGTTATTCTCGTCCTCCAGGACACCCGCTGGCCCTATGCTCAACCGAAGGAATCTGCGCGTGAAAGTCATGCAATCGCTCTATGCCCTCCAACAGGCAGAAAAAGCGGCTTATCACGGTGCGCTCGACCACGTGGCCCAGCACTATGCCCCCGACTATGCCGCGCCCGAGCCGCCCGACCTGCCCCAACTAGAGGCCGACAAGCAGCACGCCCTGGCCGTGGCTCGCCCCCTGATTGCCACCGAGGCCCCCACTTTTGGAGAAGGCGTCAGCCCGCAAGAGCGCGACCTGGTGATGGAAGCCTGGCGTCTGCACGACCGACGCCTGCGCCAGGACCGTACGCACGTGCGCCAGCGGATGCTTCACAATCCGGACAATATATTCGTTAATTACTTGCGGGTGCTGGCCCTGCTGCTCGACCTGGCAGCACAAGTGGATCGCGAAGAGGCGCGAAAAAAACATAAGTACCTCAAAGAAGACCCCGCTACGTCGGCCGAGCTGCGTTTTGCCCGCAATCCCATCATCGAAGCCCTGCGCGATAGTGCCGAGTTGCAGCGTGCTTTCGAAACGCACCACGTAAGTTGGGAGGGCCACCTGCCGTTTGTGCGGCAACTCTACCGAGAGGTGCTCCGCAAAGACGACGACTACCTGCTCTACCTGGCCACGCCAGCGCCCGACCTGGCTGCCCACGACCAAGCCGTGCGGCACGTGCTGCGCGAGGTCATTTTTCGGAGTGACCTGGCCACGCGTCATTTTGAAGAAAACGACCTTTATTTTGTCGAAGACCGGGACGTGATCCGAAGTATGGCCTTGCGGACGATCAAGTCGGTGATGCCCGCAGGCACAGACCCAGAAAAGCCCGACGACGATGAGGCCCTGCGCCCGCCCGTGCTGGCGGTGCTGTCGCCCGATTGGGAAGAAGACCGAGCCTTTTTCTTAGATTTGTTTGAGCATACTGTCGCCCACCGGGCCGAACTGGAGCCGCTCATCGCGGCCAAGGCCCAAAACTGGGACGCCGAGCGCATGGCCGCGCTCGATAAGGTGATGCTGCTCATGGCCCTGACGGAAATGATCTACTTTCCGAGCATTCCCGTAAAGGTTACTATCAACGAATACATCGAAATATCGAAGCGCTACAGCACGCCCAAAAGCAAGCAATTTATCAACGGATTGCTCGACGTGCTGGCCGACGAGCTACAGACACAAGGCCGCATCCGCAAAAGCGGACGAGGCCTGCTCGACAACCGATAACCACCACACCCAAGCCTTCCTATTCCAATGGTTAGTAAAATTATCCGGATCGTACTCATGATCACCCTCAGTGCCACGGCGGGTATGCTGGGCGGCATTCTTTACGCACCCGACAAAGGCCGCAACACGCGCGGAAGGGTCAACTACCGCCTGATGACCTACCGCGACCGCCTCAGTGAGCTGGTACAGCAGCTCGCCGAGCAGGACAAGGCGCCCGCCAACTCGGCCCGCGACGAAGGCCAGCGCCTGATTCGCGACACCAAAGAGCAGGCCGAACAACTGCTGCACGACGTCGAAAGCCTCATTGGTCAGATCAACCAAGCCAACCGCTAGGCACGGGCATCCTACTATGACTAAAACACCCTTTTTCATGATCGTTCCCTCGTTTCGGTGGAAGCCTTCCACCCGCTTGTTGGCCACTGCATTGGTTGCGCTGCTGGTAGGCTGCCAGTCTGGCAACAGCACCGAACAACCTGTTGAGGGCCTTTCGGCCCGCGACATGGTACGCAATACCCAAACGGCCAGTCAGCCCGACGGCACACCCGACACCGGCGCGCCCGCCATTGCCTTCCAAGCCACCGAATACGACTTTGGCCGCGTGGTGGCTGGCACCAAAGTGGAGCACACCTTCAAATTTGAAAATGTCGGTAAAGCCCCTTTGCTGATTCAACAGGCCTCGGCCTCTTGCGGCTGCACCGTACCCCAGTGGCCACGCGAACCCATCGCGCCGGGTGCCACGGGCGAAATCCGCGTGGCCTTCGACAGCGAGGGCCGCGAAGGGGTGCAAAGCAAGACGGTCACGATCTTGGCCAATACCCAACCCAACACTACCCGTCTCGAAATTCGCGGCCAGGTGCTTAGCCGCCAGGCCGGTCCCCTCCAACCCTAATGTTCCCCTCTCGCATGATCCTCCTTCAGCAGCCTTCCGCACAGCCCGGTGCCGACTATTCTCAGTTTATTTTTCTGGGCGCCATTTTGCTCGTATTTTATTTCTTCATCATTCGTCCGCAGCAAAAAAAACAGAAGGAAGCCCGTAAGTTTCTCTCCGAACTGAAGAAAGGCGACGAAGTGGTCACCATCGGGGGCGTTATTGGTAAGGTGGCCAACATCGAGGGCGACATCGTGTACCTCGAAGTGGACCGCAGTGTCAAGCTCAAGCTCAACAAGACGGCCATTGCCAGCAGTGCCCCCAAAACCGCTTGAAACTCCTCCGGCAGATATTGTCCCTCCTGACCCGGTCGCTGGCACGCAAATCGCCCGACGACTGGAAGGTCGTGCTGGTTTGTATTTCGTTGGGAACGGTTATTTGGCTGCTCAATGCCCTCAACAAGGACTACACTACCAAAATGGCCTACCCACTCGAACTGCGCTACGACCAATCGCAACTTGTGGCCGTGGCCCAACCTCCCGACCGGGTGCGCATCAACGTGTCGGGCTACGGCTGGAATTTGTTTAAGAGGTCGCTTTGGTTCAACAATGCTCCGCTGGTGATCGAGCCTACTAACCTGCCTGAGCGGCAGTACATCACGGCGGCGCAACTCTATCCGCTCATCAGCGAACAGATGCGCGACATTCGCCTCAACTACGTTGTGCAAGACACGCTGTTTTTACAGTTCGACCACTTTCAGCGGCGAAGGGTTTCGGTGGTGCTCGACTCGACCACCCTTTCTTTTGCGCCTGGCTTTTACAGGGAAGGCCGTCCGTTCGTGATTCCCAGCACGGTGCTCTTCGAAGGTGCCGCCCGGCTGGTTAGCGCCATTGCCGATCCCTTGCTGGTATCGGTGCCCGAACGTAACCTCAGTGCCTCCTACAACGAAACCGTACCGCTGCACTACCCCGCCCAGCCGTTGCTCCGCGCCCAGCCCGACGAGGTGCGCGTCAAGTTTCAGGTGGCCGAATACAAAACGTTTACGCAGCAGGTGCCGCTGATGGTGACTCATTTGCCCGCTCAGGGCGAATGGAGCCTGAGCGACAGCCTCATCACGGTGCAATACAACGTGCGCCAGGGCGGCAGTTTGTTCCTTCCCGATAGCTTTCGGATAGTGGCTGATTTCCGCCGCCTCAACCGCGAAAATGTAGTACCCGTCGAGTTGGAATATGCACCCGCCAATGCCCACAATGTGGCGCTGCAGCCCACCTCGGTGCAGGTAATCAACGAGTTTCCCTTCGAGCATGTCAACTAGCCCCTTGCAGATAGGCATTACGGGCGGCATTGGGTCGGGCAAGAGTCTGGTGTGCCGGATTTTTGCCCTGCTGGGCGCTCCCGTCTATGATGCCGATGCCCGCGCGCGCTGGCTGATGGCCCACCACGCAGCCCTGAAAGCGGACGTCGCCGATGCCTTTGGGGCCAACGCCTATTGCGCAGACGGCACCCCCAATCGGCCCTGGCTGGCGGCGCAAGTCTTCGACGCCCCCCGCCGCCTGGCCCAGCTCAATGCCCTCGTACACCCCCGCGTGGGCGAAGACTACGCCGCCTGGGTAGGCGGTCAGTCGGCGCCCTATGTGCTCAAGGAAGCTGCCCTGCTCTACGAATCGGGGGCCTACCGGGCGCTGGATCGGGTGATCGTGGTTTTTGCGCCCGAAGCCGTTCGCATGGCCCGCGTGCGCCAGCGCGACCCGCAGCGGAGTGCCGACGAGGTGCGGGCCATTATGGCCCGGCAAATGGACGAAACGGAGAAGTGCCGCCGGGCCGATGCGGTGATCCACAACGACGAGTCGCAACTACTCATCGCCCAGGTGCTGGGTTGTCATCGGCAATGGACAGCTCATTAGCCCGCCAGGCCAGGGCCGCTTCGAGGCTATCGAAATATTCGACCACTACGGCGTCGAGCAATCCTTGCGGCACCGAACGGTATATTTTCTCGCGGCTCAGCCGCACGTGCAGGCGAAACGCCCGCCGCTCGGGCAACAGCTTGGCGTGCCACTGCAAACCGTGGGTCACCATCGCGGGTTTCCACTCAGTGTAGTACCACTCCATAGATGGAAAATGGAACACCTCAAGCTTACGTTTGTCGAAGACCAGCTTTTTCACCGAGTGCGTACGCACCAATTCGCCGATGGCACGGAAGGATTCGCGAAAGTCGGCTTCCGGAATAAAGTGCGACCGAGCCGTCGCGATCAGGGTGCTGAAGCGGGGGGCATGGACGAGGCTCAGGTATTCATCGGTGAACAGCGGTTGGGTGGTGGACAAGGACATCAGTGAAGCAGTCAGGCGCAGGAAAAGCGTAAAAAATGCAACGAATATACATGATACTCAGGGATAAGTTGGTGTGTCTTGCTTCTGAAAGCCTGGTCAAATGGAGAAACCTCCGCGAAGCACTTGGCAACACACGCCCTACCTGTTTTCAAAAAGCCTTGTCAACCTAATTTTCCGGTGCCCACCCGGAGCTACTGCTTTGTACAAAACCCTCGTTCGACCCTTGCTTTTCCGCCTTGCCCCCGAGGCGGCCCATCACTTTGCTTTTGCGCAACTAGGCCGGGTGTTGGGCCCGGCCTGGACGCAGCACCTGGCCCGGCGCTGGTATGCCCTGTCGGATCCGGCCCTGGAGCGACGCCTTTGGGGACTTACCTTCCCTAACCCGATTGGCCTGGCCGCCGGATTCGATAAAAACGCTGAGCGCGTGGATGCCTTCGCGGCCCTTGGCTTTGGGTTTGTCGAGATCGGCACCCTGACGCCCCGCCCCCAGCCCGGCAATCCGGCGCCGCGCCTGTTTCGCCTACCCGCCGACGGGGCGCTCATCAACCGGATGGGTTTCAACAACGAGGGCGCCCACGCCGCCGCCTTCCGGCTGCAGCAACGCCGCAGCCGCGTGATTGTGGGAGGAAACATTGGCAAGAACAAGGATACGCCCAACGAAGCCGCCCTGGCCGACTACCTGCACAGCTACGACGCCCTGCGCGAGGTGGTGGACTATTTTGTGGTCAATGTCAGCTCGCCCAATACGCCCAACCTGCGGGCATTGCAGGAAAAAGAACCCCTGCGGGCCTTGCTGACGGCCTTGCTGGCCCACAACGCAGCCCAGCCCCAGCCCCGGCCCATACTGCTCAAGATAGCTCCCGACCTTTCGCTGCCGCAGCTCGACGACGTCCTCGAAATCGTCCTCGACACGGGTACCGACGGCCTGATCGCCACCAACACTACCACCGGGCGCGCGGGGCTGCGCACGCCCGCCAAGCACGTACAAGCTTATGGCGCGGGCGGCCTCAGTGGCCCACCCCTGCGCGACCAGGCGACGGCCGTCATCCGGCACGTGGTACGCCAAACAAATGGTCGCCTGCCCATTATCGGCGTGGGGGGCATCGCTACGCCCGACGACGCCCTCGAAAAGCTCGACGCTGGCGCCGCGCTCATCCAACTCTACACGGGTTTTGTGTACGAAGGCCCGGCCCTGATCCGGAACATTCAGCGGGCACTGCTCAGCCGCGCCTACGCCCACGCCCTGCCAAGCGGGGCCGATAGCCGCTAACGGCAAAGAACAATACGTAGCTAAGGCACAGCACAGGTAGCCAGAAAGCCGCCTGTAGCCCTACTTGCTCGGAGAGCAAGCCCACCAGGGGGGGAAATACGCCTCCGCCCACGATGGCCATGATGAGCAGCGAAGACCCCAGCCGAGCGTCGGCCCCGGTTTCTTTGATGCTCAGGGCAAAGATGGTGGGAAACATCACGGAGGTGAACAGGTTGGTCAGCATAAAACTACCGACCGACAGCAAGCCGTCAGTACGTACGCTCAATACGAGCAAGCTCAGCGTAGCACCGACAAAAAAGGCCAGCAGCCGGGGCGGTGCCACAAAATTCATCAGGTACGTACCTACAAAACGCCCTACCATGAACAGGGCCAAGCACAGCGAAAGGTGGAAAGAGGCCATCTGCGTAGCGCTGGCCCCTTCGGACGCGTAGAGCCAGCGCACCAGCCCCAGGTGTGCATCGGGCGACAAGGTTAGTTTATAATCGATAAAAAAGCCCCACAAACTGGCTTGGGCGCCCATGTAGCAAAACAAAGCCGCAATGCCCAGCAACAAGTGGCGGTGTTGCCATACGCCGCGCAGGCCCGTGGTGGGTGTTCGCTGAGCCGTGGGTAGCGGCTCGGGCATGGGCGTGATCGTGAACAGACCCGCCACGGCGGCCACCACCAGGGCAATGGCTACGTAGGGCCCCTGCACCGCGCGGGCCGCCGTGGCCCGCAAGCCCGCTACGGCCTCGGCGGGCAGGGCTGCCAGCTCGGCCACCGACAGCTCTTGCGCGGGCAAGATGAACAATCCCCCGATGAGGGGGCCAAAAATCAGGCTTAGCCCGTTGAAAGACTGGGCCAGGTTGAGGTTGCGTGCCGAGTGCGCCGAATCGCCCAACTGGGCCATATACGGATTGGCGGCCGTTTCGAGAAAGGCCAGGCCGCTGGCAATGGTGAAGAGGGCAAACAGGAAAAATCCGTAGCGCAGCCATTCGGCGGCCGGATAGAACAGCGCAGCCCCTGCTGCGTAGAGCAGCAGCCCCGCCACGATGACGCGCTTGTAACCCCAACGCTGCAGCAATACCCCGGCGGGCAGGGCAAAAACGAAATAGCCCAGGTAGAAGGCCGAGTCCACCAGGCCCGCCTGCCCGCGGTTGAGGTCGAGGGCCAACTGAAAATGCTTGATCAGAATGCCGTTGAGGCTATTGGCAATGCCCCAGAGGAAGAATAGGCTGATTACCAGGGCAACAGCACCCCGGTAGGAACGGGTGCGCGGTGCGGGCGCGAAAGGTTTGGTCATAGACAAATGTATGAGGTAGGTGCGTGCAATTTGGCAAATTCTGCTCGTTGGCAAATAAGCGTGTGTGGGCCTTGCCAAGTGCCCTGCTTGGCCGAGCCTTGCGGCGCAAATACGTCGGGATATTGGCCAGCCATGCGATGCGCCCAAAAAACACTTACTTTTACTGCCCAAGAATGCCGCTCCGCAGGGTTTTTGATTTTTCTTGCTATGCGGTCGCTCGTATGGGCGCGTGCACAGCCCACATCCCGATTCGCGGCGCATACCTTTTTTATGGCTCAGAACACTTACAAAAGCGCTAACCGCTCCAAGGCTCAAAATCGCCCGCGCCGGGCAGCCGCAGACGACCCTCAGGAGGGGATTTTCGCCAAATGGTCCTACGAGTGGCCAAAAAAGGTGCGTGCCTGGCTGGGCGATCGTCGCCTGCACCTTGCTGTGGGTTTCTTGCTCGTAATGGGTGCCCTCTTCTTGCTGGTGGCCTGCATCTCGCACTTGTTTACGGGGCCAGCCGACCAGAGCGTGATCGAATCGTTGCGACAAACGGGCCTGCGCCCGGCGGGGTCTGAAATCGAAAACTGGCTTGGGCTGGTGGGCGCCTGGGTATCGGAACGGCTCATGTTCCGTTGGTTGGGCGTGTCGGCCTTCTGGCTCGTGCCCATTGTGTTCCTGGCGGGCTATCAGCTCTTGTTTGAGAAAGCCATCTTGCCCATGGCCCGCACCACGGCCTTTTGCCTTTTCATGGCTTTCTGGGGCAGCATGGCCCTGGGCGTGCTGCTGCTAGGCCAGCGCTGGCAGCCCCACTACGACTACCTCAGCGGAGGTATTGGCTACGAAGTGGCCCTGTTGGGCCA
>DAIRSZ010000084.1:5611-9354 GCA_036804165.1 Catalimonadaceae bacterium | reverse complement strand
AGTGTGCCGACTTCACCGTCTTTTCACAAGACATCATGACCGTGCCCGACGAGGATCTGCTCCGTACGCGGGTGCGCTACACCATTGTGGACGGCGTGGTGCGGTACGGGGAGTGAGCTGGTTTTTTATGCTCGGCGCTGACTATCTTGAGCCAGCTATTTGTATTCCTTTTCTCATATGAAAAAGTCCATTCTAATCCTCCTGGCCATGGGACTAACCTCCCTTGGCTATGCCCAAACTACTACCACGCAATACTTCAGCGATCATTGGCTTACCAAAGAGACTGCACCCGGCAAGGGGAAGTTCAGCCAAACCACTATCGAACAACCGGATGGTATGCGCATCATTGAGGTGAAGAATGTCAATAAAAACGAATTACTGAGCCGTCAGGCTTACAAGGGCCAGGAACCTTATGGCGTCTGGCTCAAAGGGGCTACTTCTTTAGACTACAACTTTCCCCTCACGTACACGACGGATAAGTGCGTACGCGATACGGCTGATGTCCACATAGACAACCCTTTGCAGGATAATGCTCAGCAGGGATACCAAGCCCCTCGGCTCGTGGGCGGGTACACCTCTATTTACCAGTACTTGGCTCAACATATCAAGTACCCTGAATTTGCACGTAATCGAGGTATTGAAGGTAAGGTGTACGTACGCTTTACGATTACTCCGGAGGGAGCCATTGAAGACATCTCGGTGTGGAAAGGAGGCGTAGAGCCACACCTGGACAAGGAAGCGCTTCGGGTGGTGCGGGGCGTGCAGTTCGCCAGCCCTCCCCTGCTCAACGGCCAACCCCATGGCCTCTGCCTGATCATGCCCATTACGTTCCGCCAGGGATAATCGACGGCCGCCACGACGGCCGGGAGTTCCACCCCGGGAGTTCCACCGCTCCCCTTCCGTACATTTCCTAATCGTCTGCCCGGCAATCTTGCGGGCATTCCCTACTCCTTCAGCAGTTTGCCTATCCATCCGCTGCCATTGCCTACATCTGCTTTTATCAGGTACAGCCCGCGTGGCAATTCGCGGATCGAAATGCGCATCTCTTTGGCTGGGCCACTCAGTATTTTTATGCGCTGTCCGCGGGCATTAAACATCTCGACCTGGACGATCGGAAAATCAGCTTCTAGATGCAGCACCTCCTTGCCCGGATTGGGGTACATGCGAACGGAGTGCTCGTTTTGACTGCTGTGCAGGCCCGTCGTCGTGCATGCCAGGTCATTGATGTAAGACCATATCACGTCGTTCATCAGGGCGGGCACGGGCACCCCATCGGGCGAATCGCCCATTCTCAGCCAGACCACATTTGTGCTGGGCGCAATGTTCAAAAGTTGTCCGTCCTTCCCCATTGCCACGAACATGTCGGCGGGCGCATGGGGACTCAGCAAGCCATTGAAAACAAATTGCGTCCCCGGCAGCATGTACGAAGGCTTGCCATTGAGCCACCAAAGATAGCCGTAGGCCCGGTTGAGCGGTTGCGAAGTGTTCACCATTTGCGCGAAGAACGCCGTGTCGGTCATGAGCTGGTGGCCGTTCCAGTTGCCACGGTTGAGGATCAGCAGCCCGAATCTGGCCATGCTACGGGCATTGCTGAAAAACACATTGTTGAAGCCTATGGGAATGAAGGCCCCCGTCATGCCCGTCGGATTCTTGAGTTTTTGCGTGGTGTACGCATTCAGCGTGGTACCGGTGGCACTGGCCAAGACGCCGTCGAGCAGGGTGTAGGGACCATTGTGATACGCCCAGCGCGTGCCCGCTTCAGCCGCGCAGGTCAGGCACGTATCCAACGTGCAGAAAGGATCCGGCGCGCCGTCGTCGAGCCCCGCCGTCATGGTCAGTTGGTGGCGGATGGTAATCTTTTCTTCCTGGGCGGGGGTGCAGTTTGTCCAGCCCTGGCCGAGGTAATGGGAGGTCGTATCGGCAATGGACAAAAGGTTTTCTTGCTGGGCGATGCCCACCATAAAGGCGGTGATGGTTTTGCCGGCCGAGGCCCACTGCCAGGGCGTGGTGGGCGTGTGGGTACCAAAATATTTTTCGAGCACTATTTTTCCATCTTTCAGCAAGATGAACGCCCGCGTACGGTTGGTGTCCAGGTATGCGTAGAGGCTGTCCACCTTGTGGGGGCACCAACCCAGTGACTGGGGAGAGATGGTATCCCACGTACTTCCCGCCGTGGGCGGAAAGTAGAGCGATTGCCCACAAAGACCTAACGGGGCCAAAAAGGCAACGAGGAGATAAAGCGCTCTGTCCATACTTTTTTTCGAAGATACCCAAGGTTATTGGCTAATTTCACTCTGCAAACTTGGTTTCACCTAATTTTAGTTTTGATTACCAGATATCTGATGTAAGCTTCGGGATGGTTTGAGAAGGTTTTGTAGACGATGGCCGTCTCCGCACCACGAACCAATTTAGTCCGTCGGTGGCGCAACGGATCGCTGGTCAGCAGCAGCGAGGCGGATCGCCCGTGCAAGGTGCACTCAGTAACGCAGCCACTGCCTGATTGCGCCCGCCGGACTCGGCGGAGGCCCTCAGCCGCTGCGCCCGCGATTTCTGCCCGGCCGATTGCGTACTTTGCGCCATGCACCTACTTTTTATCACCCACCAGGGTGACGTGGCTGGTTCCACTTTCTCGATCTCTTACCTAGCCGACGGGCTGGCCCGGCGAGGGCACCGCGTGTACGTGGCCTGCCGCCGCGAAAGCCTGCTGTTCCGCCTGCTGGCCGACTCGCCCGCCGAGGCCCTGCCCATGCAGTTTCACGGGCGCTTTGCCCGCCAAGACCAGCAGCAGATCCGGGCCATCGTGCGGCAATACGGCATCCAGCTCATCAACGCGCAGTCGAGCTGGGATCGCTACGCCACCATCCTGGCCCGGTGGCGCTACGGCCTGCCCGTTCGGCTGGTGCATACGCGGCGGCAGATGCCCGCCAGCGGCCTGGGCTGGCTGCAAAACCTGTTCTACCATTGGGGCACCGACGGCGTGGTGGCCGTCAGCCAGCCCGTAGCCAAAGCCCTGGCTGGTGTGGGGATGCCGGCCCGTCACATCCGGGTGATTCGCAACGGCACCCCTCCGGCCAAATACGCGCACCTCGACGCGGCCTATACCGAGCACCTGCGCCAGCACTACGCCCTCGGGGCCGACGACTGGGTGGTGGGCTGTGTGGCCCGCCCCAAACGGCAGGCGCAGTTGCTCGAAGCCCTGCGGCACATCGAACATCCCCTCACGCTGCTGCTGGTGGGCCAGGCCGAAACGCCCGCCCTGCGCAATGCCGTAGCCCGCCTAACGGTGCCGCACCGCGTGTTTTTTGTGCCGCACGAGCCTCCCGAGCGGGTGCTGAGCTACTACCCCCTGCTGCGGGCCAAGGTGCTGCCCTCCACGATGGAGGGCCTCTCGCAGTCGCTGCTCGAGGCCATGGCCCTGGGCGTGCCCGTACTGGCCACCCGGGCAGCGGGCAACCCCGACCTGATCACCGACGGCGAAAACGGCCTGCTCTTCGACGACGGCGACACCCTGACGCTGGCCCACCAGTTGCAGCGTTTGCTCGAAGATGAGACCCTCCGCACGCAACTTATTGCGGCCGGAAAACGCACCGCCCTCGAAGATTTTCACCTCGACCGCACGCTCGATGCCTACGAAAAGTATTTTCAAGAATTGATCGGCCGAGAAAACTGACCGTTTCCCGATTCGAATTTCCGCGTAGAGACGCGATTCATCGCGTCTTTTTCTGGGCGGGGCAGGCGCGGGG
>DAIRSZ010000084.1:0-5511 GCA_036804165.1 Catalimonadaceae bacterium | reverse complement strand
GCGGGGCAGGCGCGGGGCAGGCGCGGGGGCAGACGCGATGAATCGCGTCTCTACGGGCGGGGTTGGCATTTTATCCCCAACTGCTGAAATTGCGCCGTAGCGGCACAATGTCTGCTAGGGACTTTCTCAAAAAACCGTTTTTATGAAAAATTGGCAATGTGCACTAAGCAGTGGCCTGCTGCTGCTGGCCACCCGCACGCCCGTGCTGGCCCAACCCAAACCCGAAGCCACGCTGCGGCGCATTGAGGTGACGGGCATGGCCGAAAAAGAAATAGTCCCTGACCAGCTCTTTTTGAACATTACGCTGCGCGAGTACCGCGACGGCAAAGACAAGGTGCTGATCGGCGACCTGGAACAGCGCCTTCGCCAGTCCGTGCGCAAGGCGGGCCTGGCCGACGACAAACTCCGCCTGGCCGATGCCCAGGGCTACCAAAACTATTGGACGAAGAAAAAAGACCAGGACTTTATGGCTACCAAACAGTACGTGCTCGAACTCCGTACCCCCGAAGCCATCGGCACAGTGCTGGCGCAGCTTGACTCGCGCGGCATTGCCTACACGAACGTAGGGCGCTACTGGCATTCGCAGATGGAACAGTTGCGGCGCGAAACGCGCGTGGCGGCCATGCGCGATGCCCAGCAAAAGGCCGAGTACCTGCTCGAAGCGGTGGGTAGCCGCCGGGGCGAACTGCTGGAAGTGAGCGAACAAGGGGGCGATGGCCCGCCCGTAGTGCCCTTCCGGGCTATGCGCAGTGTCCAAATGGAAATGAGCGACGCTGCCGCTGAGCCGGCCTTCGAGGCCCTGGAGTTTCAGAAAATCAAGCTGCGGTACGACGTCCGGGCTGTGTTTAGGATCGAATAAAAAGCATACCTACGCCCCATGACACGCACACTTTATACCAGCCGTTCCCCCTTCGTGCCCTTGCTAGTGGCCAACCTTTGGCTGCTTTGCCTGACGGCCTGCGCCCAGCAATCGTCCTCGGGCATCACCCCCGTTTCGCCGGCCCAGTTTGCCGAGCTTACCCAGCAGAAAGTGGTGGTGCTCGACGTCCGTACACCCGCCGAATACGACGAGGGGCACCTGTCCGATGCCCGGCCGCTCAATTTCTACGACGCGCAACTAGAGGCCCGAATAGCCGATCTGGACACAAGCCAAACGTACCTCCTCTACTGTACAGTAGGTCAACGCAGCCAGCAGATGGTCGAACTGATGGCCCGCAAGGGCTTCAAGCACCTGTACCACCTCCGGGGTGGGCTGCGCGCTTGGCAGCAAGCTGGCTATCCGGTTACGCAATGATGGACAACAACCTTACGTGGTAGGATTGCACATGAGAAAACCACCGATCCTCACGACGGCCATGGCATTATTGCTGTGACGCATCGGCTTTGTGGTCAGAGGTCGCCGCTTTCGTCTTCGTGCTGAAAGGCGTAGGCTGTGGGGTCGGGCACGAAGCTACCCGCCGTATATCGGGCCACAAAATCGGTGATGGCCTGGTCGGTTACCTCGTCTATGTGCAGGCCGATTTCCATGCCAATGCCGTAGTCGAAGGTGGTGTCCAGGTCCACGTGCTCGTGCACCTTGACGGACTCTTCTTCTTCGAGTTCGGCCATCACTTCGTCTTTGAAGGCCTCCACTTCTTCGTCCAAGTCGTCGGGCAGGTCAAAACCGCCGTCTTCGGTTTCCTGAATGTCCCACGGCACGTAGTGCGGAAAGTGCTGGGCGGCCCGCTCGTCGGCAATTTCGTAGATCTTGCTGCTGTGCTCCAGGCGCAGGGTATAAAGCACAGCATCGAAGACCACCTCCCGGCCTTGGTAGGTGCCCACAAACCAAAAGTGCGCAAAATCGTCGCCTTGGGGTTCTTCGTGATTGATGAGAAAGTTGGTGCCTTTGGCGGCCATTTCAGCTTTGAGACGGGCGATCTCCTGCGGTTCGAAACCCAGATTTTCGGTGTGCATGCGCATGTAGGAGTGGAGTGGAAAATGCCAACGAATAGGCGCAAAGTTCGGCATATTTTGGGTAATCCGTGCGAAAGTAAATTTGGCACCTGCCGGACCTAGTCCGGTTTTTTTGTGCATGACAACTCTAGCTATAATTTTACGAAATTAGCTACTGCCCTATGCTGGTACAATTCGTTTGGTATTCGCTCTTTCGCGGGCTGATCAGCATATTGTTGCTGTCGGTTGCCAGCCCGTTAGCTGCGCAGCCTACCGGGCGTCAGGCCGCAGCCGTCGGCAAATACCAGTATTTTCTGGAAGGTGCCCAAGCGCACTTGCAGTCGGCAGCACGCGCCGAGGCCCTGCTGATGCTCGATTCGGCCGAGCAAATCCGGGGCACCCTTCGCCCTGACACTTCGGTGGCCAAGCTACAACTCAAAATTGGTCGAAACTTCAACTGGGTAGGCGAAGGCGCACTCGCCCTCCGGCTGTTTACGCACGCCCACGCTGTGCTGGCCGGCACGGGACATCCGCTCGAAATTGACCTCTACAACGGCATGGGCATTGCCCACGATTTGCTGGGCGATTTTCCGGCGGCGCTGTCCCATTATCAAAAGGCCCTGACCATCGCCCGCCAGCGCAATCAGTATCCAGAAACGGCCGATATATTGGGCAACATCGCCATTATCTACAGCAAGAGCCGCGACTATCCCAACGCCGCCCGCTACTACAAGCAGGCCATTGCTTTGGTACGGGCCAACCAAGACACGCTCCGGCTGGCCAACCAGTACCTCAACCTGGGCATCACTTTCAAACAAAATGGCCAGTGGGCCGACGCCGAAAACGCCTATCGCGAGTCCCTCAACAGCTTCAAAGCCAAAGGCTACCTGTTCGAACAGGCCATCGTGTACCACAACCTGGGCGGACTGGCCTTTGCCCGCCAGCAATATGACCAGGCCATTGCCCACTACCGCACCTCCGAAACCCTGATCCGCCACCAACCTTCGCGGCAGGTGAATGCCCGCAACCTGCTGGGCATTTCGCAGGCCTACCTCTACCTGTCGGCACCCGACAGCGCCTGGCAGTACGGACAAGCCGCCCACGCGCAGGCGCAGGCCCTGGGTTCGGCCGAGGTGTTCGAAGAGCTGTACGCCCACCTGGCCCTGGTGCTCATGGCGCGCGGACAGGCCGACTCGTCGTGGGCCTATCAGGTGCGCTACCAAACTCTGCGCGACAGCCTGCTGGGCAACGAAAAAATCCGCCTGCTGGCCGAAATGGAAACCAAATACCAAACCCAGCTTACCGAAGAAGAAAACCACGCGCTGCGGCAGGCCCAGGCCCTGCAAACAGAAACACTGGCAAGACGGCGCTGGCAGAGCTATCTGCTGGCTGCGGTGGCCCTGATGCTGCTGATCGTCAGTGGCCAGGCCCTCGTGAGCCGACGGCGGACGCAGCGCTACAATGCCCAGTTGTTGCGGCAGAACGAGGACATTCGTCAGCAGCGCACCCTCATCGAAGCGCGCAACCAGCAACTCGAAGTCCAGAGTCAGCAAATTCAGGCTAAAAACGCGCAGTTGGCCGACATCAACCAGGAACTTAATGGCCTGATGGGCGTGGTGGCCCACGACTTGCGCGGCCCCCTCAACCGCGTAGATGGCATGATGCACCTATTGCCCCTGGCCGGGCCACTCAACGCCGAGCAAGAGACCTACGTGCGCATGGTGCACGACATCACCGCGACGGGCAATCGCCTCATTGATGCCCTGGTAGAAACCACCCGCCTCGAAGACACCAAGCCGGAGGTGTCACGCGTGTCGCTGCGGGCTTGCTTGCAAGAACTGGAGGCGACGTACCAGGAAATGGCCCGGCGCAAGGATATCCCCCTGGTGCTGTCAGCACCGACCGAGGTGAGCCTTCACACCGATCCGCAGTACGTGCGGCGCATTATCGAAAACCTGCTTTCCAACGCCCTCAAGTTTTCGCCCCGGGGCACCCGGGTAGAGATGGGCCTGCGCCAAACGCCCACCCACGCCGACCTGTGGGTGTCCGATCAGGGGCCGGGCATTGCGCCCAATATGCAGGCCCGTATGTTTCGGCGCTTTCAGCGGCTGAGCAACCGCCCCACGGGCGGCGAAACTTCTTCGGGTCTGGGCCTGTACATCGTCCGGCAGCTTGCCGACCAGTTGGGTGCCCACGTGGTCGTGACCTCCGCCATTGGGCAGGGCAGCACCTTCACGCTGCGGCTTCCGCTCGAAGTGGAAACCCACACAGACCAGGTGGTGTCTCAGGAACGCTGACAGATGCCCGCAAAATCGCAGTGCGTGCATTTTTCAACGTGCGGCGTCTGAACGAAGGGTTGCGCCGGGTCGAATAGGGCCGTAAGCGTGGCGCGCAGGTGCGTTTCCCATTCGACGTGCAAAGGCCGGAAGTCGGTTAGCTCTGCCTTGTTCATTTGCAGGCACGGCGAAAAATTGGATTCGAACATTTGGCGGGCGTTGTAGAGGCTGGGCTGCACGGGCTTGTCGGCAGCGGCCTCGGGTCGGCAAACGGCAAACAGATAGCTGTAGAAAAGCACCTGGAAAGCTGCCTTGTTCCGTTCTTTGCTGGTAGGGTCAAACAGGCTGGGCAAGTCGGCAAAGCGGCGACTATCCCGACCCGTTTTGTAATCGAGCACACGCACACGGCCGCCGAGCTGTTCGTCCACGCGGTCAATCAAGCCCCCGATCCGCACCTGGCGCAACGTACCCCCCACCGCGATGGCCATGGTGGTTTGGTAGGTAGCGCTTTGTTCGAGCGACACGATGGAGAAGCCCGCTTCGCCCGCGTAGGCTTGGTCGTGCGCAAGCACTTGCCGGGCGTACTTTTCCATGGTGCTGCGCACCACCAGGTGCTGGCCCTCGAACGAAAACCTGCCGCTACCTTCCTGCTCAAACGACTTGCGAAAGGCCCACTCTACTGCCCGGGGCACATGGGCACGCAGCGTATCAAAATCTGCCCTGACAATGGTGGGTGCTTGGCCCCGCCGTTGTTTTTCTGCCAGCAGATTTTTGTAGAGATCCTCCAGCGTGTCGTGCAGCAGGTTGCCCACGTGCAGGGGCGTCAGGGCCGTATCGTCCAGGCGAGAAGCCTTCAGCCGGGCCACGTACCGAAAATAGAATCGTAGGTGGCATTCCAAAAAGGTATTGAGCGACGAGGGTGTCAGCTCACCACTCGCTGGCGTATCGGCACAGAACCCGAGCAAGCACTGCTGCACGGCTTCGTCTTTCTCCACGGCGATGGCCCCCGGGGCGATGGGCCGCGGCTGGTGCGTCAGAATTTTCTCTTCCCAACGGGCCAGCGGTTCGTAGCGCAACTGCGCAATCCAGCGGCTCGGCTCGCCGTTGCGGTCGCCTTCGCTCTCCGTGTTGTAGAGCAGATACACCCGGGAGGCCCGCTGCAACAGCCGATAGAAATAGAACGCCTGGCGGGCACTGACTTCGGCGGGCAAGGTCAGTTTGAAAGCCGCCCGCAGGGCGTTGGGCACAAACGAGTCGGTGCGGGCCAGGGTCGGGAAAGTGCCTTCGTTGGCCGACAACACAA
>DAIRSZ010000083.1:0-9411 GCA_036804165.1 Catalimonadaceae bacterium | reverse complement strand
AAAAGACTGGCCGCCCGTGGCGGCCAGTCGGAAGGTTATTTCTGTACGTACTTGGGCGTTAGGCTTTGGGCTGCAGCTTTCAGTTGGTTCGTGATGTCGTCCGTCAGCTTGCCCGCCTTCAGGCCGTCGAGCACGTCGCGGTGCTCGGCCCGCAGCAAGGCGGTGTATTCAGTTTCAAACTCTTTGGCCCGCTGGTAGGGTACTTTGTCCATCAAGCCCGTGGTAGAGGCGTAGATCATGGCCACCTGCTCTTCGACGGGCACGGGCGAATACTGGGCCTGCTTGAGGATTTCTTGGTTGCGACGGCCGCGGTCAATGACGCGCTGCGTGGTGGCGTCCAGGTCGGAGCCAAACTTGGAGAAGGCCTCCAGCTCGCGAAACTGCGCCTGATCGAGCTTGAGCGTGCCCGACACCTTTTTCATGGACTTGATCTGGGCGTTGCCCCCCACGCGCGACACCGAAATCCCGACGTTGATGGCCGGACGCACGCCCGCGTTGAACAGGTTGGTTTCGAGGAATATCTGCCCGTCGGTAATCGAGATCACGTTGGTGGGGATGTAGGCCGACACGTCGCCGGCCTGCGTCTCGATGATGGGCAGGGCCGTCAGCGAGCCGCCGCCCTTCACCAGGTGCCGGATAGACTCGGGCAGGTCGTTCATCTGCGCGGCGATCTCGTCGGAGGTCGTGATGCGGGCCGCGCGTTCGAGCAGTCGGCTGTGGAGGTAGAACACATCGCCGGGATAGGCTTCGCGGCCCGGCGGGCGGCGCAGCAGCAGCGACACTTCGCGGTAGGCCACGGCCTGTTTCGAAAGGTCGTCGTACACCACCAGGGCCGGGCGGCCCGTATCGCGGAAAAATTCGCCGATGGCCGCGCCCGTAAACGGCGCAAAGAACTGCATCGGGGCCGGGTCGGCGGCCGAAGCGGCAATCACCACCGTGTAGGGCAAGGCACCGCCCTTTTCGAGGGCACTGACCACCTGCGCCACCGTGCTGGCTTTCTGCCCAATGGCCACGTACATACAAAACACGGGCTTGCCCGCTTCGTAGAACTCGCGCTGGTTGATGATCGTGTCGATGGCGACGGCCGTTTTGCCCGTTTGGCGGTCGCCGATGATGAGCTCGCGCTGCCCCCGGCCAATCGGGATCATGGCATCAATGGCTTTGATCCCCGTCTGGAGGGGTTCGGTAACGGGCTGGCGGAAGATCACGCCGGGCGCCTTGCGTTCGAGGGGCATCTCGTAGAGCTCGCCCGTCAGCGGCCCTTTGCCGTCAATGGGGCGGCCCAGCGTATCTACCACGCGGCCCAGCATACCGTCGCCGACCTTGATGGAGGCAATGCGGTTGTTGCGCTTGACCGTGTCGCCTTCTTTCACTTCGGACGAGTCGCCGAAGAGCACGGCCCCCACGTTGTCTTCTTCGAGGTTGAGCACCATGCCTTGCAGGCCGCTGTCGAAGGTGATCAGCTCGCCGGCCTGCACTTGCGAAAGGCCGTAGATGCGGGCCACACCGTCGCCCACTTGCAAAACGGTGCCAATTTCTTCGAGTTCGGCGGTCGTACGGGCGTTCGACAGTTGCTCACGCAGGATGGCCGTTACCTCGTCGGGTCTTACTTGTGCCATGATTTAGTATTTTACGATGTAGGGGTTGTCAGAAAATTCTCGCTTTAGGTCGCGCAGGCGCGTTTGCAGCGAGTCGTCAATTTGCTCGTCGCCCATCCGGAGGATGTAGCCACCCAGCAGGGCCGGATCTACCTTCTCGGTGAGTTCGACGTTTTGGCCGCCTTTGCGCTGGATCACAAGAGCGCGAAACTGCGCCCGCAGTTCTTCCGTCAGCGGCATGGAGGTGATCACGGTGGCCGTGCTGATGTGGGCCAGGAGGTTGTACTGGGCACGAAACTCGCGGGCCGTCTCGAACAAAAACTGCTCGCGGCCTTTGCGCACCATAATTTCGAAGAATGAAAAAGTCAGGCCACTCACCCGTCCGAAAAAAATTTCTCTCAGGATCGCCTGCTTTTTGTCGCCCACAATCACGGGGCTGGCCAATACGGCGCGGAGTTGGTCGTGGGCTTTTACTGTATCGTAGAAAATGTCCATGTCGCCTTTGATTTCTTCGAGGGAGGCGCGTTCCTGGGCAATTTCGATGAGTGACTTGGCGTAGCGGTGGGCAATGCGGTTACCAGACATGGGCGACTTAGTTTAGCTGAACTTCCTGCAAATACTCCTTCACCAGTTGCTGCTGGGAGGCTTCGTCGGAGAGTTCGCGGCGCAGCACTTGCTCGGCAATTTCGACCGAGAGCACGGCCACCTGGGCCTTCAGCTCAGTGATGGCCGCCATTTTCTCGTTCTGGATAGTGGCCTTGGCTTGCTCAAGTTCGCGCTGCCCTTCGGCCCGGGCTTTGTCGCGGGCTTCGTCAATCATGCGGGCGCTGGCCTCTTGTGCACTTTTCAGGATGCGGTCGCGCTCCAGGCGGGCTTCCTGCAACAACTTTTCGTTATCGTTTTTTAGCTGGGCCATCTGCTGCCGAGCTGCCTCGGCCTGGGCCAGCGAAGCTTCGATGTTGGCTTCGCGCTCCTTGACAGCCGACATAATAGGCTTCCAGGCAAACTGGCGCAGCAAAATCAGGACGATAATAAACGTGATGGCGGCCCAGAAAAAAAGGCCGATGCCAGGGGTAACTAATTCCATAAATACGCAGGTTTGTGGCGAATAAGTGAGGAAGACAGGTCGAAGGTGATGATCAAAAAAGAAGAACTCCGGCCAGCCTAGCGCCGCCGGAGTTCCTGGCTGCTTATCCTTTGAAGGAGATCAGCAGGCACACCACCACGCCAAACAGCGCCACGCCCTCGATGAGGGCCGCAGCGATGATCATGGCAGTCTGTACCTGGCTGGTCGCCTCCGGTTGCCGACTAATGGCTTCCATGGCCGAACCACCAATGCGGCCGATGCCAATACCAGCGCCTAGCGCAACCAGTCCGGCACCGATGCCCGCCCCCATGATGGCGAGGCCAAGGTCCATCTGCAACAGGATGAATAACAGAGAATTGATCATGATACTTGATTTATGAAAACAGAAACACTAATGCAAAGTTAGGCAGGTCTTGCGGCCGTACTGGCCACTACGGGTTCGGGGCGGTGCGTGCGCGGGGCGGGCACGCCCTCAGGATTGGTCGTGGTTTCGGCCTCGGGGGCGTGGCCGTGGTGGGCGTGGGCCTCGTCGTCGTGCGCGTGGTGATGCTCGGCCACGGCACCGCCGATGTACATGGCCGTCAGCAGCGTGAAGATGTACGCCTGCAAGATGGCCACAAACAGTTCGAGGAAGTTCATGAACGTGGCGAAGGCCACGCTCAATGGCCCCACGGCGAGGCTTTCGAAGATGAAGATGAGGCTGAACAAACTCAGGATGATGATGTGGCCCGCCGTGATGTTGGCAAACAAACGCACCATCAGGGCGAAGGGCTTCGTAAAAATCCCGATCACCTCCACGATGGGCATGATCGGGATGAGGTACTTGAGCCACCACGGCACGCCGGGCGTGTCGAAGATGTGCTGCCAATAGTATTTGTTGGAGCTAAACAACGTTACGCCCAGCGTGATCAGGGCCAGCATCGCCGTAATGGTGATGTTACCCGTCAGGTTGGCCCCGCCCGGGATCAGGCCCAGCAGGTTGTTGATCCAGATAAAAAAGAAGACCGTCAGCAAAAAGGGCACGTAGCGCTCATATTTGGGCCCGATGTTGGGCTTGGCCACGTCGTCGCGGATGAAGAGGATAATCGGCTCCAGGAACGAGGCCAGCCCGCGCGGCGCCCGCCCCTGTCCGCCGTACGACCTGGCCACACTCATAAAAATGGCCAGCAGCAGGATGGCTCCCAGGAACATGGAGGCCACATTTTTGGTGATCGAGAGATCGGCCGTGATCGTGCGCCCCGGATCGGTGGTTTCGAGGTGGCCGTGGTGAACCTGGTACCCGTTGTAGGCCACCGGCTCGTGGTGGTCGTAGAGGTTAGCCGACGAGAACATCTCCAGCCCCCGGTCGGGCGTCAGCAAAATGACGGGCAACGGCAGCACGGCTCCGTCGAAAAAGTGCCAGACGTAGTCGTCGGTGATGTGGTGGAGGATCATCTCGCCGGGGGCAAAACTTTCGCCCGAGCTGTGGGCGTCGCCTTCTGCTTCTTGGCTGGCATAGGCCGATGTGCTCACCCACGAGAAAAGCACAAAAACCGCGCAGGCAAGTGTGGTGTACCAACCTCTGAAACGACGGCGGTCAAACAAAAAAGACATGGCTTCGGTTTTGGTAAATTATGCCCGCAAGTTACTTACGAGCGAATAGATTTCAAATCCAAGGTAGGATAAGTACAAAGTCATAAAGTTTAAGCCTAAAGCCAGCAACCTGTCGGGTTGCGCATAGGCCACTGCGCCCACCACCCCGACGCTGATGAACATCCGAATCAGCATTCCCACTAAAAAAAACAGGTGAAACTGCGGCCGAAACTGCACAATGCCGTAGTCGGTGAGCCAGGCCGTGAGCAGCGTCGAAGTCGCCACGGCCAGTAGCAACCACCACCCGGCCGGATGCCACCACGCGGAATGACCAGCAAGTTGGAGCACGCCCAACCCAATTGCTATGACCGAGGTCATGGCCAGGGTGCGGATCAGCGTTTTTAAATACAACGACATAAAAAATGCCCGGTGAGACCGCAAATGTACGGCACCGGGCATCATATCAAACCTACGGGAGGCAATCAGGGGCGCATCAGGTCGCGCACCACGGCCAGCAGCGTGCCGATCAGCCCCAGCAACACCAGCCCAACCGTAAACCAGGGCTGGGCGGTCTGGAAATAGGCGTCGGCTTTGCCACCCAGCCAGATAGCCAGCCCCAGCACGGCCACCATCTGAAAGGCCAGGCCTGAGTAGCGGGCATAGGCGTTAACCGACTTTTTGTGGTTGCTTTTCGGGTCGGGCTTGTCCATTGGAAGAAGGGGTCTCGGGCACAATTTTGCCGTTCACGGGCTTGCCCACCTGGCAGCGTCCGCGCCAGGTGGCCCCGTCTTCTACGATGAGCTTGCTGGCCAGGATATCACCCTCGACGACGGCCGTTGCCCGCAGCACCAGTTTGTCCGACACTTCCAGGTTGCCCTCGATCTTGCCTTCCACTTCGGCCCCTTGCGAGAAGATGTGGCCCGTCACCTGACCCGTGTCGCCCACGAACACCTTGGCTTTGGAGCGTATGTTGCCCACCACGCGGCCTTCGATGCGCAGGTTGCCCGTCGTTTCGATGTCGCCACTCACGACCGTGCCGTTGGCAATGCTGTTATTGGAGTTGATGGCGGCTTCCAGCTCGCGCTTGTTTTCTTTGGGGGAGGTACCAAACATGGTTGTAGAGCGTAAAGAGTGAGATAAAGTATGGAATTACCGGCCGCGCTGGCGGTCGGGTTATTGCAAAGAGAGTAGCGTTTTGGGATCTATGGGCTGGCCGTCGTACCAGGTTTCGAAGTGCAGGTGCGGGCCCGTGGTCAGTTCGCCCGTGTTGCCCACGATGGCGATCACCTCGCCGGCCTTGACGGGCTGCCCCATTTTTTTGGTGAGCGAGGCGTTGTGTTTATAGACCGATACCAGGCTGTTGGCGTGCTGAATGGCGATCACGTAGCCGGTGTCTTCCGTCCAGGAAGCCAGCAAAACGGTGCCGTCGGCAATGGCCTTCACCGATTCGTTCTCTTTGGCCACAATGTCCACGCCGTAATGGGCGATGGGGGCGTTGTAGTCGGCCGTGACGATGCCCGCCAACGGCTTGGTGAAGGGGGGGCCAAAGCGGCGCACGGCCTCGCCCGTGGGGGCCGGGCGGGCCGACTCAAACTCGCTGCGCAGTTGCTGTTCGGCCGTCGAGATGGCCTGCAGGTCAATGTTTTCGTGGGGGACGACCCCTTCGTCGGGCGGGTCGCTGCCCGGGGCAGGGTGCACGTCGGCCAAGGGGGGCAGCTCTTCGTTGAGCACCGTTTGGAAGCGGTGAATGAAGCGATCGCGGGTTTGGATCTCGGTCACGAGCGAATCTACGGCCACGGCCAGGCGCGTCACGCGCTGGCGACGGGCCTGCTCGTCGGCGCTACGGTGCCACTCCAGCCACGTTCGGCTCAGGAAAAAACTAGCCACAAAGAGCAACAGCGTCACGGAGGCCGCCAAAACGATTACCTTTGCGTAGCTGACGCTGAACGACGCCTTCTTAGCAAAATTGTCCTTGTTGTGTATGATTACCAGGTATCGGCTCGTTAGCCTGTTGATCAACGAAGAAGTAGCCTTCACGGGGCGGGTGCGATTGGTGATGCTACCAAAACTAATCAGTTTCTTTATTTACAGACCCTTCCGTTCCAATTAATCGCCATGCCTAACGAGCTAAAAGTCAGGGTTTTCGCTTTTTTTCAGAGTAGCTGGGCGTATTCCCTGACCTTCTGCGTGGGTGCTGGCCTGTGGGTGGGCTGCGCCTCCGAGCGCGGCACGCTCGTCAGCAAAGCCTATCACAACACCACGGCGCACTACAACGGCTACTTCCTGGGCCGCGAGCTGCTCAAAGAGGCCGAAACGTCCCTCCGCAAGTCGCACTCCGACGACTACAACCGCGTACTCGACGTCCTCATTCAGCCCACCGAGCAATCGGCCAACACGCAAATGGGCACGCTGGAAGAGGTCATCAAAAAAGCCTCTATCCCCATTCAGCGCCACAAGTACAGCAAGTGGGTGGACGACTCCTACGTGCTGATCGGCAAGGCACGTTACTACCGCCTGGACTTCGAAAACGCCATTCCGACGTTTAAGTACGTCAATGCCAAGGGCAAAGACGACGACCTCCGGCATGAGGCCCTGGTGTGGCTCATGCGCACGTTTATGCTGGCCGAACAGCCCAGCAGCGTTCAGACCGTGGCCAACTACCTCAGCAAACAGGAACTCAACCACGACAATCGCCGGGAGTTTGGGCTGACGATGGCCCAGTTACACCTCGAAGAAAAAGAATACGCCAAGGCGGCCGAATACCTGACCGACGCCGTGCCCCTGGCCCGCGAGCGCGACCAGCGCTCGCGGCTGCACTTTATTCTGGGCCAAATCTTACAGATGCAAGGCCAAGACGCCGATTCGTATTACCACTATCGCCAGGTGCTGCGCCACAATCCTCCCTACGAGCTTTCGTTCTACACCAAACTCAACATGGCGCAAGTGACGGCCCTGGCCGACGGGCAGGACGTGAAGCGCATCCAGAAGTACTTCCGCAAGTTGCTGCGCGACCAAAAAAACCTCGAGTATCAGGATCGGATCTACTACGAGATGGCCCGCTTCGAACTCAAGCGCGATCACCTCAACGAATGCCTGGCCCTGCTGCGCAAATCGGTGGCTGCCGAGGGCGGCAGCCCCAACCAAAAAGCCTACTCGTTTCTGCTGCTGGGCGAGTTGCACTACGAACGGCTGCGCGACTTTACGGCCGCCAAAAACTACTACGACAGCACCCTGGCCTTTCTCGACCCTAAGGCCGATAATTACGAACAGATCGCCCGTCGGCAAAAAGTACTGGCCGACTTTGTGGAGCAGTACCAGATCGTGCAGCGCCAAGACAGCCTCCGGCAACTGGCCGCTATGGACTCGGTGGCCCTGAGCACCCTGCTCGACGGCATGGTGATGCGCGAAGACTCGGCCCGCAAAGCCGAGGCCAAGGCCCTGGCCCGGCAGGAACGCCAACAACAACAGCAGCAGCAACGCTCGCTCTTCGACGACGGCCTGGGCATTCAGGGTACGGGCGGCGGCGGCAACCAGTGGTACTTCTACAACCAGGCCGCCATCAGCCAAGGCCGGGGGGCCTTCGTCAGTACTTGGGGTCGTCGGCCTCTCGAAGACAACTGGCGGCGCAGCGACAAGGAAAGAATGATGGACACCGACGCGCCCGTGGCCCGTCAGGGCGAGGTGCCCCCCGGGCAGCCTGGCACCGAAACGCCTGCCGAGCAGGCGCCCGATGCCCCTAAGGCCGACCCGGCCGCCTTGCTGGCCCAGCGCAAGCAGGAACTGTACAAGGATATTCCCCTGACGGCCGAGGCCTACCAGGCTTCGGGCGAGCACCTGGCCGAAGCCCTCTACCGCCTCGGCAAGATCTACAACCAGCGCCTCCTCGAATATGCCAACAGCGTCGAGACCTTCGAGCGGCTGCTGGCCGAGTTTCCGGGCCGCGAAGAAGAACCCGAAGTCTATTACTTCCTCTGCCTGACCTACCGAACACTCGAAAAGCCCGACCGTGCCGAAGCCATCAAGGCACGCCTCAAGGGGGAATATCCCCAATCGGCCTACGCCCGCAAGCTGGACAACCCCAACTTTGAGGAAGAAAATCGCCTGGCCGAAGCGGCCATCCGGGAGCGCTATCGGCAGGCTTATGCCCAGTACGAAGCCGCGCGCTACGAGTTGGCCTACGCCTCGCTGCAACAAATCCGTCAGGAGTTTGCCGTCAATCCGTTCGAAGAGCAAGTCACGCTGCTGGAAATGTTGCTCATCGGGCGGATGGATACCCTTTCGGTGTACCGCGACACCCTGCAAGGCTTTGTGGCCGCCTACCCCAACAGCCAACTGGTGCCCCACGTGCAAAGGTTGATCAAATCGGCCGAAAACCCCAGCAAAGCCGGACAAGCGGCGGCCTCTACGGCGGCCATGATCACGTCGGCCAAGCCCCCGCAAGCGGTCAGCTACAAAGCCGACAAAACCAAGCCGCACTTTTTCGTGGCCGTATGCCACTTGCCCGCCAGCGTGGCGCAAAAAATGGTCACGGCCTTTTCCGACTACAACCTGCAGCGGTACAGCGGCGACAAGTTTAACACCAGTATGCTGATTCTTTCGGACACTACGTTCGCCATTGTCGTCAAGCAATTTGGAACCTTGCCGCAGGCCCAGCAATATTTGCGGGCCCAACGCTATGCCGGTTCGCCGCTGGAAAACTACCGCGACGAATCGGAGACTTTTTTGATCACCAACGAGAACTTCCCCCTCTGGTATCGCTCCAAAAACACGGACGGCTACCTCCAGTTTTTTTCTACCACCTACGCCGCTAATTGATGAAAAATTTCACGCCCGGCCGGCTTGCTACCTTCCTCTGGATTGCCTTCGGTGCTGGCTTGTTGTTGCTGGTCACGACGGTGTACGCCGTGCAAGTCAACTTTCTTGGGTTGTTTGGTGATATGCCCAGTTTCGAGCAGCTCGAAAATCCGCGCAGCGAGGTGGCCTCGGAGATTTATTTTTCCGATGGGGTGCTGATGGGCAAATACTACCGCGAAAATCGCACGCCCGTCGAGTTTGAGGACATCTCGCAGAACCTGGTCAAGGCCTTGTACGCCACCGAAGACATCCGCTTCGACCGCCACGCGGGCATTGACCTGAAGGGCATTGCCGCCATCG
>DAIRSZ010000082.1:0-9447 GCA_036804165.1 Catalimonadaceae bacterium | reverse complement strand
AGATGCGGCGCAACTTGCCTTCCATGTCAATGCCCCGGTTGAGCAGTTTGTCCACAAAAGCGAACCGGCGCATTTCCAGCATCAGGCTCGAATTAAAGCTCAGTTCGTTGATCCGATCCCGGATGCCCTGAATGTCGGTGGGCGTGCTGGGAATATTGATCGGGTTGATCTGCACCAGCAGCACGTCTTGCGCATCCGTGCCGTCAATGAGCGGGAAAATGGGCGGATTGCCCATGTAGCCGCCATCCCAGTAATCCTCGCCGTTGATCGTGACGGCCTGAAACAGCGTCGGCAAACAGGCCGAAGCCAGCAGCACGTCTACCGACATTTCGGGAATGGTGAATACCCGCGCCCGTCCGCGCCGTACGTTGGTGGCGCAGATGAACAGCTTGGTCACCTGGCAGTTGCGCAGCACGTCGAAGTCAATCAGCGACTCCAGGATCGGGCGCAGCGGATTGTAGCGACTCGGGTTGAACTGGTACGGTGAGGTGTAGAGCGACAAAAATTCGGCCGCCAGGTAGCCCACCGAATAGTCCATGTTGCCAAACTTGGTAGCAAAAAAACGGTCGTACCACGAAGGCCGCAGGGGCGAAAAAGCCGCCGCCCGCGACACCCGATCCCAGAAAACAGCGAGCAGCTCGCGGGCCATCTGGCGGTCGCCCATTTGCAGGCCATAGGCCAGCAGGGCGGCGTTCATGGCCCCGGCACTGGTGCCGCAAAAGCCCGACAGTTCGATGTCTTCTTCTTCCAGCAGGCGATCGAGTACGCCCCAGGTAAAAGCACCGTGCGAGCCGCCACCCTGGAGGGCGACGGCTAGTTTCTTCTTGGTCATAAGCAGGACAATGAGAGATGAGCAATACGGCCTGACCCGGTGTCGGGCCGTGTTGAGGGGTGAAAATTAAACAGCCCGGCTGACGGTGGCAAACTAACGGGCGTAGCGCACGCGCCAGATGACACCGCCCGTTTCGTCGGCCACGTAGAGGGCGCCGTCGGGTCCGGCCTTGATGCCGACAGGGCGACCCCAGGCGGCGGGCTTTTGCGGGTCGGTCAGCCAGCCCGTCAGAAAGTCCTCGTAGCCGCCTTCGGGTTCGCCGTCGGCTCCGAAGGGGATGCGCACAATCTTGTAGCCGGTGGCTTCCGAACGGTTCCAACTGCCCCGCAGGGCCGCAAAGGCATCGCCCCGGTACGCCTCCGGAAAGGCGTCGCCCGTGTAGAAGTCCAGCCCCAAGGCTGCCGAATGGGCCGTGTAGAGCACGTCGGGCGTGAGGGTCTGCTGCACCTGGGCGGGGCGGGGTTCTTGCCGGCGGGGGTCGGGTTTTTTGGCCGTCAGATAGACGTAGGGCCAGCCGTAGAAACCCCCTTCTTGCACGCGCGTGGCGTAGTCGGGCACCAGGTCGTCGCCGAGGTGGTCGCGCTCGTTGACGTTGGTCCACAAATCGCCCGTCTGCGGGTTGATGGCCAGCCCCACGGGGTTGCGTAGGCCGCTGGCGTAGGTACGCTGATTTTTGCCGTCAAGGTCAAAGACCTGGATCGAAGCCCGGGGCAGTTCTTCAATGTCCACGTTGCTGTCCGAACCCACCGAGAGGAAAAGCTTGTCTTGGTGAAAGAGGATGTTGCGCGTCCAGTGCTGGTTGTAGCCGCCGGGCGTGATGCCCGTGATAAAAGCTTCACCCTTGCCGTCGGCTTTGGTTTGGCCCGTGCGGTAGGCAAAGCGCACCACGCCGTCGGTGTTGGCCACGTAGAAGTGCCCTTCTCGAAAGGCGATGCCGAAGGGCTGGTCGAGTCCGTCCTTCTTGCCTTTGGCAAAGGTGAATACCTCGTCGGCGGCCCCGTCGCCGTTGCCGTCGCGCAGCACGGAGACTTTATTTTCTTTCGACTGCACCACGAACAAATCGCCGTTCGGCGCAAAGGCCATCATGCGGGCCTTGGGCAGGTTTTCACAGAAGATATTGACCTCAAACCCCTCGGGCACGCGCAGGCGGGCGTTGTCGGGACGGTCAATATCTTTGGGCCCCTGGCGGGCCGATTCGGTAGCAAATGGCTCGGGCAGGTCGTTCACCGTTATCCTGATGCGCTCGGACCGCAGGGTTTCGGATGGAAAAGGCTGAGACTGGCCCCGGGGCGATTGGGCTTGGGCGTTGCCCAGGGCAAGCCAGGTGCCGGCCAAAAACAAAAGTCGTAAGTACATGGCGTAAGCGATTGGATATAAACATCCTAACGCACGTACACGCCTAGCGTTATTTTCCCGACGAGGCAGCACCCACCGCCCCGCCAAGTCCGTCGCCGCAACGCATACAACTGCTTATGAAATCTGCGGTGGACGCACGGCCAACTGGGCCGTCACGAAGGCTTCGAGCGATTGCTGCACCTGCGCCCGCTGCCGCCAGAACTCCCGGCTGTAGAGCGTCAGGACGGGCCAGTGCTTGTCGGCCAGCAGGGCCGGGGTGTAGGCGTGGGCATCGCGGGCCGAGCGGCGCTGGTGGTAGAGGTCGTCGTCGGTACGCACCAGCCCGTAGTAGCGGTGGTAGGTCTTGACCGTCAGGTCGGCAAAGGGCAGATCGGGCGCCAGGGCCTCGTGCAGGGGGCGCAACTGGTTTTTCAGCAGCCAGGGCGTCTGGCCCGTGCCCAGCGGGTCGGGCTGAAAGCGGAACCGCCCCCGGTCCACGTCGAGGGCAAACTGCAGGTATTCCTTGAGGAGCCGCGGCCCCGGGTGTTGGGCATTGTCAGTGCGCAGCTCGTGCGGCCACAAACTACTGACGATGTGGATGCCCCGGCGTGCCCGCGTGATGGCCACGTTGAGGCGATTTTCGCCCCGCTCGGCGTTGAGACTGCCAAACTGCATCCGCAAACGGCCCTGCGCATCGGGGGCGTAGCCCACCGAAAATACGATCAGGTCGCGCTCGTCGCCCTGCACATTCTCGATGTTCTTGACAAACAAACGCGGAGGCCAGGGTCGCTGTTCGGCCCCCAGGCGTGCCTCTACTTGTTCCGTGATCAGGGCTTGCTGCGTGACGTTGAAGGTCACCACGCCCAGGTCGGGGCCTTCCGCGGCCATGTCCTGGGCTTCCCATTCTTGCCAGATGCAGCGTATCACCTCGTCGGCCTCGGCACGATTGGCGCGCTGCGCCCAGACGCCCTCCACGTGGTGGTAGCGGATGGCCGGCTGGCGCGCATTGAGCAGGTGAAAGTCGGGCAGCAGGCGCAGGCGGTGCTGATAGAAGTGCTGGTTCGAAAACGCAATCAGCTCGGGCAACTGGCTGCGGTAGTGCTCGGTGAGGTGCACGGTGGGCAAGTAGTGGCTGGCCATCCGCAGCAGTGAGTCGGCTTCGAGCACGGGTTCATCATTGCCCTCGGGGTCTTCCCAACGGGTTTGGTACAGTTGGTTAGGTGGCAACTGCTGGTCGTCGCCCAGCACGGCCACCTGTCGGGCCCGAAACAGGGCGGGCACGCCCTGCTCGGCAAAACACTGCGAAGCCTCGTCGAAGACAACCAGGTCGAAGAGCGGAGTCATTGGAAAGAGGGCCGACACGGCCTCGGGCGAAGCCAGCCAGCAAGGCACCAGGTCGAAGAGTTCGTCGGCAAACTCAGTTAGCAATTTGCGCAGGGGCCAGCGCCGTCTTTTTTTAGTTACCTGATGATACAGATCCCGGTAGGTGGTGCGATTGCCCAGGCGGTTGTAAGCCAACGTTTGGTAGGTAGCTTCGCGCAGACGCATGTGCCAGATGTCCGCGCTCAGGGCGCGCTTTCGGGCCAGGGACGTTTGCAAAGTCCGTTCCACTTGTGCAAACCGGGGCGACGACACCGTCCGCAGCACGGGGTAGGCCGCTTCGATATCAGCCAGCCAGGCCAGGCGCAGGCCGTTGTCGAAACGGGCCAGCAGGCGGGCAGGTGTGTCTTCTTGAGTCAGTTCGGCAGCGGAGGTTGTGGTTTGCAGCCGCTGCAACACCGCCCGGCCCGGCGTCGCGACCGTGGCCAGTACTTGGTCGAGGGCCACGAGCACTTCCAGGTCGAGAGCCAGTGCGTCGGCCAGGGTGTCGGCCCAGGCGGCATCCTCCCACAGCCGGGCGATCTGCCCCGGGGTCAGTTCGTGTTGCCACTGCTGATAGGCCGTGTGCGTATCTTCCACGGCGTCCAGCAGCTTTTCTGCCGCGAAGACCAGGTCGGCCGCCGTAATCTGCGTAAGCTGAAAAAAGCTGGCAAACACGGGTTGGGCCTGCACGGTGGCCCAGGCAGCATAGGCCCGCTTGGTGTCCTCAAACCACCGCTGCCAGGCCGGGTAGTCGAGCGCGTCGGGCAGGGTATAGGCGCCCGGCGTGTGGTGCAAGGTGGCCATCAGGCTTTCGAGTTGTTGGCGGCGCGCCAGCAGGTCGGCCAGTTGAGCCAACCCCTGCCCGTTCAGCGGCCACGCACAGGTCTCTACCCATTCACTCACCATTTCCCGATCGGGCGAAAACCACTGCCACCACTGCCAATGCAGCCAGTTTCGGCTGCTCCGTAGGGCTTCAGCCACGCGGCGCTGCGCATCTTCTAGGTCGGTGCTGGCCAGGGACAGTTGCCCCACGGCCTCGCTCCAGTGGGTGTGCCAGGCCGACTGCCATTCGGCCAGTTGGGCCGGGTCTGCCGGGGGGTGGTCTGCTTGCATGCTGGCTTGCCAGATGCCAAACGTATCCCCCTGGGCCAGCGTACCGAGCCAATCGCGCAGGGCGGGCACCTGAGGAGCCATCGCGGCCACGTCGGCCAGCAAGAGGGGGCGTAGCCATAGCTGCGAGGTGGCCTCGGTCAGTGCCCGGTTGTGGGCCGGAATGCGCCGCAGCAAGTCGCCCAGGGGGCGCACATCGGCGAAGCTGAGCCGCGCCAGCGACCGCCGATCTGTCCAGGGATGAGCAGGCCCCAGGTGACGGTAATAGGTGAAATATGTCAGCAACTGCTCCCGAAAATCGGCCACGGCGTCGAAACGGAAGTCCCGGTAGGCAGTGCCAAGCGCCACGGCGGGGGCCTCGGGGTCCGAGGTCAGGTACAACTCCTTGGCCGACAGGCCGCAGCGCCCCGTGTCGAAGAGGGCCGTACGAAAATCCTCCAGCTCAGCGTGGGCCTGGTCTAGCTGGCGGCTGAGTTGCAGAAACTCTCTTTCGAGGGTCACCCCGTCGAGGCTGTTGTTGCGCTGCTGGTTTTCTTCTACGCGCTCGATCTGACGGGCGATCTGGGCAAAGAGGGCGCCCCGGTCGTACTGTACGTCGTGCACCAGGGCCATCGAGTCGGCCGCGCCCAGCCCCCGCAGGCGGTCATAGACCACGTCGAGGGCCGCGCGCTTCTGGCACACGAGCAATACGCGCTTGCCCCGGGCCGTGAAGTCGGCCATCAGGTTGGCGATCAGTTGTGACTTGCCCGTGCCGGGAGGGCCTTGCACCACCACCGACTGTCCGGCCTTTATTTGGTGCAGGGCGTGCTCCTGGGCGGCGTCGAGCGGGAAAACGGCGTAGGTCTGGGCTTCGCGGCCTTCGGCGGGCGGCACCTCGGGCGCCGGGTGAAAAAGCTGTTCGGGTGTGGGCGGATGTTCCTGTTCGAGCAGAAACTGGTAGTCGGGCGCCAGAAACGAGCCCGCCTGCGGAAACAGTCCTAGCACGGCCTCGGAAAACACGGTCAGCACGCCGGGCCGCTGCGCCCGGGCGAAGTCTTCGCGGGTGAAGGCGGCGAAGGGCAACAGCCGGTCGGCAAACGTGGCGGGGTTGAAGTTGACCGTAAAAGAACTGTTGCCGAGCAGGTCGTACACGAACGAGCGAAAGGCCGTGGCGTCGGTGGGGGCCTGTTCGAAGGTTTCTTCGAGCAGGCTTTCGGCCACGGGCTGGCCTTGGTAATGGGCGTAGGCCAGCAGCAGGCTCGGGTTGAAGGCGATCGGTACCTCGGGGCGGCGGGCCAGCGACCACTGCTGAGCGTCGCGCGTCAGGCCGACGGGAAACAGCAGCAGCGGGGCGCGGACGGGCGTGCCGTCCGTCATCTGGCCGTGCACGAAGGGCCAGCCGACGTAGAGGTCGTGGGTGCCGCGCTCTTCGCGGACGAGGCGTTCGGTCCGTTCGATCCGCCGCAGGTAGGCGCTCACTTCGTTGAGGCGGGCCTCGCGGTCATCGGCCAGGGGCACCAGCGGGCGCGGGGCCGTGCTGGCGATCAGGTGGGCGATGAGGGCGAAGGCGGGCGCGTGGTCGAGGTAGTCGAGCTGGGCCAGGTCCAGGTCTTGGCGCGAAGACAAGCGGAGCAGCAGCAAAGATTTATTTTGACCGCTGAGGTTGGTCAGGCGGCGCTGGAAAGTGGATAACCACGCAGATATCATAGGGCAAAACAACAAAACCAGCGGCAAAGAAGCTGGTTTTTGGTAGGAGATGCAGGGCCAACGAGTACCCGGAAAAAACCGGGCCGGGCGGATCGGTGGAATACGCGGCTGATCCCATCTGTCCCAAAAGTAGCTATTTGCCCGCCCAACACCAACCCGCCGGGCAGCCCCAGGTGGTTAGTGACAAGCTATGTGCGTTTGCAAACTCGGGGCCAAGAAACTATGCCCGCGCGGCGCTGCTTGCCCAAAAACAAAAAAGCGCATCCCGGCTGGGATACGCTTTTTGCGGAACGGACGGGACTCGAACCCGCGACCTCCTGCGTGACAGGCAGGCATTCTAACCAACTGAACTACCGCTCCTTCTGGCGCACGTCCGGCCTTGTTTGCTGAACGTGGGCACAAAAGTAGCCTAAAAATTGAAGCCTGCAAATTGGGATCGAAAAATTTTCAGAAGTTACGCAAAGCCCGGTAATCACTTCCGAGGACTACCAAACCAGTGCGCATAAGTCCTCGGAGGTTTTGGAAATAGCACGCGCAAAATGTCGTATAAAAAATATATACTATGTTTAGTCAGTTTCTACCGTACTGAGGTAACGTGTAGGTGGTTGCTCCATGTAAGTAGTGCGTAGGTCATGATCCCGCAGCACCCAGCGACCATCTTCCAGTACAAAGCGCGCCGCTCCCACTACGGCCTGTGCCGACTGTGCGTAGAGTTCCGGGTAGCAATACTGATAGTGTACCACGGTTTCGTAGGGGAAGGTTTCTAGGTACGTGACGGTGAAAAAGCGCGTGGCCTGCCGCCGAGCGGCCTCGGCAGGCGAAAGCACCTCGACGAGGGCTTCGAACTGAAAAATGTGCAGGTCTGCCCCCAAATATTTATTGGCAATAGCTACTACAGCGGCTGTGTCAGGCGTGTGTTGCAGGTGCGGACGCAAGGCTTCGGCCGATAACGTAGCCTGGTACATGCCACGCAGGGCGCGGTAGGGTGGGGTAGGGGCCGTTTGGGCGGCGGCCGAAGCGGCCAGCAGCCAACCTGTACCGAGTAAAAAAATCTGGAGAATTAATCGCATACGCACGGACTTTGCACAAAAATACGCTCCTCCGGACGCGCCCGGCTGCCTGATTCGCTCCTCGACCTTACAAAGACATGGGAAGCAGATGATTATATATTTTTATAAAAAAGTAACGACCTAAAAGTTATTTTTATCAAAATAATGGCCGCAAGGCTGATAGTGAACCGTGGTTATTTTGATCATATTTGCCCACGTCGTTTCGTGAATCGTCGGTAGCGACAAGGCATGCCTTGTCGCTGTGGGGTATGACGCACCCGTTAATTTTTATTATATCCCCACATTCCCACATCAAGACGTAATGTATTACGTCTCCACAAAACCACATTCCCACATCCGCACATTCTCACATCAAAACCGCCGTTTTCTCAGCATGTAAAAATCAGGGGCAAATGCGCGGAGAAAGGCTACCCCAATCCCGCTATTTAGCAAAGCAGTCCGGTGCTTTGGGATCGGGCTTTTATTTGATCTGGGGCCGGGAACGCGCCGCACCGTGCGTACCCCTTTTTGTACTTTGTCTATGATGCGTCGTATCGTCTGTGCCGGGTGGCTGTGTATGCTTTTGGTAAATTGGGCACGGGCACAAGCGCCCGTCGTGCCGCCAGCGCTCATTTCTGTCGCCACCGTGCAGGGTTTTGACAAAAAAGGCGTGCCCTTACAGCAAGGCCCCGCCCTCGTGGTTTCGTCCGACGGCACGGCCCTGCTGCACGCCACGGTGCTGACGGGCGCTACCACGGCCCGGCTCCGCACCCTCGACACGCTCGATTATTCGGTCGAAAAAATCGTGGGCTACGACCCCGCCACGGGGTTAGTGCGCTGCGCCCTCCAAACAGACAAACCGCTGCGGGCCGCCCTGGTGGGTGCCTGGCCCACCACCAGCCAGCCACTGACGGTGGCCTTCCCCGACGAAAGCCTGGCGCTGCGCCAACTGCCCTACACCTTGGCCCAGACGCACCGCGTGCCGGGCTTTGGCGACCTGGGCACGCTGGCCACGGGCAAAGCCTTGCCCCCCGGAGGCGCGCCCGTGTGGGCAGCCGACCGCTGGGTAGGTTGGGCCTTGCCGCACCCCGACCGCAACGGCCCGACCTTGCTGATCAGCGCCCAACATCCCATTCCGAGCGAGGCTCCGCGCACCCTGACCGAATGGCAGAAGAAGCTGGTGCTCGATCCGTACTACGCCACGGGCCTGGCGGCCTGGGCCAACGGCCAGTGGGCTGCGGCCCAAGCCGCGCTCGACCGCTCACTGGCCGTGCGCCCTGACGTGCAGGCGCACCGCTACCGGGGCCTGGCGCGCCTGCAACTTGGCCAATGGGCCGCTGCGGCCGACGACCTCTCGGCAGCCATCAAGGGCGGAGCAGCCGAGCCGGAGGTGTTCCGGGCGCGGGGCCTGGCCTACCGGGCCCAGCAGCAGGCCGCCCCGGCCCTGGCCGATTTTCAGCGGGTGCTCACCGCCCAGCCCGCCGACTCGGTCGCCTTGCGGGCCAGTGCCGAGATTCTCTATGAGCAAAAACGATACGCCGAAGCCATCCCGGCCCTGACCAAAGCGCTGCAAGAGGCCGGGCAAGACGCACAGCTCTACACCAAACGGGGCAATGCGCACTTCCAGGGCGAAGCCTACGCCGACGCCCGCCGCGACTACGACCAGGCCATCGCCCTGGGGAGCAAAGAAGCCGTCGTGTACAACAACCGTGGCAAGGCCGCCCTGCTGATGGGCGACCCCAAGGCGGCGATCGCCGACTTTGATCGGGCCATTGCCACCGACAGCAAAATGGCCCGCGCCTACGAAAACCGGGGGCAGGCCCGCTTTGCCTTGCAACAGTACGAAGGCGCTATCCAAGACCTAGAAACGGCGCAACGCTTGGGCAACACGCCCGATGGCTATCACCGGACGGTGGGCGTAGCGCGTTTTTTCTTAAAAGATTATGCCGGTGCCATTCGCGATTTGCAAAAGGCCCTCCCGCAGGCGGGCGACGATCCGGTACTGTACTATTATTTGGGTAGTGCCCGTTTTCAACAAAAAGACTACAAAGGAACCGTCGCTGATCTCGAAAA
>DAIRSZ010000081.1:0-9482 GCA_036804165.1 Catalimonadaceae bacterium | reverse complement strand
AAAGGGTGGTTTCGGCCGCCCTGGCCCACGGCTACGCCACGCTGGTGATTGCCGATCACGGCAACGCCGACTACATGATCAACCCCGATGGCTCGCCCAACACGGCCCACAGCACCAACCTGGTGCCGTGCATTTTGGTGGACAACCACCAACAGGGCCAACTGCGCGATGGCAAACTGGGCGATCTGGCCCCGACCCTGCTCGACCTGATGGGAATTGAAAAGCCCGCTCAGATGACGGGCACCTCTTTGCTAGCCCCCCAAACAACCCCCGCGTGAAGCTCAGCAAATATACGTGCATGGTGGTAGGAAGCTGGCTGCTGGCCTGCGCCGATCCGGCTGCCGAAGTAGTCAACAATGAGGCGGCCTACTTTGCCATCAACGATGTGCTCGACGAGCAGTTGACGCAGTTGTCGGGTGCCGACCTGCACAAACAAGTGGTGATGCAGGCCGACACCGAGGCCCGCGCGCTGGCGCAGCCCGACTGGCCCCGCGAGCTGAACCTGCTGCGCGAAGCTGACATCAATAAACCCGCCTGGCAGGGTCAGTATCGGATAGATACCTCGACCGACCATACGGTGCATTACCTTGCCATGTCGAAAAAACTGCCGGTGCAGGAACTGATCGTGGTTCGGATGCCCGACGGGCGTTTGCAGCGCGTGACGGCCAGGCTGCACAAGTCCAACTATCTCTACGCGTCGGCCCGCCGCATCGAGATGCAATTTGCCGACGAACCCGTCCCTCGGCTCATGGATTACCACGTGCGGGGCTATCAGAAAATCCGCTTGCGCGACACGATACGTTTCGAGGTGCGGGGCCGGGTGCTTTCCGCTGCTGGAGACATCTCCCGGCACCAGTCCGAGCCTGACCAGGCGCCTTAACTTCTACTTTTTATGAATACTTCGCCCAACCCCAACGGCAAAACTACCCCGGCCCCCTGGCCTCCCTACGTCACCGAAGCGGCCCTCCAGCACTTCATTCGCCATGCCCTGCAGGAAGATGTCGGCGAAGGCGACCACTCTACGCTGGCCGCCGTGCCCGTTGATCTGCACCAGCGGGCGCGTTTGCTGATAAAGGCCGAAGGCATTTTGGCCGGCGTGGCCCTGGCCGACCGGATTTTCCACTACGTGGACGATTCGCTGCGGATGGACGTACGGATCGGCGACGGAGCCGCCGTGCAGCCCGGCGATGTGGCCTTTACGGTGCAAGGCCCGGCCCGTTCTATCCTGACAGCCGAGCGGCTGGTGCTCAACTGCATGCAGCGCATGAGCGGCATTGCTACCAAAACGCGGCAGTTTTTGCGTCAGCTCGAAGGCACCGACGTGCGCCTGCTCGACACGCGCAAGACGACGCCCAACTTTCGGTTGCCCGAGAAGTGGGCCGTAGCCATCGGGGGCGGCCAAAACCACCGCTACGGCCTCTATGACATGATCATGCTCAAGGACAACCACGTGGACTATGCCGGGGGCATTACGGAAGCGATTGTGGCGGCGCGGGCCTATTTGGCGGCCCAAAATCGTGACCTTCCCATCCTGATCGAAACCCGCAACCTCGACGAGGTGCGCGAGGCCCTCGCCACGCCGGGCGTAGATCGGATCATGCTCGACAACATGCCGCCCGACACGCTGCGCGCGGCGGTGGCCCTGATCGGCGGGCGCTGCGCCACCGAGGCCACGGGAGGCATGACCGAGGGCATTCTGGCCGAAGTGGCCCGCACAGGGGTGAACTACATTTCGGCCGGGGCACTGACGCACTCGGCCCGCTCGCTCGACATGAGCCTGAAGGCTTACTGACCGATTATTCCCTATTTTTGCATACTAGGCGAAATCGCCTTTTGCCCTATCTGCGTTAATACACTCCGGTACTATGAAAAACCAGGCATCCATGCGCGTCCAGCAACCGCAGCAACTCAATTTGCGCGGCGGCGTCAAGACCAAAAAATACAAACTGGAGAACAACACCTACATCAAGCTCTCGCTCCAGCGCGTGTTGGTGCAATTTTGGTGGGCATTTCTGGTGCCCGTGGCGATAGTGGCGATGGGTTTTGTTTTCCCCAAAGCATTGGGCTGGCTGGTGGGCATCGCCCTCACCCTGACGGTGCTCTACGTACTTTTCTGGCTGATTCAGTTTGTGGGCGTTACGCAACTTCCACAAAACAAGCCTATGTTCGAACGGATGAGCTACGAATTCGACGCCCGGCTGTTCCTGATGCGCGTCAACCAGAAACAAGCCATGCAACTGACCTGGGATCAGATCAAGTCGGCCCGCAAAACCAAAGATGCGTTTTTGCTGATCATCTCGCGGGCGCAGTTCATTCACTTGCCCTTCACGATCTTCAACTCCGAAAACGATCGTCGCCTCACCGAGGCCATCTTGCGCCGCAAGAGCCTGCTGCCTGCAGCCCCTCCCGAGAAGTCCGGAAGCACCACGACCGAACGCAAGCCCGATCCCGCCCCGGCCGAACGCAAGCCCGGAGCCGCGCCGCTGCGCACTGGCGACAAGAACCGACCAGCCCCGCGTGCCTGACCAGGGGCTGGAACAGCGGCATTCCGACTCGGATTTTTTTTATTTCAACTGCAGACTAACCTTTTGTTGCTGTGAGCGCTAACCCATCTGAAATGTCCTTTCTTGACCATTTGGAAGAACTCCGGTGGCACCTGATCCGGGCTGTGCTGGCGGTGTTTGTCTGTACGATCGTAGTCTTTGCTTCCAAGGAGATCGTGTTTCACCACATCATTTTGGGTCCTTCGCGTACAGACTTCTGGACGTACCGCCAGCTTTGTGCGCTGGCCCAACAAATTGGCTCGCAGGCCCTGTGCATGGACACGCTGCCCTTCACGATTCAAAGCCGCACCATGACGGGCCAGTTCAGTATGCACATTTCGTCTTCGATCGTCATTGGGCTGATCGTCGCCTTTCCGTACGTTTTCTGGGAAATTTGGCGATTTATAAAACCCGGCCTGTACGAAACCGAGCAGGCGGTCACGACGGGAGCCGTATTTTTTGTGTCGTTGCTTTTCGGCACGGGTGTGCTCTTTGGCTACTACATTGTCTCGCCGCTGGCGGTCAACTTCCTGTCCAACTATCAGGTGGACGCCACCATCCTCAACGAATTCGACATCACCTCCTACATCAATACCCTCACGATGGTGGTGCTCTCGTGCGCCATCATGTTTCAGTTGCCCATGGTGATCTACGTGCTTTCGAAGGCCGGTCTGGTTACACCTGTGCTCTTGCGCACGTACCGCCGTCACGCCATCGTGTCTATTCTGGTGGTATCGGCCGTCATCACCCCGCCCGACATGATCACGCAAGTGCTCATTTCGCTGCCTATTTTTGTTTTGTACGAGATAAGTATTTTTATATCCGGTGTGGTGCAGCGCCGTCGGCTGCGCACACTGGCCGCCCGTGCCGACACCCGGGTGTTGGCGCCCGATGCAAATTCGTGATTTCAGTATTTAGTGTTAGTAAAATCGGGCGTACCATATCGTGCCCATGTGTTGGTGCGTTATGGCTGTAGATGACGACATTTGCCCGCTAGCCCCTTTCGTTGATGTACGCACCCTTTCTGAGTCGGCACAGGTACTGGTGGCGCCCTTTGGGCTGGCTGCTGCTAACCTTGCTGGTGGTGTACGTAGTTTTCGAGGCATTATTTTTTTTCTATGCCGTACCGCTGGCCCGCACCTACCTGCGGCGAGTGGTGGCCCAACAGAGCGGCTACACCTACGAGCTGGACTTTCGTGGCCTGCGGATAGATTGGGTGAATCGGGGGGTACACATCACCGAGCTATCGTTGCGCCCCGACGCCCGCCGCACCCCTGCCGATGGCGCACCCCGCTATCACCTGCACTTGCCAGCACTGCGCCTGCGCGGCGCCGACCTGCGCCGCTGGTACCGAACGGGCGAGCTACAACTGAAAGCCCTGCACCTGGAGCGACCCAGCATTCAACTGGTGGGGTTGCCCGACCAGCCCCCTCCCCAAGCCAACAGCGACGAAGTGCTCGCCCAGGTGTATGACCTTTTTTCGCCCGTCATGCGGCGCATCCAGGTTGGTGAGGTTGTCATCGAGGACGGCGATATTGGGCTTTTTCGGCTCGACCCCCAGACAAAACGTTTCTCGGTGGCCGACCGGATCGTGCTCATCCTCAAAGATGTACAGCTCGACAGCACCCGCCTTCGGCAGAACCGTCAGTTGCTTTTCGCCGACGACATCGAGCTGCGTTTCGACAATTACCATCTGCTGCTGGGCGACAGCCTGCACGCATTGCGGGCCAGCAAGGTGCGGCTAGAAAAAAATAGCGGAAGGGTGTACGTCGAAGATTTTCAGCTTGCGGCCGATCAGCAGCCTGACACCTTCGCACCGCACCGCACACGCTACGAAGTGCGGGTGCCTGCCTTCGAAATGTGGCTCGACAACCCCGATCAGGCGTATTTTCAACGACGGATGCACGTGCGCCAAGTAAGGTGGCAGTCGCCGAGTGTAGAAATATTTGACCCGCCGGGTAGTCCCGGAGCCGACATAGATTCGCTCGACGTAGATCTTTATCCGCTGCTGCGCGATTACCTGGAGGTGCTCAGGGTGGACACGCTCGTCCTCGAAAAAGGGGCCTTTGCCTTGCGGCGCTCTCGGCGCGACACCGTGGCGGTGATGCGGGCGGCCCGGATTGATGTGCTGGCGACCGACTTTCGAGTGGACTCGCTGGTGCACCGCGACCGCAGCCGCGTGTTCAACGCGGCGGCCTTGCGCGTTGTCTTCGGGGGTTTTCAGGTTCGGCTGTCCGACTCGATGCACGTGCTGCGGGCCGCGCAGGTGCTGCTCGCCACCGATTCGGCCCGGGTGGTGGGCACGGGCATCACGGTGAAGCCCGACCGGCACGCGCCCATCGCCCAAGGGTCGCTTGCCCGTGGCCGCTACGACGTGCGGGTGCCTCGCATCGAGATGCAGCGGGTCAACTTTCCGCGCCTGTACCGGGATGGTAATCTGAAAATAACCTTATTGCAGATTGACAGTGCCACGGCCGACCTAACCCGCTATACTGCCCCGCAGGCGGAGCCAGCACCGGGACTTTATGCCCTTTTTTCCGAATATTTTCGCTCCATCGAGGTAGATCGCCTGCGCCTAGGGCACGGCGAGTTGCACATGGCACGCTATCAGGGTACTCGCAAAGATACCCTTTCGGCGGGGCGCATTTCGTTCGACTTGTCCCAATTTCGACTCGATTCGGCCACGCTCTATCAAAACGACCGCCTGTTCTACGCCGACGCGCTCGACTTTACGCTGCGCGACTACGTGCTGCGGCTGGCCGACCACGTGCATGAGTTTTCGGCCCGAGAAATAGGCATCTCGACGCGCCGCAACGAAGTGTATGCCCGGGGCTTGCGCCTGGAACCACGGCCCTACGCCGAGATGGAAAAAAAATTGCGCCTTCGCCAGCGTACCAGCACGCTGGCCGTGTCTATTCCCGACGTATATCTGCGGAACGCCGACATCAAGCGAGCCTATTTTCAGCAGCAGTTGCGCATTGGCCAGATCGTGATCCGGCAGCCGGAGCTGAGCCTGACCCGTTTCACCGACCTGAAAGGCGGACAAGACAAACGCCCCGACGGCAGCGAGGTGTACGACGTGCTCTCCGACTACTTGCTGTCGGTGCAGATTGACACAGTGCGCATTGAAGAGGGCGCCGTAACGCTCAATTTGCGGCGTGGCCGCGAAATCAACACCTTGTTCAATCACACGGTGTCGGCCGAAATGGCGCACTTTTACCTCGACGCGCAGGCCGCCCGGCGCGACGATCGCCTCTTTTTTGCCGATGACATTGACGTGCGCGTCCGCGACTACACCCTTTATTTGCCCGACAGCATCCACGAACTGACGGCCGGCCAGGCTAGCCTCTCGACTCGCCGCTCCGAGATCGTCCTGACCGACGTCCGGGTGGCACCCGAGGCGGATGAGGGAAAAATCTCGCGCACCACTTTTAGCCTGCGCGTGCCCGAAATTCGGATGCAAGGCGTAGATATGCTGGCTTTTTATCAGGAGAAGAAGCTGCGTTTGTCTGATATTGAAATAAAAGCGCCCACCATCGAAATTCGTCTGTCGGATGGTGACAACGGTTCGCCACCCCCACCCGTGCGCGATTCGGCCCGGGCGGCACTCAGAAAAAGTCGGAGGGGGATGCCCCCCGCCCTGCGCGAAGTGCAGTTCGACACCCTGCGGTTCGAGGAAGGATCGCTCGTGCTGAGCCAAGCCCGCGCCGACCAAACCCTCGACACCTTGGCGCTTGGCCATCTGGTGGCCGAGTTGCACCAGTTCAACCTCAACCAGCGCACCCTGCGCTACGCAAGCGAAGTTTTTTTTGCCGACGACGTGCGCTTCGAACTGCGGCGGGCCTCCTATCATCTGCCCGACCAGCGCCACCTGCTCTACGCACCCCTGGTGCAGTTTTCCTCTGCTTCGGGTCGGCTGGATGCCTATGACCTGCGCGTGACCCCCACCGATACGGGTACGGGACAGGGCCTGACGGCTCACGTACCCCGCCTTACGTTGGAAGGGCTTTTTCCGGGCGAAACCTGGAAAGACCAGCACCTGACGCTGAAATTCGTTCGCCTGCATCAGCCCGACATCCACGTGGCCTACCCCGTGGGGGAGGCGCGACTGTCGGGGCTGCCCGATTTGGCCACCTGGTTGCCCGATTCGCTGCAATCGCTGCGCGTGTGGGGCATTCGCATAGAAGACGGCACCCTGCGGGGTAGCCCACAAGGGCCATCCCCTACTGAGGGTTGGCAGGTAAATCACCTCACGGCTGATTGGCGAGGCCTGCACATCGGCCGTGAGCAGCCCGAGCGCGAAGCCTCCTTTTTGTATTGCGACGAGGTGGTGGCCCAGTGTCGGGAGGTGGCCTGGCGAAGTGCCGATAGCCTCTACCAGTGGCGCATCGCCCAACTCGGCTTTTCGTCCCGGCCCATGCGGCTCTGGGCACGAGAGGTCACACTCGAACCTGCTTTGCATCGGCAGGCCTTTGCCCAGCAGAAAGGGTATGCCACGGATCAGTTTTCGGGGCGAATACGCTGGGCCGAACTCGATGGCTTCGACCTCGACGATGTGCTGCGCCACGGACGTTTGCGGGCCCGTCGCCTGCGGGCCGACGGCGGTGCCCTGGTTGCCTACCGGGACAAGCGCTATCCCGAACCGAAAATACGTCGGCCCTTGTTTGCTCAGCAACTGGCTCAAATTCCTTGGCCCTTCACGCTCGATACGCTCCGTTGGACGCACGCGCACGTCACCTACGAAGAGCAACCCACCGAAGGCCAACGTACGGGCCTGGTGACCTTCGACCGCGCTCATCTGGAGGTGCATCACTTCACCAACGAACCTGCGGCCATCGCCCGGCAGCCCCTGATGCACATGTGGGCTCAAAGTTTCCTGATGGGACAGGCGGCTTTGCAGTTGCACTTGCAACTGCCTCTCAACGACCCGAACCAGGCGTTTAGGCTAGAAGGCCAGTTGGACACTATGCCGCTTGGGGCGCTCAACCCGGTGCTGGAGCCGCTAACGGGAGTATATGTGAAAGACGGAATGGCCGACCGCATTGACTTTCGGTTCGACGCCAACCAAACCGCTGCCCAGGGCCACGTAGCCACTCGCTACGCCAACTTGCGCGTCGGGCTGAGCGATCGGCAGACTGGCCAGCGGGGCGGCTGGCTGCCGGGTGCGGCCGCCCTGTTGGTCAATACGTTCGTGGTGCGCTCGCACAACCCCAGCCCCATGAAGCTGGCCCCACGGCCGGGCCCCCTCTACTACGCACGCGACCCTTACAAATCTGCCATTAATTATTGCTGGAAATCGCTGCTGGTGGGCATCAAGGCCAGTATTGGCCTGGACGAAAGTGCACCCACCCAGCCCGCCCCGGACGACGATCCCTCGCAGGCGCAGCGCAGCGAACCGTAGCCGGAGGGCTGCGTTCTAAGAGAAACCTTTTTTATGTCTTCTGCTCGTATTGCCCCTTTTCCGGCTCCCGATGCCCCGGCGGCGCCCGTTTCCTGGCAGGCCCTACCTCCTCGCTTCGAGCCTCATGCTTATACTTTCGCCTGCACCTTGCCCGCGCCCATTCGGGTGGTGTGGGACTGGCTCAACACCCCCAAAACCTTCACGGAAGGGCAGCTTTGGCCCTACCGGGTCGAGTTTGTCAGTGGCGATCCGGCCCGCCGGGCGGCGGGTTTTGCCGAAGGCATCCAGAATGCACACCACGGCCCACTGATGAGCTTTGCGGGCGTGCTGGCCCAGGTGCGCCCCCCGCACTACCGCGACTTACAATATTACTACGGCAGCTACGCCCTGAGCTTCCGGCTAATTCGCCCTACGCGGCTTCAGTTTTGGCTTGCCGCTCGCCCGGATGGCACCACGCACTTGCACGGCCGGGTGGATAGCTACGTGCGTCGGGGACTGGGGCCTTTCTGGTCGGGCACACAACGCCTGTTTTGGCAGAGCTTTCGCCGTTGGGCCTCACGCGAGGTACGCCGTCAACTACCTACTTCCTGAATTTCTGAGATAATGTGAGGAAATAGCCAAAATGGGTGCCGTTTTGTTGAAACAGCTTTCGGTAAAAAGTCATAAAAAAACCAACTGCATACAATATTTGGTTTGCAACGCCCGAAACGAGGGCGTTTTTTGATCAAAAGGCTTTACAGCGTTTTCGAACAAACGAAAATTTTTGTAACAGACTTAGGTCAGGTTGTATAGCTAATTTCAAATTTTGATTTGTTTTTCTTTTAAAATAGATTCGTTTTATATAACCTGGCTTTGCAAGCTCCTTTTAAGAGACTTTGGATGCGCTCGCGTCTGATTAAATTTGGATTAGTCAACACGCAAAAAATCATTTGTTTGCCACCGTATCCTAAACACTTCTTTTATGGAAAGGGAAATTCTATTCAACGAATCGTTCTTGGTCATTGAATATGACCCGAAAAACAACTGGGTCTATACCCACTGGCATGGGCATCCCGACGAGTTGCAAATTGAAACGGGCCTAAACAAAATTTTGCAGTGCCTTGAAACCAAAAAGTGCAGCAAGGTGCTCAACGACAATATTTTGGTAGAGAATGCCCTGACGCAACTGCAAAACTGGCAAACCTGTAACTGGTTTGCTCGGGCCATCAAGGCGGGGCTGCGCTCGATTGCCTACATCTACAGCCACAGCATGTACAGTTGCGTCAACCGCGAAATTGGCTTTCCTCCCAGCGATGGTTCATATCAGGTCAACAACTTCAAAGATACCGAAAGCGCCAAAGCCTGGCTACGGAGCGTCGCCTGAACTGTATTTTCTTCTCTCTTCTCTAGTCCGCAATGTTTCTTAACCGAGCGGACTTTTTTTGTGCCCGTGTTCACCCCCGACGATTTGCCGCTACGCCCCCAAGACCGCCTGCTCGACGCGGGCTGCGGCATGGGCCTCTGGCTTACCCCACTGCTGGCCCGGGGCTACGACGCCT
>DAIRSZ010000080.1:0-9639 GCA_036804165.1 Catalimonadaceae bacterium | reverse complement strand
GCGTGGCGTCCACCTCGGGGTTGAACGACAGCACGTGGTGGCCCTGCGCGATGGCCTCCAGGATGAGCTGGGCCGCAAAGCCAATGGTGCCCGTCATCTCCATCACGATGTCGAGGTCAGGGTGACCCGTGAGCAACTGCGGATCGTTGGTGAGGGCCAGCACACCCGCCGCTTGGGCCTGGGCCAAGGCCGCCGGGCTTTCGACCGTGCGGTACGGCACGTCCAGCTCGGCCAGGGCAGCTTGCGCCTTGTTGAGCGAGCGGTTATACACCACCGACACCACCATGCCGGGGGTGTGGTAGGCGATCTGATGAATCAGCCCTTTGGCCATGGCACCCAGTCCGGCGATGCCCACCCGGATGGGGCGATTTTCGGTGGCCCGGCGTTGCAGGGCGCGGTCGGTGAGGTAGAACATGACAAAGGTGAGTTATACTTTTCTGAGCAGCCTTTCCGTACGACGGCTCTGGTGCGCGTCGAAGCGAAAAGGGCTGGGCAAGTCGGGCAGCGCGGGCAAGTTGGCGTCTTTGACCGACAGCACCGGGTGGCGACAGGGCCAGGCGATACCGCACGTATCCCAGTGCACACCCACGTCGTGGCTGGGCATGTACACCTGCGAAGTACGGTTGAGAAAGATAGCGTCGGGCGTGAGCGTCAGGATGCCGTGGGCCAGCCCGGCGGGCACATAGAGCATGTTGCCCCGATCGGCCTCCAACACTGTCGTGTAGGTTTGCAAATACGTGGGCGAATCGGTGCGTAGATCCACCACGCCCACAAAAATGCGCCCCTTCAGCGCCATGCCGCATTTGGTATGCGCAAAAGGGGGCAACTGAAAGTGCAGCCCCCGCAGGGTATATCGTATGGATATAGAAAAGTAAATCTCGCGCAGATCGTCCACCAGGCCGTGCTGCCTGAGCCACTCACCGTTCCAGTTGTGGTACAGGCGCTCAGCCGACATATTCCATACAGATATCTTGGTCAGCTCATAACACCCTTCAATGCTGGTTGCGCTTACTTTCACTGCTGATACATTTCTAATTTCTACAGTTGGTTTTTTGCAAAAATAAGGGTTTTTATGAATGTTTATTTACAATAAAATACAGAATGCTTTTATTTTTTAGATATTTTTTCAAGATTTTTCAAGACATAGTTGGCCACTGCCCGGGGCGACAACCGCTGTGCCCACCAGGTGGTGCTGGCCTGGTGGATACTCTCCAGGCGTTGGGCCGAAGACAAAAGCTGTTGTACGGTGCGGTCCAGTTCGCGCCAGCTTTGCAGGCGTACGAAGGGGGCTTCGCGGTAGAAGGGCGTGTCGGGCATGGGCAAGGTGAGCACGGCGCAGCCCGCCCGCAGGGCTTCGTAGTGCCGGTAGGTACTGGGATACTGCGCCCCGGGCGGGCAGAGGGCAATTCGGCTGTGGTGAAGCAGGTGAGCGTACTGGGCCGAACTTATGCCCCCTCCCCCACCGAAACTGCGGTTGAACTCGATGAAACTGTCAGGATATCGCCCGTGAAAGGTACGCGGCAGCCACCGCTTCGACGCCAACAAAATATTATCGGGCACGGGGCGCACCCGGGCCACTTCCTTATAGAGCGGTAGTCGGCTCCGGTTGAGCACTCCCGAGAAAAAGACATTGTGCGTACGGGCCGCCATGGGCACAATGGGCAAAGCAACCGACGACTTGTTGACCCCGAGGGGGAAATCAAACAGGCGGGGGTGCGTGTGGTAGGACGGCAAATATTGCTTGAAGACGGCAAAGGCACCTTCGCTGAGGCGATGGGGAACCCCGCACCGCTCGTCGGACAAAAAAAAGATCACCCGGCGGCGATCGGTAGGTGGCCACGGCGGGGGTTTGTCCTGAAAATCAGGATTGGAATAAACAATAAATTCGTAGGCGTCGGCCGTGGCACTCAACTCACTCAGCAAATAACCGAACATTTCCTCTAGGTAGACCGATTCGCACATATCTGCGTAGCAGTAGGAAGCGTTTTCGATCAAGACCTGAACGCGATCGGTAGGCTGAGGCATAAGGTTTAAATCAAAATAGTCGCATTGGACTTCAATATAGCTATTTAATCTTTGCTAGTTGCACAGGCGGGTACCGGAAATTTTTTTCTGAGCCAAAACTATTTGGAACGTGTGCGTGAGGTCCGATGTGGCCGGGTACGTATTTTCCATAGCCAGCAGGCCACCAGCCCCAGTGCCGACAGGCTCAGCACCCACCGCACGGGCGCAATCCAGTCGGGGAGCGGCCATTGCCAGGCTCGCAGGATGATCCAGGTAGCCCCAGCCAGGCCCCACAAAATGGCCAGGCTCGTCAGGCGGGTCTTGGTCGGCCCCGGACGCGTAAAGCGCCGGAGAACGCCTACCACCAACGCCCCCGCCCCGGCCAGAAAAACCAACTGCACGATGGGCCACAAATTACTTAGTTGTCCGCCAATTCCCATTGCTCAGCACGTGGTCAGAAGGCCTGCCCGTAGGCGTGATAGAGGAGTTTTAATCCGAAAAACACCAGGCCTGCCCCGGCCAGCCGATTCAGCCAGGTGAGCAGCGTGGCTGTGATGAGGCTGCTGAGCCGATTGGCAGCGTAGGCCTTGAGCATATCGGAGCCAAACACGGTGCCGAGCATACTGACCAGAAAGGCAACGTGGTGCGCCGCCGTGTAGTGAGCGCGCAAGGTGAGCATACTGACCACTCCCAGCCAGAAAATGAGCACAAACGGATTGATGCCATTGAGGGCCAGTCCCTTGAGCACTTGCCGGACGCCCTGGGGGCCGCTGAGGGGCACGGCCACTGGTGCGGCCCGCTGACCACGTTTGCGCATCAGGTTCAGCCCAAACACGATCATCACGGCACCTCCGGCCACCCCCAGCGCCACTTCGAGCGCATTGCGATCGGGCACGTAGGAGAGGCCGAAATAAATGAGCGACACATAGATCAGATCGCTCAGCGAAATGCCCACGGCCATGAGCACGCCCGAATAAAATCCCCGATGGATACTGGTCTGGATCAGGGTAAAAAATACCGGGCCTATCATGATAGCCAGCAGGCCGCCAAACAAAAATCCGCTGACAACGGGCTCCCACATGGTTATTGCGGCATCTGCTCGTGAACGAAGGCCTCCCACTCGGTGATGCGCCCCTGCTTGAGCACGCGCGGAAACTTGTGCTGGCCTCCCACCTTGCCGCGGGCTTCGAGCCAGGCGTAGAACACGCGGGTAGGCAGCACGCGCAGGCTCATTTCCTTGAGGGCCGCCGAACGCTCCACGCGGTAGTCGTCGTTAAGTCCCTTCAGCACCTCGTCTATCCGGCGCTCCATCAGGGGCTGATCCACCGGGTCGTCGGTGCCCACATACCAGTGGTGGGCAAAGAGCGTGTCGTGGGGCACGCCCGCGACGGTAAACTCTTTGATGCGCACATTCAGCTCGTCGGCCACCAACTCGATAGCTTTGTTCATGTTGTCCACCGAAAGGTGTTCGCCGCACAGGCTCAGAAAATGCTTGGTGCGCCCCGTGATGATGATCTCCATTTCGGCACGATCTACCAACCGCACCACATCGCCGATAAGGTAGCGCCAGGTGCCCGCGCAGGTCGAAAGCAGCAGGGCGTAGTCTTTGTCTTCTTCGATCTGGTGTACCATCAGGGTTTGTGGGTCGGCCACCAGCTCGCCGTCTTCGTCGAAATTTTCGCGGTTGAAGGGAATAAATTCGAGAAAGATGCCTTGGTCGAGCACCAGCCGCATGGAGCGGCGGTTGGGGCGGGCCTGGTAGGCGATAAAGCCTTCGGAGGCCAAGTACGTCTCGATGTACACCAGCGGGCGGGCCAGCAGTTTTTCAAAGCCTTTGCGGTAGGGCTCGAAGGCCACGCCCCCGTGCGTAAAGATGGTCAGGTTGGGCCAGATGTCGTGGATAGTCTCCACCTGATAGTGCGCGATGATTTTTTCCATCAGCAGTTGCACCCAGGCCGGCACGCCCACCACGGCGGCCACGTCCCAGTCTTTGGCCTTGCGGGTGATCTCGTCGAGCTTGGCGTTCCAGTCGGGGTTGCGGGCAATGCGCCGACCGGGTTTATAAACAAACTGAAACCATTTGGGAATCTTGCTGGCCTGAATACCGCTCAGGTCGCCCTCGAAATAGGTTTTGTGAAACTTGAGGCTCGTGCTGCCGCCCAGCATCAGGATGGCCTTACCAAAAATTTTGGGGGGCAAGTCGTAGTGCGAAAGGGTGAGCAACTGGCGCGTACCGATGCGCTGCATGGCCCGGGTCATCTCTTCTGTAACTGGAATGTGCTTGGTGGCCGCCTCCGACGTGCCCGAGCTGAGGGCAAAGTAGCGCACCTTGCCGGGCCAGCACACGTCCTTTTCGCCCGTGCGGGCGCGGTGCCACCAGTCGCGGTAGATGCGGTTGTAGTTGTAGATGGGCACGCGCGTGCGGAAGGCTTCGTAGAGGGCTTCGGGATGGTCGACGTGGCGCAGCACCTCGGAAAAATGAAATTGTCGCCCAAACTGCGTTTGCCGAGCTTTGAACAACAGCCTGCGCAGTTGACGGTGCTGCATGACCAGAGGCGGACGACGTTCGAGGACCACTCGCTTGCGCAGTTTGATACCGCTCTTCAGGATTCTTCCGATCATGGACATAGGGCTAAAAGTAAGGGACGATTGCCTGATTGAAAAATCTGCGCTCAGGCCTTGCCCCGACAAAAATAAGACTAAATGACAAACCTAATGGCTATGCAGCCTGCCGCACCTTGGTGCGGTCGGGAAGGGTTGCTACCTTCGTAAGATGCAAAGTCCTTCTCAGACTACCTTCTCGCACCTGCAAGCCGAAGTCGAACGTCATGGTGCGCGCCTGGTGGGCGTCAGCAAAACCAAGCCCGTAGCCCAGCTACAAACCCTCTACGACCAGGGCCTGCGCGACTTTGGCGAAAACAAGGCCCAAGAAATGGTCACCAAAGCCCAGCAACTGCCCGCCGACATTCGCTGGCACATGATTGGCCACCTGCAAACCAACAAAGTCAAGTACATTGCGCCCTTCGTTCACCTGATTCACTCGGTAGATAGCCTCAAGCTGCTGCGCGAAATTGACAAGCAGGGCCGCAAATACGATCGGGCCATTGGGTGCCTGCTGCAGATTCACATCGCCGAAGAGGACACCAAGTTTGGTTTTTCACCCGATGAGGCCGAAGCGCTTTTGCTAGGCGGCGAGCTGGCCTCGCTGCACCACGTGCGCCTCGTCGGGCTGATGGGCATGGCTACTTTCACGAAAGACACCGCTCAGGTGCGCCGGGAGTTTCACGGCCTCCGATTGCTCTTCGATGCTTTTCGCAGCCGCTTCCAAAGTCCGCCCGTGCAACTGACCGAGCTCTCGATGGGCATGAGCGGCGACTACCCCATCGCCCTCGAAGTGGGCAGCACGCTGGTGCGCATCGGCAGCCTGCTGTTTGGCGAACGTAGCTGAGGTGTCCCGAGACTATTGACCACCAGGCACCTCTTTTTACTCAAAACCGTTATCAGCCCGATTGCTACGCACCTATGCAAAAACTTTGGTTATTGACCGGGGCTGCCCTGGGGGGACTGTCCGTGATGATCGGGGCCTTTGCGGCGCACGCCCTGCGCCCTACCCTTGAGGCCACTGGTCGGCTCGACACGTTCGAGACGGCCGTTAAGTACCAGTTCTACCACGCCCTGGCCTTGCTGCTGGTGGGTGGGCTGCGCTTTTTTATGGACGATCGGCTGTTGGGCTGGGCGGGTGCCGCCTTCGCGGTGGGCGTTTTCATTTTCTCGGGGAGCCTGTACGTACTTTGCCTCAGTGGCGTGCGTGCCTGGGGTGCCGTAACCCCCTTTGGTGGCGTGGCCCTGATCGTCGGCTGGGTGTTGCTCCTGATTGCCGTGGCCAAGCATCCGTTCGAAACGGCACCCTAACGTATTTCTACTTTCTACGATTTTGACCCTCAAAGAGCACTTTCGCCAAAACTTTGCGCTGGCTTTTCCGGTGGTGCTCGGCCAGTTGGGCCACGTGATGGTCGGGGTGGCCGACAGCCTGATGGTAGGCCGCACTGGCACCGTGCCGCTGGCGGCTGCCTCATTGGCCAATGGCCTCTTTTCGGTGGTACTGGTGCTGGGCATTGGCCTCACTTTCGGCCTGACGCCACTGGTGGCCCAGGCCGATGGCGCCCGCGACCACCGCGAAAACAATGCCCTCCTTTATCATAGCCTGGCTCTCAACTTGCTGTTTGGTCTGGGGCTATGTGTGCTGTTGGCATTGGCCTTGCCTTGGCTGCTTTCTTTGCTCGGGCAGCCAACCGACGTCGCGGCGGCGGCTATTCCCTACACCCGCCTGCTGCTGCTTTCGCTGCCCCCGCTCATGATTTTCATGACCTTCAAGCAGTTTGCCGAAGGGCTTTCGCACACCCGGGCTGCCATGTGGGTCAGCATTGGGGCCAATTTGCTCAACGTCCTGCTCAACTACGTGCTCATCTTCGGCCACGCCGGGATGCCCGCCTTGGGCCTCAACGGTGCGGGCATCGCCACGGTGGTGGCCCGCATCGTGATGGCCGGGCTGATGCTCTGGCTTATGCGGGGGGCCGGGCGCTACGCGGCGTACATGCGCTGGCCCGGTTGGCGGTGCGGGCAGTGGCCCACTGCCCGGCGCCTGCTGGCGATGGGCCTGCCGATTGGCTTTCAGATGGTGGCCGAGGCGGGTGCTTTTGCCGTGGCCGCCATCATGGTGGGCTGGTTGGGCGCTACCACACTGGCCGCCCACCAGATTGCCCTCAATATGGCCTCGGTGGCCTACATGGTGGCCGGGGGCATCGGGGCGGCGGCCACCGTGCGCGTGGGCAACATGCTGGGCAGCCGCGATCCGCACAACCTCCGGCGGGCGGGTTTCACCTGCCTCGGGATGGGGGCAGCGTTCATGACGGTTTCGGCGACAGTGTTTGTGGTGGGGCGGCATTGGCTGCCGGCCTTCTATTCGACCGATCCGGTCGTGATCGAACTGGCCGGAACGCTGCTGGTGATCGCCGCTTTGTTTCAGCTTTCCGACGGCCTGCAGGTAGTCGCCATCGGGGCACTGCGGGGCCTGGGCGACGTGCGCCTGCCGACGCTTTTCACCGTTATTGCCTATTGGGTAATCGGACTGCCGCTGGGCTACGTCCTGAGCCGAGCTTCGCTCGGGGCAGCGGGCGTGTGGTACGGACTGTGCGCCGGACTGACGGCCGCCGCCTTGCTGATGATCATCCGGTTTGCCAACCGCTCGAGCCGTTTGCGGCGGGCCAAGCCGATAGCCGACGTCCATCGGCCCTTAGCAGATACCACCACGTCTTTTTGATAGGCCGAGCAGTCCAGCCCCAGCGACCCTGCGGGGCTTCTTGTCCCTACGGCTCAAGGGGCGGACGGGCGGGCGCAGGCCAGTGTTACGTCCCCAATCTTCGGGGGTTCGTCAGTACTGACTGGGCTTTCTTCGAAAGTGTATTCCTGATTTTGCGTAACTCCCGCTGCTGTGCGTATCGTCTGCCTTTCCTAATTTGGCATTGTTAAAATATTCACCTTAGGTTCTGACGCTATATTTTTCAGTACTTCACCAAAGTTATTTTCTAAGTTAGTATGAGCAGCCGTATCAACCGAAAACTAGTTGTCTTGGGTGCAGGCGAAAGTGGCACGGGGGCAGCCCGGCTGGGGCAAGCCAAAGGCTGGGAAGTATTGGTATCTGACCGGGGGGCCATTTCCGAAAAATACCGCGCCGAACTGGATGCCCACGGCATTGCCTACGAAGCCAATGGCCACACCGAAGCGCGCGTGCTGGCGGCCGATCTGGTGGTCAAAAGTCCCGGCATTCCCGACCAAGCGCCGCTGGTGCGGGCACTGCACGCGCGGCAGATCCCCGTGATCTCCGAGTTGGAATGGGGCTTTCGCCATACCAAAGCCCGCTTTGTGGCCATTACGGGCAGCAATGGCAAAACCACCACCACGCTGCTGACGCACCACCTGCTGCGGGCTGCCGGGCTCAACGTAGGGCTGGCGGGCAACGTAGGCACCAGCCTGGCCCGACAAGTAATCGAAGACGCCCACGACTGGTACGTGCTGGAGGTGAGCAGTTTCCAGCTCGACGGCATGTACGACTTCCGGGCGCACGTAGCTGTGCTGCTCAACATTACACCTGATCACCTCGACCGCTACGACTATCAGTTTGAAAAATACGTAGATGCAAAGTTTCGCATCGCCCGCAACCAGACGGCGAGCGATTTTTTCATCAGCTACGACGAAGACCCCGTCGTGCGCAACGAGCTACTGCGCCGTCGGCTGGCAGCCCAGCCGCTGAAGGTGTCGCTCACGCCCCAACCCGACGAACAACTAGGCGCGGCGGCCAGCGACACCCATCTGCATGTGTACTGGCCGCCGCACACTTTTGGCGTCATGCTGGACGAACTGCCGCTCAAGGGGCCGCACAACATGATCAACACTGGGGTAGCCTTGCTGGTGACGGCACTGCTGGGGGCTGATATCGCGCGCGTACGGGCGGCACTCCCGACGTTCCGCAATGCCCCGCACCGCCTCGAAACGGTGGGCCAGGTGACTGGGGTCACCTACATCAACGACTCGAAGGCCACCAACGTGGACGCCGTGCTGTACGCCCTGCAAAGTGCGCCGGGCCCGGTGGTATGGCTGGCGGGGGGCACCGACAAGGGCAATGACTACACCCAACTGCTGCCACTGGTGCGTGAAAAAGTGAAGGCGCTGGTGGCCATCGGCCGGGACAACGCGCCGCTGCAAGCTACTTTTGGGGATTTGCCGCTGACCTGGACAGAGGCCGATACGATGGACGCGGCCGTCGCGGCCGCTGCCCGCCTGGCCAAGCCGGGCGATACGGTGCTGCTTTCGCCAGCCTGCGCCAGCTTCGATCGCTTCCGCAACTACGAAGACCGCGGCGACCAATTTCGGGCGGCGGTGGTGGCCCTGGACGACGTATAGCACGTCACATTTCCACATCTGCGCATTTCCACATCCTCACATTCAGGATCAGCGCCCGGCCCGCGCCGCAAAATGTTCGGCCACTTTTTCGGCCGACCACGCGTTGAACGTCCGGTCGGGCGTTAGGCCTCCTTTGCGGCCCATCGCTACGCCGTAGCGGAGGTCGTCGTAGCCTTGCTTGGCGTGGGCGTCGGGGTTGAGGCTGATAAGCACCCCTTTTTCGAGGGCGTAGGGCACCCACCGCCAGTCCAGGTCGAGGCGATAGGGGTTGGCGTTGATTTCGATGATGACGCCGTGCGCGGCGCAGGCGTCAATCACGGCCCGGTGGTCGAGGGGATAGCCCGCCCGGCGCAGCAGCAGGCGGCCCGTCGGGTGACCCAACATCGTCGTGCGCGGGTGGGCGATGGCCCGCAGCAGGCGCTCGGTAGCCTTGGCCTCGCTCATATCGAGGGGGGTGTGTACCGAGGCCACCACGAAGTCGAAGCTGGCCAGGGTATCCTCGTCGTAGTCGAGGCGGCCATCGCCCAGGATGTCGGCCTCAATGCCCTTGAAAATGCGGAAAGGAGCCATTTCGGCGTTGAGCTGATCAATCTCGGCGTGCTGGGCCTGCACCCGCTCGGGCGGCAGGCCGTTGGCGTAGAAGGCCGCCTGCGAGTGGTCGGTGATGCCCAGGTA
>DAIRSZ010000079.1:0-9640 GCA_036804165.1 Catalimonadaceae bacterium | reverse complement strand
CCGCATTCGACCACTCTGCCACCTCTCCGTTTGGGGAGCGCGAAGTTAGCATACCGGGCCGACAGTTGTGTTATCTGATCCGCATTTTTTGCTTTTGGAAGCTACGCCGCCGATCGCCTACTTGCGCCTTCCTCAGCCTTCGTTGTCCATGCATTACCACTTTGTGGCTCCTCAGCCAACCGATCACTACCTGCACGTGACGCTTACGTTGCACCACGTGCGCGAAAAAAGGCTCTACCTGCAACTGCCCGCCTGGCGGCCGGGTCGCTACGAACTGGGGCACTTTGCGCGCCTGATCCGTCACCTGGCCGTGACCAGCGAAACGGGACAGCCCCTCCCCTGCCAAAAAGTAACCAAAGACCGCTGGGAAGTGCGGCCCGGCGCCCACCCGACCGTGGTGGTACGCTACGAATACTACGCCGACCGCCTCGATGGGGGCTACACCTACGTGGACGAGCAGCAGTTGTACCTCAATTTCATCACCTGCGCGCTCTACGCCGAAGGCCGCCTCGACCAGCCCTGCACCGTCACGCTCGATGTGCCCCCCAACTATCGGGTGGCTTGTGGACTGACGGCCACCGACGCCCGCACCTTCGCCGCGCCGGACTATTACCGCCTCGTGGACAGTCCCTTGGTGGCCAGCCCCACCCTGCAACACCGGAGCTACGAGGTGGAAGACACCACCTTTCATATTTGGCTGCAGGGCGATTTTACGCCCGATTGGGAGCGTTGGCTGATGGACTTTACGCTCTTCACGGAGGTGCAAATCCAGACGTTTGGGGAGTTTCCGGCCGCGGACTACCACTTCATCGGGCAATTGCCGCCCTACGCGCACTTTCACGGCGTCGAGCATTTCAACTCGACGATGGTGGTGTTTGGCCCGGCCCCGGCCCTGGCCCAGCCCGAGGCCTACCGCCAATGGTTGGGCCTTTGTTCGCACGAGCTGTTTCACACCTGGAACGTGATCCGGATGCGACCGGCCGAGCTTTCGCCTTACGACTTTACGCGCGAGAACTATTTCCGTACGGGCTTTGTCGCCGAAGGACTGACCACCTACTACGGCGACTTGATGCTGGCCCGGGCGGGACTCCTCGACACGGAGCAGTACGCCGACGAGCTTACGCAATTGCTCCGGCGGCATTTCGGCAACCCGGGTCGCCTCAACCAGCCCGTAGCCGAGGCCTCGTGGGACTTGTGGCTGGATGGCTACGCGCCGGGCATACCGGGCCGCAAAACGTCTATCTATACCGAAGGGGCCGTGGCCGCGCTCCTCCTCGACCTTACGCTGCGGCAGGCTTCGGACCACGCCCACACGCTCGACCACGTGCTGCGCCAACTCTGGGACGAGTTTGGCCATTCGCCGACGGGCTACACCCTGGCCGACTACGTGCGGGTGGTCGAGCAGGTGGCCGGGCGCAAGATGAAGGCGTACTTCGCAAGCTGCGTGACGGGTGCCACCGACCTGACCGATGCGCTCCGCGATTTGTTGGCCTGGGTGGGTATGCGCCTGATTTTCGAACCAGCCGCAACGGCCTGGGAGCACTATCTGGGCCTGCGCCTTGATGCCCAGCGGCGCATCACTCACCTGGATCCCAACGCTCCGGCGACGCGCTGCCTCAGCCTGGGCGACGAGTTGGTGGCCGTGGCGGGCTACCGACTGGTGCCCGACCAGACCGCCTATTTGCAACGGGCCGCTGCCACCTCCGATGCGGTGGAGGTGGTGCTGTTCCGGCGCGAACGGCTCTGCCAGTTGCGTTTGCCCCTGGGCAAAGGGACTTATTTTCGCCAGGCGACGTTGGTGCCCGATCAGGAAGCTACGGAAGCTGCGCAAGCCAACCGCCAAAAATGGTTGGGCCGGGGGTAACGCTCGGGTGCAGACGCGATGGGTCAAGACGCGATGAATCGCGTCTCTACAAAGAAAATTACATTCGCAAACCAGCACATCAGCACATCAGCACATCGTCTAATCGTCTAATCGTCTAATCGTCTAATCAACTAACTATCTCATCAACCAAATGTCGCTACATTTTCAACACTTGCGTACGGATGCCAGCCAGCAGCCTCTGGTCGTTTTGCACGGCGTGTTTGGCTCGTCCGACAACTGGATTACGGTGGGCCGCCGCCTTTCGGAGCGTTACGAAGTCTTCTTGCTCGACCTCAACAACCACGGCCGCTCCTACCACCACGACGCGCTCAGCTACGCGGTGATGGCCGACGACGTACGGCGATTTGTTGACCAGCAAAACCTGGAAAACGTGGCCCTGCTGGGCCACTCGATGGGCGGCAAGGTGGCCATGCAACTGGCCCTTACGCAGCCCGAGGCCCTCAGCCACCTGATTGTGGTGGACATCGCCCCCCGGGCCTACCCGGTTCACCATGACCGCATTCTGGAAGGGTTGCGGGCCATTCCGCTCGACACCATTACCCAGCGCAACGCGGCCGAGGCCGTTCTGCGCGACTACGTACCCGAGGCACCCGTCCGGCAGTTTCTGCTCAAGAACCTCTACCGCAACGACTCGGGGCAGTTTGCCTGGCGCTTCAACCTGTCCGTGCTGCACCGCGACGTGGCGCAGATCGGGCGGGCCATTCCTGACGACACGGTCGCCGAAGCCACACCGTACAAAGGCCCCGCGTTGTTCATCAAAGGTGCGCAGTCCGACTACGTACGCCCCGACGACGAGGCCGACATCGCCCGTTGGTTTCTCAACAGCCGCGTGGAGGCCGTTGCCGATGCCGGTCACTGGGTACACGCCGAGCAGCCCGAGGCCCTGCTGGCGCTCGTCACCGACTTTGTAGGCTAGCCGCCCAGGCGACGGATCAGGTACAAGAGGAGCGTGAGCAGCACGCTGAGCAAGATGCTGCTGCCCAGCGGCAAACTGAACGTGAAGTTTTCGCGGCGGAAAACCAGGTCGCCGGGCAGGCGGGGCCAACTGCCGCCCGCCCGGCCCAGCCACCAGACCAGCCCGCCCAACAGGGCCAGGCCCAGCCCGGCGAGCAGCAGCATTTTTCCGATTTGTTGCATGGTGTAAAAATAGAAAACCCCGGCACGCTGAACGAGCCGGGGTTAGTGCGGCGCGGAAGACAAAAAATCAGTCTTGAGGAATGCGCAGCACCTGACCGGGATAGATTTTATCCGGGTCGGAGAGCATGGGCTGGTTGGCCTCGAAGATGCGCTGGTAGCGGTTGGCCTGGCCGTAGTGCTGCTGAGCGATCTTGGAGAGCGTGTCGCCCTTGGCTACGGTGTGAAATTTGGCTTCGGGCGCGGGGGCTTTGACTTCCAGTTGGTTGTCCACCTCACCGATGCCCTCGACGTTGCCCAGGGCGAGCACGGCCTTTTCGGCGGCCTCCTGCGTGTCGGCCTGGCCGCGCAGGGTCACCTTGCCGTCGCGGACGGCTACGCGCACCTGGTGCAGCGGCAAACCGAGGCTGCCCACGTAGTCCATCAGCTCGAAGGCGTTGAGGTTGCGCTCTTCTTCGGGCATGTCGGCCGGGGCCTCCACCATCTGCTGTTTAACTTCGGGCTTGGAGTCGCCCCTACCAAAAATGCGCTGGCCCGCGTCGCGAGCAAAACTAAATATTCCCATGGGGTTACAAGATTTGGGTGATAGATTAAAGCTACCTTCTCTACGCAAGCCGCCGGACAATGGCCGAACGTGCGTGCATCTTGGCCGAATTCGACTATCTTTATCCCGTTCAGAAACCTTCTAACTCTTTATCACCATGAAAAAAATGTTGTGGATGGCCTTCTTCGGTTGTGCCCTCACCACCCTGGCCTTCGCCCAGGCCGACAAGCCCAAGCCCAGCCCTGCCCAAACCACCAAGGGAAAAATTGGCGACGTAGATGTAGCCATTAAATACAATGCCCCCAGCGTGAAGGGCCGCACCGTCTGGGGCGAATTGGTGCCCTACGACAAAGTATGGCGCACCGGCGCCAACGAAGCCACCACCATCAGCTTCGACAAGGACGTGATGGTGGAGGGCCAGAAACTGCCCGCCGGCACGTACGCCTTCTTCACCATTCCGGGCGAGAAAGAATGGACGCTGATCTTCAACCGTGAAACCGAGCAGTGGGGTGCCTACAAGTACGACGACAGCCAGGACGCCCTGCGCGTGAAGGTAAAGCCGCAGATGGCCAAGCAAACCGAGGAGCAAATGAAATTTGCCGTCAAGGAAAGCGGCAAAAATACGGGGCAAGTGATGCTGATGTGGGAAAAAATGACCGTACCGTTTACGGTGAAAAAAGGCTGAACTTACCCGAGAAAAGTGCGGAGGGCTGATCGGAGGATCAGCCCTTTTTTTTGCGCATCGGTACAATCTTATTACAATTTATACTCGACGGTTACCATTGCAGAGCTTAATTATTTCAGAACGTTGCGATTTGCTTTCAAAAAGAGGTTTTAAGATATTGTATTGCTACGTAACTAGCTGAACGTCAAGGAGTTAAACGCTATTTTTCTTTCCAAAAACGCCTCCCCAAAGCTTATTGTCGCCGATGGGGAGGCGTTTTTTCAGAACATCTCTAGCTGTTGGGGCGGTGCTGCGTGGGCCAAAGCCCGCACGCCTTCGTAGATCTCGATATTGCCAAATTGCTTGTCCGTAATGCACATAATGCCCACGTGTCCTTCGGGGGGAAGCCACTTTTTGACCCGCTGAATATGCACTTCGGCGTTTTCGCACGAAGGGCATCGCTTCCTGTTCCCCATCCCCCAGGCCGACCGCGACCTCAACCCCAACCTGGGTCAGAATCCGGGGTATTGAGCCAGCCGAACGCACAAAAGCCCCGCCGCACGGAGAAAGTGCGGCGGGGCTTTTTTGTGGAGCGGGGCCATTTATTCATTGACCGGCGCTAGCTGGGCTTGCTCCTCGGGTGTAAAAAGGCGTGAGTGGATCAGAAAGCGCAGCCCCATCGGGATTTCGAGCGAAAAACTGGCGCCGCGGCCTTTGGTGACGTCCACCGTCAGTTGGGTGTGCTTCCAGTACTCGAACTGAAAGCGGGCCATGTAGAACGGGCAGCCGTGGATGTCGCCCAGATAGACATCAGCATCGCCAATGAGCAGGTCGCCCTGGGCGTAGCACATCGGGGCCGAGCCGTCGCAGCAGCCACCGCTCTGGTGAAACATCAGCTCGCCGTGCGTGGCCCGCAGCTCGTCAATGACGGCCTTGGCCGCGTCGGTCACGCGTACGCGCTCAATTTTTTCGGTGGTCGTATTCATGGTGTTGGGTTCTAGTAGGAATACTTCTTCAATCCTTTTTGCCGGGGCCGGGTTCAGTTACTGACACACAGACTGGCATAGACATGAAAAAAGTCTTTTGCCCCTCGGGGGGGGCAAAAGACTTTGGTGAAAGCCACGGCCTACTCCTAAAAGAAGCCCATGGCGTTCTTGTCGTAGGAGACGAGCATGTTTTTGTTCTGGCGGTAGTGGTTGAGCATCATGTGGTGATTCTCGCGCCCAACGCCCGACTTTTTGTAGCCGCCAAACGGCGCGTGGGCCGGGTAGTGGTGGTAGCAATTGACCCACACGCGGCCCGCCTGAATGGCCCGGGGCACCTGGTAAAGCTGGTGCGCGTCGCGCGTCCAGACGCCCGCGCCCAGGCCGTAGAGCGTGTCGTTGGCCAGCTCAATGGCTTCTTTCTCGTCCTTGAAGGTGGTCAGCGACACCACCGGCCCGAAGATTTCTTCCTGGAACACGCGCATCTTGTTGTGACCCTTCAGGATGGTGGGCTGGATGTAAAACCCGTTCGACAGGTCGCCGTCGAGCGAGTTGGTTCCACCCCCGACGAGCACTTCGGCGCCTTCTTCCTGTCCGATCTTGATGTAGGAGAGAATTTTCTCGTACTGGTCGTTGGATGCCTGGGCGCCCATCATCACCTCCGTATCGAGCGGGTTGCCTACCTTGATTTTCTGGACGCGGGCCACCACCTTTTCGATGAAGCGGTCGGCGATGGACTCCTGCACCAGAATGCGCGAAGGACAGGTGCAGATCTCGCCCTGGTTGAGGGCAAACATGGCGGCCCCTTCGATGCACTTGTCGAGGAAGGCGTCGTCGGCGTCCATGACGCTTTCAAAGAACACGTTGGGCGATTTGCCGCCCAATTCGAGCGTAACGGGGACAATGTTTTCGGCGGCGTATTGCATGATGAGGCGACCCGTGGTGGTTTCGCCCGTAAAAGCCACTTTGCTGACGCGCGGCGACGAGGCCAGCGGCTTGCCGGCCTCCACGCCAAACCCGTTGACGATGTTGAGCACACCCGCAGGCAGCACGTCCTGAATCAGTTCGGCCAGCACCATGATGCTGGCGGGCGTCTGCTCGGCGGGCTTGACGATGGTGCAGTTGCCCGCCGCCAGGGCGGGAGCAATTTTCCAGGTGGCCATCAGAATGGGGAAGTTCCAGGGGATAATCTGGGCCACCACACCGAGAGGTTCTTTGATATTGACCGACACTAGGTGTTGGTCTAGCTCGGCGATGGAACCTTCTTCGGCCCGGATGACGCCCGCAAAGTAGCGGAAGTGGTCAATCGCCAGGGGAAGATCGGCTGCCAGCGTTTCGCGGACGGCCTTGCCGTTGTCCCAGGTTTCGGCCACGGCCAACTTCTCGAGGTTTTGCTCCATGATGTCGGCGATCTTGAGCAGGGCCTTGCTCCGCTCAGCCGCCGAGGTGTTGCCCCAGGCGTCTTTGGCCGCGTGGGCGGCGTCGAGGGCCAGTTCGATGTCCTCTTTGGTGGAACGAGCCACGCGGGTGAACACCTGGCCGTCTATCGGTGAAGTGTTTTCGAAATACTGACCTTTGACCGGAGCCACCCACTTGCCCCCAATAAAGTTGTCGTACTGTTCTTTGTACTGCGGCTTGTCGTACAGCATTACGTTAGTGTTTTGGTGATTGGTATTGATTTGGAAAACTACGGATGGTCAATTTGGTAAAAAATCTCCACATTAATCAATGCATCTGCCCCACAATTAATTGACACAATTTTATTAGGCTGCATCCGCATTTTGACTGCTACTGCCTTTGTTTGTCTTCCTGCCTGGGCCTTTGTCCCAAAAAAGGGGCATATTCTTGGGTGACTTGGCGGACAGCCCTAAAGCTCTACCCGCACCGATAGCCCGTAGGCCCGGCCCTGCGGGAAGGCCACGCGGTATTGGTCAATGCCGTTGCCTGCGCTACGGTGGCGCACCAGGCTGACAAACCCCAGGTTGGTTACTTGCAGGCCCAGGCTGGCCTGCCGGAGTCGCACCCGCTGCCCCCACGCCTGCGGCACGGCGTAGGACACGCTCAGGTGGCTGATTTCGATGTGCGAGTTGTTGTAGATGAAGCGCGTCGAGTTGCGGCTGGTCGGAAAGCCCGCTTCGAGCAAACGCGGCGTATCGGTCAGGTCGCCGGGTTGCTGCCAGCGATTGAGCTGGTTGATGTCGGCATTAAAAAAATCAATATTCCGTCCATCGCTCAACACGAGCATCACCCGCTCGGGCACCTGCACCCAACTGCCGTAGGCGTAGGTCACCAACGAACTGAACGTAAATTGCCGCCACGTAAGCACGTGCGTCATGCCGCCAAAGAACAGCGGCGCAGCGTCGCCCACCCGGACGCGGTTCTCGACCCGCCGGGCCAGGTTGGCGTCGTCGGTGAGGGTGCCGTCGGGCAGTAGGAAAAGGCGCTTGCCGTTGTAGGGATCTACGCCCGCGTAGCGCGTGGCGTACAGCGAGGTGACGCTCTCGCCCTGGCGTACGCCCGCCAGAGTGGTGACCGAGCCTTCGATTTCGCGGCCGCCCACAATGCGCGTGATCACGTTGCGGTTGGTGGCAAAGTTGAAGTTGGTAGTCCACCGCAGGCGGTCCCGTTCCACATTGGTGGTGTTGAGTGTCAGTTCCCAACCCGTATTGCGCAGGTCCGACAGGTTGGCCGTCACCGTACTAAAGCCCGTTTCGGCGGGCAGGTCCAACTGCCCGATGGCCCCTTGTGTCAGGTCGCGGTAGTGCTCCAGCGTCAGGCTCACGCGCTTGAAGAGCAGCGCGTCCAGCCCAAAATTGAGCTTGGTGGTCAGTTCCCAAGACAGCCCCGGGTTGGCGGCCGTCACGGCCGAACTGCCACTCTGCCCGCCGTAGGCCGCCGCCGCGCCGAAGCGGTACACGCCCCGGGCCGTGTAGGAGCCAATGCGCGCATTGCCCGTGGTGCCCAGCGTAGCGCGCAGCTTGAGCAAATCCAGGCCCTTGGCTTTCCCCCAGGCCTCTTCGGTCAGTACCCAGGCCGCCCCCGCCGAGCTGAAGCGCGCCACCTGCTGGTCGCCCCCAAACACGGAGGCCGCATCTTGTCGGGCCGTGAGCGAAAGGTAGTAGCGGTGGCGAAAGTCGTAGGTGCCGCGGGCGTAGAAGGACAATTGGCTTTCTTCGTTGTCGGACGAGGTCGCCGACGTGTTGGCGGCGGGCTGCACGCCAATCTGCCGCAGGCCGTCAAAGGGGAAGTTGGTACCCGTCATGCGCAGCAGCGACGTAATCTTTTCCTGCGCCTCTACGCCGCCCAGGGCACTGGCGTGATGGCGGCCCGCCCAACTGCGCTGCCAGCGCAATTGCGTGAAGTTGATCCAGCGGAGGTTATTACGGTCGAAGCGACTGGCGAAGCCGCCCCGCCGGACGCCCGAGGCGTTCTGGCTCGACTGAAAGATGGCGCGGCGATTCTGGTAGTAGTCGGCGCCGAGGGTGGTGCTCAGGGTGAGGGTAGAATGCAGCACGTATTCCAGCCGCAACGACCCCGTACCCGATACACCCCGGTTCTGGTTTTCGTTTTGGGCCAAGATGGCCAGCGGGTTGGCCCGGATGTCGAAAAATATTCCTTCGCGGCTGAAACTGCCATCGGGCGCAAAGGGCGACAGGGTCGGCGGCACCGACACAAACTCGGACAGCTCAAATCCCTGTTTAGTATTGTAGGCAATGCCCAAGTCAAAGTCGGTCGTAAAGCGACGGTTCCAGGTGTTGCGGAGGTTGCTGCGGAGGCTCACGCGCTCGAAGTCGTTGCCCTGCGTGACAGCCTGCTGCCGCTGAAAGCCCCCCGACACGCGGAAGGTAGTCTGGCCCTCGCCCCCACTGATGGCTACGTTGGCCGCCGCCGTCGTGGCCGGGCGGAAGATCAGCCCCTCCCAGTCGGTATTGATGCTGACATCGTTGCCCTGCTCACGCAGAAATTGGTCAGCCGCCTCGGGCGTGCGCCCCGAGTTGATGAGCGTTTCGCGGAACAGTTCCAGGTACTGCGTGCTGTTGGTCAGTCGCAGGCGGTTGAGCACCTCCTGCACGCCGTAGTTGACGTTGGCCGACACGCGGGTAGAGCCCGTTTGGCCCCGCTTGGTCGTGATCAGCACCACGCCGTTGGCCGCGTTGGCCCCGTAGATGGCCGTGGCGGCAGCATCCTTGAGGACGGTGATGGACTCGATGTCTTCGGGATTGAGACCCGCCAACGGATTGAGCCGCTGTTCGGCCAGGCGGCCTTCGGTGAACTGCACGCCCGCGCTTTGCTGCTCCTGGATGTCGTAGAGCGGTACGCCATTGAGCACATAGAGCGGCTCGCCGCTGCTGGCAATCACGGCGTTGTTGAGCGAGGGCAGGCTGCGGTCGCCGCGGATGCGCACCTGCACGGGCACGCCCGGCTCGCCC
>DAIRSZ010000078.1:0-9694 GCA_036804165.1 Catalimonadaceae bacterium | reverse complement strand
CTACCCCACCAACGGGCGGATGAAAGAGCACCTCGTTGAGCAGCACGTCGCCGGGTACGGGCACCTCGGGCAAGGCCAAGGTTACCCGCCCTTCGGGACTGCGGTTGCCCGTGCAGTCTGCGATACGTCCAAGAGTTAGGGTGTAAACTGTGCGAGGGCGCAGTGGGGCCGACAGACGCACCACCACCTCGGCCTGCAAATCGGCCATTACGCGGAGCTGGCCCGACAGACCGTCGGGTTGCAAGGTGGCGTAAGCATCCGTAGTAGTGGCCAGGCTATCGAGCGGCTCGTCAAAGCGCAAGTGCAGGGTCTGGGCGTCGGCCACGTCGGCCCGCAGCAGTTGCGGAGGCGTCAGGTCGGGATTTTGGGCTTGGGCGGCGTTGGGCGCCCCGGGCGTGCCCCCACGCGGATCGGTCGAGGCTGTCCAGTTGTCGCGGCCCCCGCAAGGACGACCCACGTCCACCATTTCGAGCGACCAGCCGCCGTTGCGTTTAGCCGGGTCGCCGTACCAGGTATCGCGGTAGTCCACCGTGTGCAGCAACTCGCCCACCGGGTTGCGCAGGGTGAGCCGTTTGCCGCCAATGGTCAGCGACGGAAAACTCGTGACGCCCAGTGTGCGGGCCAGGGGCGCCAGCGCGGGCACGGCCGACGTGCCGCACAGCACCACGTGTTCGCCGGGGCGCAGGGCCAGGGCGGGCAGCCGGGTGGTGCTCGTCGCGTCGCTGAGGGCCACGTCGCGCAGTTCGAGCAAGTCGGCACTGGCGTTGAATACCTCCAGGTATTCGCGCTCGGGCAGCCCGACGACCGGACTAGGGTTGGCCATAATTTCGGTGATCAGCAACTCGAACCGCCCGGGCGGGCGACCTACGCCGAAAGTAAGGCTGTCCGGGGGTAAGGGTTGACCCTGACAATCGCGCAGCCCGGCGGTGCGCAGTGTGTAGAAGCGCCCCGCCACGGGGGGCGTACTGAGCAAGAGGCGCACCACTTGCCGATCGGGGGCCGGGGCCACCGTGGCAGTTACTACAACAAGGCCGCCGTCGAGTGCGAAGGCCGTAGCGACTACCGCGTCTGCTTCCAGGGTCGCATCGAAGGTGACAAGGAGGGTGTCGCCCCCGACCGCAGCAACCTCCCGCAAGCGGGGCGGCATTGTCGGTAGCGGGGCCGCCACGGCGTTGGCCCGGCCCGGCGTGCCGCCGGAAGGGTCGGTCGAGGCCGTCCAGTTGCGGCGGTCGGCACAAGGGATCTGTACGTCCCGCATTTCGAGTGTCCAGCCGCCGTCGCGTTTTTCGGCGTCGTCGTACCAGGTGTCGGCGTAGCGCACGCCGTGGAGGTAGTCCCCCGCCGCGTTGCGCAGCACCAGGGCCGCCCCCGCATTGCGCAGCGCCGGAAAGCTCGTGACGCCCACCGCTCGTCCGTAGGGCGACCAGGCCGCCACCGCACTGGTGCGGCACAAGATCACGTATTCGTCGGGACGTAGCGCAAGAGAAGGCAAGGTGGCTATGCTCTGTTCGTGGGCGAAGGTGCTGCCGCCGAGTTCGAGCAGGTCAGAGGTAGTATTGTAAAGTTCGACAAACTCCTGCTCGGGCAGTCCGACAGGCGGGGTAGGGTCGGCCATCAGTTCGGTAATCAGCACTTCGTAGGGGCCAGGCATGCGCCCCTCGCCAAAGATCACTGAGGTCGAGTCGCGCAGATTGCCCGCACAATCGCGGACGTTGGTCACCGTCAGCGTATAGGCCACGCCCACGCTCAGGGGTTGCGACAGGGGCAGACGCACGCGGGCAAAGTCGGGTCCTGCGGGCAAAGGCTGACCAAAGGGCAAGGTCGGAGAGAGAAAATAGCTTGCCGTAACCGCGCTCAGGCTGTCGAGGGGTTGGTCGAAGATGAGCAGCAGCGTATCGGGGGTTGGGATCGTCACCCCCACTAGCGTAGGCGGCAGGGTGTCCACCGTAAGGGCAAAAACGGCGTTCTGGCGGCCCGGCGTGCCGCCGGTTTCGTCAGTCGAGGCGCGCCAGTTGCGGGCATCCGAGCAGGGGGCCAAGGGGTTGATCTGCTCTAACGTCCAGCCGCCGTCTTGTTTGTCAGGGTCGCCGTACCAGCTCAGGTCGTAGCTGATCTGGTCGAGCAGGGTGCCGTCGGCGCGGCGCAGCGTAAGGGTCTCGCTCGTGTTGTTGAGCGTAGGCAGGCTCAGGCCCATCACGGGGCCGTAGGGCAAAAACTCGGCTACCTGCGCCGGGCGGCACAAAATCAGGTAGCCGCCCGCCGGCAGCAGGTAATTGCCCAAGGTGGCCGTCGTGCTCAGGTCGGCCAGGGTCATACCACCCAACTCAATAGGCTGAGCAGTCGGATTGAACAGCTCGACAAACTCGGCCAGCGGCAAGCCTACGGGCGGGTTTTCGTCGGCCATCAGTTCGTTGATGACCAGTTCGCGAAAGCCCGGCACGTAGGGCACCAGGAAGGTAAAGCCAATCGTTTGCACGGCCATCACGTTGCCGCTCAGGTCGGCCACGAGTGCCGCCGTCAGGTCGTAGGGTTGATTGGGCAAAAAGTTGCCGTCGAACGTGAGCACCACTTCGGCCGGGGCCGTGCGCTGCCACGTGGCAGCCACGGGCAGGCCCAAGCCCTGGTTAACAAAATAATGCTCCGGGTCGCTGGCCGAGACCGAATCTACGGGTTCGGAAAATACGAGGCGCAGCGTACTTTCCGTCAGGGGCTCGGCTTGCAAAACAACGGGCGGCACCGTGTCGGGCTCGATGAGTTTGATCTCAAAATCATCGAAGTAAAAACGCGTGGCGTTCGAGGCTGTAAACTGGCACCAAACGCCGAAAAAGGACGTGGCCGTATGCACATTGTCGGTCACTTCGCCGCCCATCAGCAGGGCGTTTCCGCCCAGCGGATCCGCAAAAATGGCCCACTGTCCGGTGGCGCTGCGCGTCACGCGAATGCGCAAACGGGGACTGACGGCCGCTGCGCCCGCAAAGGTTTTGAGCAGCAGCGTGCTCTCGGTGCCGTCTTGGCGATAGAGGTCAATGCCGTCAAGGGCCAGGTTTTCGCCCATCCGGAGGTAGTAGCCTTGGAGCGACCCGGTCAGGTCGGCCTGATCGGATACCAGGTACAGCCGGGCATAATTGTTATTGGACGGACTGAAGTCCATGCGGACGTAGGCGTTCCACTCGGTGCTGTCGCGCAGGGCGTTGGCCGTGGCCAGGTAGCGCGTGCCGCCCGCGTCGGCCTGTAACTGAAGCTGCCCGGCGACGTTGACGATAAACTGACTAGTGTCGCCCGTCCACGGAGGATTTTGCGTAAAATCGCCGTCCGAAAAGTTATCAACTAGCTGGGCTTGTGCGGTCGTTCCCAGGACCAGCAGCAGCCACCACCAACCGACTTTCGCAAGCGGGGGGAATTTTTTTAGGTAAGATTGCGTCCGCAATCTAATGTACGACAACAATCGGTCGGGCATCACCATAAGAATGGCGTTGAACAGTAACCCTCCAAGTTAACAACAAATTTTTTATCTCATAATGAAAATTGCAGTAGTCGGGGCCACCGGACTGGTCGGAAGCGAAATGTTGCGGCGACTCGCCGAGTCGCCGCTCCATATTTCCGAGATCATCCCCGTGGCTTCATCCCAGTCGTGGGGCAAAACCGTTCCTTTTCAGGGCAAGGACTACACCGTCATCGGGGCCGAAGAGGCCATCGCACGGCGGCCGCCCGTGGCCGTGTTTTCGGCTGGCGGCAGCACCTCGCTCGAATGGGCGCCCCGCTTTGCGGCGGCGGGCATCACGGTGGTGGACAATTCCTCGGCCTGGCGCATGCACCCCGACTACAAACTGGTGGTGCCTGAGGTGAACGCCCACGTGCTGACGCCCGGCGACAAGATCATCGCCAACCCCAACTGCTCGACCATCCAGATGGTGGTGGTGTTGCACCCGCTGCACCAGCAATACGGCATCCGCCGGGTGGTGGTCTCGACCTACCAGTCGGTGACGGGCACGGGCAAAAAAGCCGTGGATCAGCTCATGGCCGAACGCCGGGGCGAAACCGCCGAGCGCGTCTATCCGCACCCGATTGACTTCAACGTCCTGCCCCACATTGACGTCTTCCTCGAAAACGGCTATACCAAAGAGGAGATGAAGATGGTGCACGAAACCAAAAAAATTATGGGTGACAACCGGATCGCCGTCACGGCCACGGCCGTGCGCATCCCCGTGATGGGCGGCCATTCCGAAGCAGTCAACGTGGAGTTTGAAAAAGAATTTGACCTCGAGGAAGTACGTGCGTTGCTCGGCCAGGCCCCCGGCGTGGTGCTCGAAGACGACGTACGGGCCAACCATTACCCCATGCCCCTCTACGCCCAGGGCCGCGACGAGGTGTTCGTGGGCCGCCTGCGCCGCGACGAAACCCAGCCGCGCACCCTCAACCTCTGGATCGTGGCCGACAACCTCCGCAAAGGAGCCGCCACCAACGCTGTGCAGATCATCGAGTACCTGGCCGAACGCCAGTGGGTCTGACCTTGCCTAGCCACTGTCCGCCCTGGTGGGTACAATCGTCGGGTGGGCAAGGGCAACGTACCGAAGGGCAAAAGGGCGACGCAAGCAACGCCCCCCGCTGCCCTTTCCGTCAGTAGGCTGATAGCCCCTCTCAAGGATTGTTAATAATTACTTGCCCACCTTCGTCCCAACCCTTAGACTATGAAATTTTTCTGGATACTGGCCCTGTTTGGCCTGAGTGCCTCCACGTTGTACGCCCAAAATCAAGACTACGCTCCTACCTACCAGACGGCTTTCTCACTACAGCCCTTCGCTTTCTTAGGTAGTGGGCTCGAAATCAACGTCGAGCGGAAAATCGCTCTCATGACCTCGCTGAGCTTCATTGCGGGCTACTACCTCTCGGATCGTCCCAATGTGTACGACGAGGCCGACGCCATGGAAGGCCTCAAGCTCGAACTACAGCCCCGGTTCTACGTCAACGGAGAGCCGCTCAACGGTGTCTTCTTCGCTCCTTACGCGCTCTATCGCCAAATCTCCCTCGAAAACTATACCCGATTTACTTTCGACCCTGTCACGGGTCAGGGCCAGACCAGCGATGAAAACCTGTCGGCCCAGGCCGGAGGACTGGGAGCAGTTTTTGGTGTCAGCACCTTGGTTGGTGCACGCCTGAGCATCGGGGTTTACGGGGGCGGCGGTCTCATCATCCCGCTCAGCGACTATGAGGCCGACATTTTTCACCTGACGCTGGTCAATCCTTACCGTCGCGGCATCGTGCCCCGGGCGGGGATGAGCATCGGTTTAGCGTTCTGAGGGGGCTTCCTAGAGAGAGGGGGTTCGCAAAACGAGTTGATGTCGTCGTACACGGTTGAGACGTGGCGACGTAGTCACGTAGCTTGCTATTCTACGGAACCCTCCGCGGCAATGCGTTGCACTTCGGCCAGCGGCACGCGGGCCAGTTGGGCAATCTTCTCGATAGGCAGGGTGCCGTCGGCCAACAGGCTGCGGATCATCTCAGCCTTGCCTTTGGCTTCGCCTTCTGCTTTGCCTTCAGCGATTCCTTGTTGGTAGAAGGCGTCTTGTCGGATGTCGTATTCGATGGGCATAGCAGACAATTCTTTTTTTACTATCAAACTCAACTTTCGCAACCGCGCCAGCACCAAGAGTTGGCGCACGTACTTGCGTAACGCTTTTTCGGTTCCGCTGATTTCCACCAGCCGGCGAATTATTTTTCCTATCACCACCTGGGCCTGCTCTTGACCAAAATCGCTCAGCACGGCCAGCAGCACCTCTTCGGGCACCACCGAGGCCAAAGGCTGCCGATAGTCGTACTGGTGGAGGCTGCGGAGGGCGAAGCCTTCGAAGACCTCTTCGGGAGGCAGTTGGGTGGGCATTCGGGCGGGGCGATTGCCCAGATAGAGGACAAACTGCCTGACGGGCAGGTTGAACTTGCGACGCAGCAAGACGAAGTACTCCTGCATGCGGAAGACCATGTCGGGCGTGTCGGCGGTCTGAAACTCGAGGTGGAGCAGAAAGGGCGAGCCAGCGGTGGGTTGGACGATGCGGAGGAAGTCAGGTTCTTTGGAGAGGGTGGTGGGCAAGGCGTCTTTGACTTCGGTGGAGTGGGCGATGCCAAAGCCAAAGAGGCGCCGGGAAACCGAGAGCAGAAACTGGCCCACGTTCTCGCGGAGTATCTTGTCGTAGTCCTGAGCCATGGATTGGGGAGGGAAGGGCGTTTTGACAAAAATCCCCGTGAAAGTACACGGTCGGCCGATATTTTGTACTGAGAAGGAGAAAAACCCCGTAGGGGCATCCTTGCAAGGCACGCCGCAGATAAAGACGTAGCCTCGTAGGTAGAGACGTAGCATCGTAGTAGAGACGTAGCATGCTACGTCTCTACTGCCGCAGCGCAGATCAGCCACAATGGCCCCATTCGCGTATGCAGACATAATCACGCCAACCCTTTTTTTGCATTATGAGCGAAACCGTCCTGATCACCGGGGCTTCGGGCCTGGTGGGCACCCGCCTGACCCAACACCTGCAAGCCCAAGGCTATACCGTCACCCACCTGAGCCGCCGGGCCAACCCCCGGGGGGCCACCCGTACGTACCGTTGGGATCCGGCCCGGGGCTACCTCGATCCCGACGCCCTGGCCACGGCCGACCACCTCGTACACCTGGCCGGGGCGGGCATCGCCGACCAGCGCTGGACCGACGCCCGCAAGCGCGAACTGCTCGACAGCCGTGTCGAGACGGCCAACCTGCTTTTCCGCCAGTTGCAAGGCACCGACCACCGCGTCCGGACGCTGGTGTCGGCCTCGGCCATCGGCTACTACGGCGGCGACACCGGCGACGTGCTGCAAGACGAGACCAGCCCCCCCGGCGACGACTTTCTGGCCGAGGTGTGCCTCCACTGGGAGGCCGCCGCCGAGCAGTTTCACGACCACTGCCGGGTAGTTAAGCTACGCATCGGCGTGGTGCTCAGCGGCGAAGGCGGGGCCTTGCCCCGGCTGGTGCTGCCCATCCGGTTCGGGCTGGGCGCGCCCCTCGGGCACGGGAAGCAATACCTGTCGTGGATTCACCTCGACGACCTCTGTGGCCTGTTCGCCCACGCCCTGCGCGATCCGCAGTGGCAGGGCGCCTACAACGCCGTGGGCCCGGCGCCCGTCACCAATGCCGAACTGACCCGCCTGGCCGCCCGGGTGCTGCGGCGGCCGCTGTGGCTGCCCCACGTGCCCGCTTTTGCCCTCCGGGCCGCCCTCGGCGAGATGGCCACCGTGGTGCTGGGCAGCAGCCGCGTCGCGAACCACAAGGCCGCCGCGGGCGGCTACGCCTACCGCTTCGCCGACGCCGAAAGCGCCCTGCGCGACTTGCTGGGCAAATAGATTTCCCCGCCACGCAGTAGAGACGCGATTCATCGCATTTCTACTGTGTGGCTTATAATGAAGCTTGAACAAAAATACTTGTGGTTCAAAACGGATTACTAACCTTTGGCGTTAGTATCACATCCAACAAGTATGATCATTTCTTTCGGCTCAAAGTCAACTGAAAAAGTGTGGAATGGTGAGCGGGTTCCTAAATGGCCGCCAGAGATGCAAAAAATCGCTCGCCGAAAATTACGAATGCTTCATAACGCTCAGCATACCGCCGATCTGAGAATTCCTCCGTCAAACAGGCTGGAAAAGTTATCCGGTAATCTAAGCGGTTATCACAGTATCAGGATCAACGATCAATGGAGAATTATTTTCCGATGGGAAAGTGGTCAGGCAAGTGAAGTAGAAATGATAGATTATCACTAGTTATGAAAGAGATACCCAATATTCATCCGGGCGAAGTATTACGCGAAGAGTTTATGTTGCCGCTCGGCATTACCGCGTACCGATTGGCAAAGGACATAGGAATACCCCAAACGTGCGTGAGCGAAATCGTCAGGGGGCGTCGCAGAATTACGGCGGCCACTGCCCTGAGATTAAGCCATTACTTAGGTACGAGCGCCAAGTTCTGGCTGGGGCTGCAAAATGACTACGACCTCGAAGAAGAAGCCGAAGCCCGAAAGCTTGAACTAGAGAATATCCGAAAATATGAGCCCAGCGAGGTACGGTGAGCAGTCTTACATAACGCACCGATTCCGGGCCCACCAACCCCACAAAAAAAGCCCTCTCCAATATGGAGAGGGCTTTTTTTTGATTTTGAGGGATTTGGGGTTACCCCCACCCTAACCCTCCCCCTGTTGGGGAGGGAACTCCTAAGCCTCTCCCTCCCCCTGTTGGGGAGGGAACTCCTAAGCCTCTCCCTCCCCCTGTTGGGGAGGGAACTCCTAAGCCTCTCCCTCCCCAAAAGGGGGAGGGTTGGTGGCCGCCGCGGAGCGGAGGGGGTGCCACTACTTCCGCATCACTTGCTTGGTCACGCTGCCTTCGGGCGTCGTGACGGTGCAGAAGTAGAGGCCCGTGGGGAGGCGCTGCATATCCAGGCTCAGCGACTGTGCACCCGCGTTGGCCGATACCTGGCGGCCGGGGATCACTTCCTGACCCAGGGCGTTGCGCAGCACCACCGTTACCTCACCCGCTTGCTTGAGCGTCAGGTCGAGGCGCACCGACGATTCGGTCGGGTTGGGGTAGAGGCTCACTTGGGCCGACGTCAGTGCGCGGCGTACGGAGGTGATACCCGTCACAAACGCACTTGTTTTGTAAACAGGTTTCGTCAGGGCCGTGACGTCGAGGGGGAAGTAGTTGATCCCATTCGATTGTACCGGTTGCGAATCGTAGTTTGTGCTGTGGCCGGCACTTAGGTCGGACTGGAAGATGTAGTGCATCGTATCACTAACGATGTACTTGTAAGCACTCGGGTACACGCTTTCTTCGAAGCGGTAGAGATTCTCTTCATCGTCGGGGTTGGCAATTTCGCGGGCAACATTGGTCGGTTGGCTCCATTCAATCGTTGTGGTGGTTTCGCCTACTACAAAGCGCCCTTTAATGGACAGAATACCCCGTGCAGAAATGGGAAACTGGTTTTGCAGTCCCGTCTGAACGCCCGGTTCTTCGCCTACGGCTTCTTCCAGCATCGCAGTGTACACGATGTAAAGGTCATTTGTAATCGAGTCTATCGAAAGCATGGGCTGCGAGTTTAGTCCGTCGCTGCCGTAAATGCCCGGCACTACGGTCGGACCTCCTTGTTGTCCGGGCGTGGTAGTCACCCGGTAGATGCCGTCGCCATCTTCGTCGTAGGGGCGGGCAATGATGTCGTAGCGCGGAATGATCACGCCCGTGGCGAGCGTGTCGTTGTCGGCCACCATGTATTCATTCCAGTACCAGAGTCCTGCGATCAGGTCTTCGTCATTGGCGGGGAGGCTGTAGAAGTCACCGTCTTCGGTGGGAAATACTACACTACCCGGAAAGAAACTGCCTCCGTACGCTTCGCCCACGGGCCAGGCAGCTTCGTTAGAGAGTCCTCCCACCACGTGCGCCCTGCCCTGATTGTCCAACACCAACGACATATTACCATCAGAAGTGATGAGATCGTAGAACGAGGTCCCTGCAGCATTGACTACCGTAGGCTTCCCGGTAGTATCGGCTTGGTAAATGGCTGATACCGTCCAGGTATCGCCGTAATCATCGGATTTGAGCATCACGGACTTTGATAAATTGCCGAATACGATGGCCACAAAGTTGTCCCGGGCATCAATAGCGTACGTATCACCACCGATGCGGTCAA
>DAIRSZ010000077.1:0-9741 GCA_036804165.1 Catalimonadaceae bacterium | reverse complement strand
AAAAAAAACATACTCTTTCTTGATATTAAAATACTAAATTTAGACAGCTTCTTCCGCCTGGGTACACCAAAAAATCACGTGTTTCAGTAATAAAAATGCTGAAAAGTCTTCTCTTGAAAACATAGTGCCTACCGCCCAAAGGTTTGGAAAGTGTTTGTAACGCGGAGGCCGTGGCCATGGGGAGGCGCACCACGGGCGCCAAGCCCCGCAGCTGGGCTGGTTCGTTCGCCTACGCAGCCCCTGGCGACCACTACCGTCCGACCGAGTTCTGGTGTCGGACAGTGTTTTTGCCATTACGAAACCACCTTCGTCCAAAAAATGTAATTTCGTGGCCGTGCAGCGCAGTGCCCGGCGAGCACGCGAGCGTCCGACCCTATGCCACCAAATTTTTTCTCGCAGTATCTGGTGCCCGCCGGGCTGGCCGTCATCATGTTCGGTATCGGGATCAATTTGCACTTCCGCGACTTTGCCCACGTGTTTCGACGGCCCAAGGCGTTTGTGGTCGGCATCGCTACCCAACTGCTGCTGCTGCCCGTATTGGCCTTCCTGATCGCCACCCCTTGGCATTTGCCCCCGGCCGTCAAGGCAGGGCTGGTATTGCTGGCCGCCTGCCCGGGCGGGTCATCGTCCAACCTGATCACGCACTTGCTGCGGGGGCGAGTGGCGCTCTCGGTGGCCATGACGGCCCTCAATAGCCTCGTTATTTTGGTGACCATCCCGCTGCTGACCAATCTGGCCCTGCAGTTCTACATGGGGGCCGAAACCGAGCTGCGGCTGCCGTTTTGGCCTACCATCCGCGAGATCGCGCTCACCATTCTCTTGCCAACGGTGCTCGGCTTGGCCTTCAATGCCCGCTTTCCGCGCACGGCGGCCCGGCTCGAAAAGCCGCTGCGCTATTTGCTGCCGCTGGTGCTGCTCCTGATTTTCTCGGGGGTCATCTTCTTCGAAGAGGGCAGTCAGCAGCGCCTTGGTGCCGCGCGCCACATCATTTTGCCCGCCTTTTTGCTTAATTTGGGCGGAGCTTTTGCGGGCGGACTTATTGCCCGGGTGGCGGGGCTGAGCATCCGGGGGCAGTTTACGATCGCCATCGAGGTGGGCCTGCAAAACAGTGCCTTGGCTATCTTTGTGGCTACCAAGCTCTTGCAACAGCCCGACATGGCGATGGTGGCCGTGGTGTACAGCGGCTTTACGTACTTCACTACGGTGCTCTGGGCCTACCTGATCAAGCGTTTTTTCTAGAGGAATCTAGTCAGGACGAACCGTTTGGGTCAGACCCGTCGTGTATCCTCAAATAAGATGACTGCCAATTACTTAATCGTAGGCCAAGGGCTGGCCGGATCGGTGCTGGCCCTCACCCTGCTGGAGCAGGGGCAGCGGGTGCACGTGCTCAACACGTTCCGGGAGGGGGCTTCTTCGGCGGCGGCGGCGGGTTTGTTCAATCCCGTCACGGGGCGGGTGTTCAGCCTCACGTGGCGGGCTGCCGAGCTGTTTCCGTTTCTGCACGACTTCTACCGCCGACAGGCGCAGCGCCTCGGGGCCGTGTTCTTGCACGAGATGCCCATTTTCCGGCCCTTTGCCGACGTGGGTCAGCAAAACCAGTTTGCGGGCAAAAGCAGCAGTGCCCAGTGGCAACCCTTCGTGGGCGGGATTTTGCCCGGCGCGGCGGCGGCCCTGGTGCGGGCGCCCCACGGCGGGGTGTGCACGCGCCAGTCGGGCTACCTGGACGTCCCCGGTTTTCTGGCCGCCACGCGCCGCTATTTGCAGGCGGGTGATGCCTACACCGAGGCCCACGTATCCTACGCCGACTTTCGGCCAAGCCCCGAGGGCGTGCGCTACGCGGGCCAGTCTTTTGCCCGGACCATTTTCTGCGAAGGCCACCGCCTGACCGAAAATTCGTGGTTCAACTGGTTGCCCCTCATCCCAAACAAAGGCGAAATTATTTCGCTGCGTACGGCCACGGCCGTGCCGCCCGTGGTGTTCAACCGGGGCGTCTGGATGGTGCCACGGGGCAACAATGGCTACCGGGCCGGCTCTACGTTCGAGAACTACCCGGCCGATGTCCACCCGACAGCCGCCGCCCGCACCGAGCTAGACCAAAAGGTGCGCAGCCTCTACCGGCAAAACTTCGAGGTGACCGACCAGCAAGCGGGCATACGCCCCACTACGCGCGACCGACGGCCATTTTTGGGAGTACACCCGGCTTTTCCGGCTCTGGGCGTATTCAACGGGCTGGGTACCAAGGGCGTGTCGCTGGCGCCCTACTGGGCCGCGCACCTGGCCACGCACCTCATAACAGGGCAGCCCCTCGACCCCGAAGTCAATATAAATCGTTACCTTTCGTTATACGAGAAATCCGCTACGCACCCGCCCACATGAACCGCCGCTTTTACGCCTTTCAGGCCTTGTGCCTGCTATTTTTTTTGATGGCTTTTGCCGCCCGGGCACAAATGACGCAGGAAACGTTCGGCAAAAACCGGATTCAGTACCGGGCTTTTCACTGGCAATTTATCAGCAGCAACAATTTTGACGTCTATTACTACGAAGACGGCGAGCCCGTTGCGCGCCACGCCGTGGCCTACGCCGAAAAAGAGTTTGGCCGCATCACCGAGTTGTATGGTTTTGCCCCCTACAGCAAAATCAAACTCTTTATCTACAACTCGATGACCGACCTGCGGCAGAGCAACGTGGGGCTGGACGCCGACAATGCCGTGGGGTCGAGTGGGCAAGGGTTTTTCTACAAGTCCATCATCGAAGTGCCCTACGCGGGCAGCCAGCCCGACTTTCGGCGCGAGATCAGCCTGGGCATTGCCCGTACGCTGATTCAGGACATGATGTACGGCGGCAGTTTCAAGGACATGCTGCAGAGCACGTACTTGATGAGCCTTTCGGACTGGTTTACGCAGGGGGCCGCCCGCTATGCCGCCGAAGGCTGGAGCCTGGACATGGACGACTACATGCGCGACTTTGTGATCCACCACAAGACCCGCAAACTCGAAAAATTGTCGGGCGAAGCGGCTGCCGTTGCCGGGCAATCTTTCTGGAACTACATCGCCGAGACCTACGGCCGGGCCAACGTGTCAAACATCCTGAACCTGACGCGCATCATCCGCAACGAAGAAACCAGCGTGGCCAGCACGCTGGGCGTCTCGTTCGACCGCGTGGTGCGCGACTGGGGCAATTTCTACGTTCGGATGGCGCAGAACACGCAACAAAGCCACCGATTGCCTGCGCCCAGTGCGCGCCTGCGCAAAAATCGGCGGGGCGTGCTGATCAGCGATTTGTCCTACAGCCCTTCGGGCAAAAGGCTGGCCTACGCCGAAAATCGCCGCGGACGTGTCCGCGTGATCGTGCGCGACCGCGACGGCAGCAAGCGGCGGGTGGTATGGTCGCAGGGCTTTGTCGTGTTTCGGCAACGCCTCGACACCCACCTGCCCCTGGTCGAGTGGCAGGGCGAAGACATCCTGGCTTCGGTCTATACCCAACGCAACAGCCTCTTGTTGCGGCGCGACCGCCTGACGGGCAAGCAGAAAACCACTCGTCAGCAGATTGTGGGCCTGAGCGGGGTGAGTGGGCTAGACATTAGCGACGACGGCCGCTGGGCCGTGCTGAGCGGCCATCGGCAGGGTCAGAACGATCTGTTCTGGTACGACCTGGGGCGAAACAGCCTGCGGCCCATTACCCAAGACCTCTACGACGACCTCGAGCCGCGGCTGCTACCCGGCCAGGGCGCCCGTCCGGCCGTGGTGTTTCGGTCCAACCGCCCTGGCGATACCCTTTCGGCCGCCGCCGTATGCCCCGAAGACATCGTCAGCAGCTACGACCTTTTTGTCTATGACCCGGCCCGCACCGATTCGGTGCTCGAACGGCTCACGCGTACGCCGCACACCGAATCGCAGCCCCGCCCTTTGCCGGACGGCGGCGTGCTGTTTGTGGGCGATGCGACGGGTATTGGCAACCTCTACCGCCTCGACTCGGCCGGAGCCACGCCCCGGCAACTGACCGACTACCAGCAAAGCCTGCTTCATTACGACGTCGCCCCCGGGGAACAGTTGGCCGCCCTGATGCGCTACCAGGGCCAGCCGCACATCTACCTGCTCGACAGCCTGGACATCGGCCAGAGCTTACAAACACCGCGCACCTTTCGCCAACGGGTGCGCGAAGACCAGTGGCTGGGGCGAGACCGTCGGCTGTTGCCCGCCCCGATGGCCGAGCCGACCGCTCCCGCATCCGTGGAGGCCGAACGAGTGCCCGATTCGGTTGACTACGACACTGACGAAATTGACATCGAATATTACGTTTTTGAGATCGAAAAGGCCGAGCGGCAGGCACCGCCCGCAGCGGAAGCAGTGGGAGACTTGCCGCTGGCGATCGAACCAGACACGCCCGATATCGAAGCCTTGCTCGACGAACTGGCCGCCAAGAGCGAACCCATCGTGCGCGGCCCTTTCAAATACCGCAACAGCCTGACGACCGACAACGTGTCGTCGTCTATCTACTTCGATCCACTGCCGGCCCGTGGGCTGGGCCTCCTCTTCGACGCGGGCATGACCGACCTGTTCGAAAACCACAAGATATTGGGGGGAGCGGTGATTTTTAACAACCTGCGCAGCAGCAATTTCTTCCTCGATTATCAGTTTTTGCGCCATCGCTTCGACTTTGGCGCCCGTTTCGAGAAAGAGAGCCTCTTCCTGAATACGGCCATCAGCGAAAACATTTTTCACCGCTATAACCTCAACCGCTTCTGGGCCACGGTGTCTTATCCGTTTTCTAACGCAGCTCGCCTGAGCGTGAGTCCGTTGGTGGCCCAAACGACGTTCACCGACCTAGACCCAATCAGTGCCCGCCGGCCCATCGAGGTGCAGAACTACTACGGAGGCCGCATCGAGTACGTCTTCGACAACACCCAGTCGAGCGGCCTGAACATGCTGGCCGGCACCCGGGCCAAGGTGGGCTATACCCAATATTGGGGCGCTGGCAATGCCGATGCCAGCTTTGGCAACCTTATGGCCGACGTGCGGCACTACCAGCGCCTGTTCCGCGAAATTGTGTTTGCCACACGCCTGGCCTACGGTTCGTTTGTGGGAGCGGCCAAGAAAGACTATTTGCTGGGTGGCATGGACAATTGGCTCTTTGCCAACACCGAAGTGCGCAACGACGACCCCCAAGATCCGCTCAACATTGGCGGACCAGGTACGCCCGCCCGCTCGGTCAACAAAACCGATTGGCTTTTCAACCAATACGCCACCAACCTGCGGGGCTTTCGCTACAACAGCATCTTTGGCAACAGCTTTTTGCTGCTCAACGCCGAGCTGCGCTTGCCCATCGTGCGGGCCCTCTATCGGGGACCCATCTCGTCCAATTTCTTCCGCAACCTGCAACTGGTGGCCTTCACCGACGTGGGCACCGCCTGGAGCGGCCGCAATCCCTTCACGCAGGACAACAGCATCAATACCCGCATCGCCGACCCGCAAACGGGCTTCGAGATTACGGTCATCAACTACCGCAATCCGTTCCTGACGGGCTACGGGGCGGGCATCCGGACGATGCTGCTGGGCTACTACGCCAAGTTCGACGTGGCCTGGGGTGTGCAAGACTTCGAGCGCTCGGATGCACGCTTCTACCTCACGTTTGGATACGATTTCTGAGATACGTTTCGTCTGGCGTTGAACCTATGCCAGGTTCTTTTTGTATTGTGGTATTACAATATTTTTTTGTTTTAAATGCCGCGCCTGTTGTCGGCTCTTTACCGTAGCCCATGTCACTGCTCAAGTACATCTCTGTGTTTTTGGCCAGCATGGTCAAGTTTGTGGTGGGGTCGGGCATGGGCATCGCGGGCGGGCTGAGTGTGTCCGAAACGGTGCTCTTCTCGGTGCTGGGCATGATGACCAGCGTACTGCTTTTCTCTTCGTTAGGAGATGGGCTGCGGCGCCGCTTTCGGGGGCTGTTTCGTCCTCAGAAAGTGCGGGTGTTCACGCAGCGCAACCGTCGGCTCGTACGCATTTGGCGTCGCTACGGTCTGCTGGGCATTGCCTTTCTCACGCCGGTGCTGCTCAGCCCCGTGGTCGGCACGCTGATCGCCACCTCTTTTGGCGAGTCACCCCGCCGGGTGGTTGCCCACATGCTGGTGAGCGCCCTTTTCTGGGGAATTGTGCTTTCCCTGTTTTTCTTGTTGGTCGAACAACGGGTGTCTCCCGCTGGCATCAGGCAATGAGCTGCCGCCACTCGGCGTAACGGCGGCTGATCTGGTCGGCCATGCGGCGAAAGTTCTCGGGGGTGTCCAGCACGTGGTAGAGCGAAGGCAGATCGACAGCCAGCAGCGTCTCGTAGTCTTTGCGGTACAGGCCGCCACCGTAATAGTAGTTGGTGAACAGGTTGCCTTTATGAGTAAAAAATTCGCTACCCAGGTGTCCGTCCCAGATTTCACTCAAAATGGTGCAACTGATTTGTCCTTGCCGAAATCGGTACATCTGCGTACCGCATTCATCTTCGAAATATTCGCTATAGAGCTGGTTTTCGATGATCCAGCCCAAGTACATCCCGATGTGTACGTAGGCTTGTTCGATGGGCAGAGCGTCAGGAAAGTTGCTCGTAAAATGATGGCGGGCACGGTCGTAGAGCACAGTCACGAAATCGTTTGTATGGGCAAAAGCTATTGTGCAATGCTACTGCCTGACCATTGAGTGCGCAACTACATTTGGTGTCAAACGTCACGGCTGTAGGAGAGTGGGCCTAAGTGGCTGTTTTAGACAAATAAAAGCCTGTCTGTACGGATACAGACAGGCCCAAATAGCTACTGATGCCCGCTAGAGGGGCTGTACCCAGCCGTAGTTTTCGGTGGTGCGGCCCACGCGGTAGTCGTCGAGGGTGCGCAGCAGGCGGGCCGAGAGCGTGCGCGACTCGATCGGCGGCAGCTCGAAGTCTTCGTCCTCAAAGCCAATGGTCTGGATATGGGCAATGGTGGCGGCCGTGCCCGTGCCGAAGGCCTCGCGCAGGCGTCCTTCGCGGATGGCGCCAATTACTTCGGCCACGGCCACGCGGCGCTCTTCCACAGGCACGCCCCATTCGCGGGCCAGGGTCAGGACACTGTCGCGGGTGATGCCGGGCAGAATCGTATCGCCCAGCGCGGCCGTCACGAGCGTATCGTCAAGGACGAACATCACATTCATGGTGCCGGCCTCTTCGATGTATTTGTGCTCGCGACCATCTGTCCAGACAAGCTGGTCGTAGCCTTGTCGGCGGGCCTGCAGGGCCGGGTAGAGCGAAGCGGCGTAGTTGCCGGCTGCCTTGGCAAAGCCCGTTCCGCCCGGAAAAGCGCGGTTGTAGTGCGTTTCGATCCGGACGCGCACCGGCTTGGTATAGTAGGTGCTCACCGGGCAGGTGAAGATCATAAATTTGTAGGTGTCCGACGAACGAATGCCGATAAACTCGTCGGTAGCAAACATAAAAGGCCGGATATAGAGCGAATGGCCCGGATGGCGGGGCACCCAAGCTTCGTCCACGCGCAGGAGCTGCTGGATGCCACCCATAAACAACTCTTCGGGTATTTCGGGCATGCACATCCGTTCGGCCGAATGGCACATCCGTTGGTAGTTGGCATCGGGCCGAAAGAGATTGATGTGCCCCTTCACCGAACGATAGGCTTTCAGCCCTTCGAAGATGGACTGACCGTAATGAATGGTGGAAACCGCCGGGCTGAGCCGAATACGGTCGAAGGGCACAATGCGCAGGTCTTTCCACTGGGCACCGTCGTAGTCGGCAATGAACATGTGGTCGGAAAACACGCGTCCGAACGCCAAATCATCGAAGTCCACCTGCGGCAAACGCGACTCCTCGGTTCGGGAAACGGGAATGGATAGCGTATCAATCATGGATAAAAATGAATAGGGTGGTGTAGGTTGTTTGTTACTATGTTTTAACGACTTACTTACCGCCGGGGTTGCCAGGTCACTTCCTCCGCCTGCAGTTCCTGCCCCACTGCCCGCGAAAGCACAAACAGATAGTCGGAAAGGCGGTTGAGGTACTGGATCACGATGGGGGGCACGGTTTCGTGGGTGCCCAGCCCGATCACCAGCCGTTCGGCCCGGCGACACACCGTGCGGGCCACGTGGCAGAAAGAAACTGACGGATGTCCACCTGGCAACACAAAAGCGCGCAGATCGGGCAGCAGTTCATTCATCTCGTCCATGGCCACTTCAAGGGTTTCTACGTCTGCCTCGTGCAGATCGGGGAGGCGGGGCGCGTCCTTGCCCGGATCGGCGGCCAGCAGTGACCCGATCGTAAAGAGCCGATCCTGGATTGCCTTGAGCTGGTCGCGGCGCCCTACATTGACGGGCTGATCGCGCACCAGTCCCATATAAGCGTTGAGTTCGTCCACGGTGCCGTAGGCATCAATGCGTTCGTGCGCCTTCGACACGCGGGTGCCCCCCAACAACGAAGTTTGACCCTGATCGCCCGTACGCGTATAAATTTTCATGGAAAATGGGTAGCTATAATTCTTGAATGTGCGATAAGGTACGCACCAATGCGTTGGTAAGCAATTACTTTTTAGGAGTAGTCCAAACAAAAATACGCCTTTTGCAATAATTCACTCAAAAATATTTTATTCAAAAGCCACTGCCCCGCACACCGCAAAACATTCTTTTGTTCACTGGGAAAGTACGCACGTCCTGACCTCCTGGGCATTTCAGGACAAAACGATTTCCTTGCCTTAAGCAAGCTGATTGATCTGCTGATTGACCTCGTCAGTTTCGATCAGCCCATCGCGCAGGCGCACAATGCGGTGGGCATAGTGGGCAATGTCTTCTTCGTGGGTCACCATGATGATGGTATTGCCGGCCTGATACAGTGCTTCGAAGAGAGCCATAATTTCGTAAGACGTTTTGGTATCGAGGTTGCCCGTGGGTTCGTCAGCCAGAATAATACTTGGTTGGTTGACCAGTGCCCGCGCAATGGCCACCCGCTGCCGCTGGCCGCCTGACAGCTCGTTGGGTCGGTGGTGCATCCGGTCGCCCAGCCCGACATTCTGGAGCACTTCGGTAGCCCGGGCCGTGCGGGCCGATTTGCCCAACCCGGCGTAGATCAGCGGCAGGGCCACGTTTTCGAGGGCCGAAAGGCGCGGCAATAAGTTGAAAGTCTGAAACACAAAACCAATCTCTTTGTTGCGCGTCTCGGCCAATTGGTCTTCGGTCATATCGCTCACGTCGGTGCCGTTGAGCCAATAGCGCCCGGCCGAAGGCGTGTCCAACGCCCCGATGATGTTCATCAGGGTGGACTTACCCGAACCCGAAGGCCCCATAAAGGCCACGTATTCGCCCCGCGCAATCCGGATGCTGACCGACTTGAGGGCCTGGACGATCTCGGTGCCCATCACGTATTTGCGGGCGATGTTTTCGGTACGAATTACAGTGTTGTCCATAGTCTTTTATTAGTAGCCTCGTTGCTTGCCCTCCGATCAGAAATAGGTAAGCAAAATACGAAGGAAAGCGTGCAATGTCGCGTGCCATCGCGCGTGCGGGGCGATGTCTCCGTAAGCGGCCATTCGCTTAGATAGCCGGAAAGTCAGAAGTCATTGTCGGCTGCGAAGGCCTGCTGGGCAACGGCCCGGGCGGCTTCGTAGCGGGGTGTCAGGAGGGCCAGCTCGTCGGCGGGCCATTGACTGCGCATCTGGCCGTAGGCCGTTTCGGCGAACTCGAACAGGCGCAGTTGCAGGGCTAGCTGCAAGTAGGCCCAGCCCAGGTCGGG
>DAIRSZ010000076.1:0-9916 GCA_036804165.1 Catalimonadaceae bacterium | reverse complement strand
CCCCCGACAGCCTGCGGGCCGACGTGGCCCAGCGCGTACGGCAGATGCACGCGGCGTACGCAAACCACACAGATTCCGTGCGCTGACCACCGCGCACGACAAAGCACGGGCGCTCTGGGGTTAGTACCAGGTGCGTAAGGGCCACAAAAAAAGGGAAGCGCCCCATCGGCACTTCCCTTCCCACAATCGGCAAGACCCGAAAGCTAGCGCACCACGATGCGCTGCGTATGGCCCTGTTGCGTACGCAGCACGTAGATGCCCGGGCGCAAATGTTTTGTGCTGAGGGACTGCGAGGGGGTAGCCGTCCGGCTGACTTCCCGCCCCGTTACGTCGTAGAGCTGCACCTGCGCCGGACGGTTGAAGTAGATCGTGCCCGCTGCGGCGGGGTTAGGATAGGCATAGAAGGGCGCTTCGGCCACTTCGCGCACGGCCGCCGACGTGACGCCATCTACCCGGAACACCGACAACGAGTTGCTCACCTCGTTGGCCACCACCAGCAGCGGATCGCCATTGGGGCTGTTCTGGGCAGTAATGAAGATGAGTCCCTCGGCCCCCGCGTCGTCGGTGCTGGCGTTGTAGGGAATGCTCCGGTTGTTGACGTATTGCACGAAGCGCGGCGCCGTCGGATCGGTGATGTTGTACACCATCACACCGCCGATGCGCTCCAGGCCAAGGAAAGCATATACCTGGCCGTTGAGTTGGGCCAGCACCACGCCTTCTGGCTCGGGGCCCTTGTTGTCGCTGCGGTTCTTGCGTGATTGTCCGGTCTGGTTGGCGTTGAAGATCGCGCCGAAGAAGGGATCGTCTTTGATGATGCGCTCCAGCTCGTCGCCGCTGTCGTAGAACTGCTGGCCCGTGCTGTCGTAGATGGCAAACGAACGCCCGCCCAACACGTGGATTTCGTCGAAGAACCCGTCACCGTCCAGGTCGCCGGTGGCATTGGAAATATTCAGACGGCCCAGGTTTTCGTTGAGGCGCAGCACCGTAGAGTCAGGAAACAAGGTTGGGTTAAGGGGTATTTCGCTCAGCGAGGCTTCTTCCGAAAAGCCGTTGTAGTCGCGGGCGTCGCCCTCGTTGGCCGTCACGATGTACGTCTGGCCACCGACCTGATAGGCGGCAATGGCGTCGGGTTGGTACATGCCGCGCAGTCCGTTCCAGCGGGCCATGTGAATTTGCCCACCACGGTCAGAGGCGTCCAGCTCGTTGCCCGGAAGGCTATGATCTTTGTAGCCCAGCGACCAGATCTGCGGCACGCCACCCACGGTATGGATGCGGGCGCTGTCCAGGTCCACGATCAGGATGGCATTGTTTTCCTGCAAGGCCACGTAGGCAAAGCGCGAATCAGCCGAGAAGTCCACATATTCTGGCTCCAGGTCCTGGGCCACGCTCGCGTTGGGTCCGAAGATGCGCACGCCCGCCGCCCGCAGCGAGTCGGCCAACGGGTTGAGCGATTCGAACGTCACGCGCCGCACGTTGGCCTGCGTTAGGTTGGCTATCCCCCCGCTGATGTCCACGATCGTTACCGAGCCTTCGGGGTCAAGGGTATAAGCACTGTTGGGTTCGCCTTCGTCGGCGGTCACCACTTTGGTGCCATCCGGCGTAAAGGCGATCATATCGGGCATGGCCCCGGCGTCCACCTGGGCCAAGATGTTGCCTTCAATATTCATAAACACCACCTTGCCAGGCAATTGGGGATCGGCGTTTTCGATGGCCGCGGCCAGTAGGCCGTTGCGCACGGCGATGCTGTTGATGCTGCCCATCGCACTGATGTCAATGGAGGCAATGGGCGCCAGGTCGGCCGGATTGCTGAAATTGACAATATCCACCTTGTTAGCAACCGAGTTGGCGATGAACAGCCGCTGGCTGCCGGGGTCGTGGGCCACAATTTCGGTCGAGTTCTGGTTGGCTGATCCGTTGCGGTAGCTGGTCAGCAGCGTCAGGCCGATCTCGTCGGTGAGCGGCAGGGGTGCCCGTTTGTCGGTGTCGCGCAGGTAAACGGTCTGGAAAGCAAGCGCGGCCGTCAGGTTGGCGTTTTGCGGATTGGCGAGCGCCAGCACGAAATATTCGTCCGATTCGGGCAGTGTATCCGACAACACCGGGATGTTGAAGGTTTGCGGCTCACTGCTGTTGGCCGGAAAAGTGAGCACCAGCGAGTCGCCAAAGACAAAGTCCTGGCCCGGCGTGGCCGTGCCAAAATCGGTCAGCAACACCGTGACGCGGGCGGGCTGGGCGTTGGGATTAACCAACGTAACCGACACGCTCACGGCGGCAGTGTCTTCGCTCACCGACTGGAAGGCCGCGCTAAACGCGATATCGCCGTTGGTTTGGGGCACAAAAAAGCCGGGAGTTGCAAAAACCTCGTTGCCCCCAAAACTCTGGCCCGTGCTGGTGGTGGAGGCGCGCCAGTTGCTGGGCAGCGTGCTGGGACCGTCGAGGCTTACACGTTCCAGGGAAGGGCCGTTGCCGTCGGGCTCGGTGGGCCAGGGGCTGGCATCGTCGTAGGTGAGCGAGTCGAGGGCCAAGTCGCGCGAGTTGCGCAGGGTGAGCGTAGCCCCCCCGTTGGAGAGGGCGCCGCTGAAGAGAAAAAACGTCAGCGTATCGCCATAGAACGCCCGTGCGGCGGCCGAGTCGAAGGCCAGCAGGGCCGCTGCCCCCGGTGCCAACAGCAGCTCGGGAAACTGGCCGTTGACGCCCTGGTGGCTCATGCGCAAGCCTCCGATGGGCACGCTGGCGGTGGCGCGGTTATAGACCTCGATAAACTCCAGCGCGTTGCTTGCCGCCCCCGAGCCGGGGTTGTACATGATCTCCGTAAAGATGAGGGCATCGCCTTCATAGCCATTGAAATACAGATCGGACGTCGCCACCGGATCCACGATAATGTTGGGCGGCGTGGCTGTGTCGCTGATCCCGACCACGCTGAGCGTGTAGTTGATGCCATCGGAGAGCGGCGCAGCGGTGGTCAGCAACGTGGTGCGGGTGTTGTCGTCATACACGGCGCTGCCAATGGCCAGCGCGGGCGCAAACGTGAAGTTGGCCACGTTTTGGGCCGAGGCGGGCGTCACACTTTTGTTGAAGCGCACCGACACCTGGGTGCTGTCGAGCACCAGCACTTCGCTCACGGCGGGCGGCTGCGTGCCTCCCGTACCGAGCACAAACCCCTCGAGGGCCACGTTGTCAATCCGGTTGTTGCCGCTGGTGCCCGAGTTGTTGCCCACAAACCGGATGCGCACGGCAAAGTCCGGGTTGTTATTGGCCGCCGCCACCGACGAAAAATCGAAGGTGTAGAGCGTATATTCTGGCTCCAGGCTCAGGGTAATGGTGTCGGGAATCAGCCCCGCGTTGGTAAACGTCAGGCCGTCGGTCGTGTAGCTGATTGCCTGCTGGAGCATCCCGTTGTTGGTGCGCGTGGCCGCATAGGTGAGCACCACGTTCTCGAAGCCCGTGGTGGGTAGCGGAATGCGCAGCTCCCGATTTTCGGACGGATTGCGCACCCGCAAGCCTTGTCCTGCGGGTTCATCGAGGCGGGCATTGAGGGCCGATCCGGCCACGCGGTCGAGGAAGCCGGCGTCGGGTTCGCCGGGGCCTACGTACGGATAGGTGATGAACGGGGCGGGCTGCACCACCGAACTGTCGGCTTCGGCTCCGGGCAGGTTGCCCGTCGGCAGCCCGTTGAAGTGCCAGTAGTGCAGCAGGCTTTGGGCGTGCAGCGACTGCACAGCCGTCAGCAAAATGGAGATTAACAACGCGTAGAGTATTTTCATAAATAGATTAGCTTATCATTGAGTTTGGATCAAAAGTAGAGGTGCGTAGGCAGATTGCGTATGAAGGTTTTGTTACCAAATTATTAACGGATCGTTACCAATTCACTATCTGCCTATGCCTACCTCCCCCCCATCGTCGGCGCACGCATCGGCTGCGCCCGACTGGTTTTTGCGCCGCACTGCATCCCCCACGGCGGCCCAACAAGCGCAGATAATGCGCATCTGGAACGCCGAATACCCTAATCTGCTCAGCTACCCTTCCCACGAGGCGTTTGCCAACTACCTGGCGCAACTGTCCGACGCCTGCCACCTCCTCGCTCAGGCGGCCGACGGGTGCGTGATGGGTTGGTTGGCCGTTTTCACGCGCGACGGCACCCGCCATTTCATGATGCTCGTTCGGCGCGACTACCAGCATCGGGGAGTGGGCACCCAATTGCTGACCTGTGCCAAAGCCGACGAAACCGCCCTGCACGGCTGGGCCATTGACCACGCCAACGACCGAAAAAGCGACGGCACGCCCTACCGCTCGCCGCTGGACTTTTATCGAAAAAATGGGTTTGTCGTTCACCCCGACGTACGCCGAGATGCCGACACCTTGTTTACTGTCAAGATAAGTTGGACGTTGCCAACGGCCTAGTGCCCGATGCGTCCCTCAGCGGTCTGCGTTCAGCCAATCCGGCACCGCAGGTAGTGTACTGCGCAGCCCTGGGCAGTGAACAATTTCTCGTAGCGCGTCCGAATGCCCCGGTGATCGGTGAGCAGTTCTGACTGGTAGAGGTCGCGGGTCAGGCTCAGGTCGCGGGCGGGCGGGCTTTCGGCCCCGAGCACCCCGAGGGTGTAGTCGAACAGGGCGGCATTGTCGGTCTTGAGGTGCAGCCAGCCGTCGGGGCGCATCACGGTGCGGTAGAGAGCCAAAAACCGGGGGTGGGTCAGGCGCCGCTTTTCGTCGCGGTCTTTGGGGCGTGGATCGGGAAAAGTGATCCAGATCTCGTCCACTTCGCCGGGGGCAAACAAGTCGGCTAGCTGCTGGATCTTGATGCGTAAAAAGCCCACGTTGGTCAGGCCCAGGGCACGGGCCTGGCTGGCCCCCTTCCAGATGCGGCTACCCTTGATGTCCACCCCCACAAAATTGCGGTCGGGAAAGGCCGCCCCCAAACCCACGGTGTATTCGCCATAGCCGCAGGCCAGTTCGAGCACCAGCGGGCGGTCGTTTTCAAAAAATTGCGCACGCCACTGCCCCCGGATGGTTTCAAAAATAGGTTTGCCGGGCTGCACCACGCGCGGGTCGGCTTCGTTGGCCGCAAAACGTACGAGTTTGTTTCTAGACATAGGGTAAAAAATCGCAACCTATATCGGACGTTGCCTGCCACGTCTGACGATGAGATAACCACACAAAACATGGCGTGGGCATTGCGTGGGCATTGCAGGTAGAGACGTTGCATGCAACGTCTCTACACATCACCGATGTTGCCGACCGTATTGCCGATGTTGCGTGCAACGTTTCTACCATTTCAGGTAATGTCGCAGATGCGGATAATTTGCATTTTAGAAAAATAAAATTCCGATTTTCCGCGAAGCTTAATCAATTCGCCTGCTTTTGGTCCATCGGGCAGGTCTATGGCCCACACTGCTTGGTAGTCAATTTGTACGGTGACTTGCTCGTTTTTGAAGTTCCACGCCACTGGCGTCTGTTGGCGCTCACTAAAATATTCTACAGACGCCTGGGCTTGTGCTCTGAACGCCTCAATTCCCTCTGTGCGCAGGTTTACCTGAGCGCCCACCACATTTTCGAACACCACCGCCGGGTGCAGGTGGTGCGTCATGGCGGCCACATCAAAGCGGTTATAGGCATCGAGGTACGCTGCTACCAGACGCTTGTACGTTTCTTGGTCAGGGGGACAATCGGACATGGGCCGCAAATAAATGAAAATCATTTGACTATGCGGACGTTGCGTGCAGCACCAGACGTTGCGGGCAACGTCTCTATGACAGGGCCGTGTGGTATGTCCCCATTTTTGCGGGCAACGCCTCGGCCACGACGAACGTGCTGCCACCCACGTAAATCAGGTCGTCGGGGTGCGCTTCGGCGCGGGCAGCAGCCAGGGCGCTAGCCACCTCCGGATACGCGGCTCCGGCAAACCCGGCGGCGATGGCAGCGGCGAGCAGTTCATTCACGGGCAGGGCACGGGGCACCGTAGGCGCACAAAAATAGTACTGTGCCGAAGCGGGCAGAACGGGCCAAAGTTCGGCCAATTCTTTTTCGCGCACCACGCCCAACACTACGCGCAGGCGGCGGTGGGGCGTTCGGGCGCACTGGGCCATGGTCTGGGCCAACCCAGCCGCGTTGTGGGCCACGTCGCACACCACCAGCGGCCGCTCGCCGATCACCTCCCAGCGCCCCCGCAGTCCGGTCAGAGAAGTGACCGTGGCCAGCCCCCGGCGACGGTCAGCTTCGGCGACGGGCCAACCCGCCTGTGCCAGCACATCGAGGGCTGTCAGCACCCCCGGCAGATTGCGGGTCTGATAATCGCCGCGCAGATCCAGCATCCAGGGATCGTCCGTAGCCTGCCCAGAGGCGCATACGGCAAAATGCTGGTGGGTGGGCGTATGGCCCAGTGGCCGTGCGGCGTAGTGATCGGCCGCCCACGTGAGGGGGGCCGCTCGTTCGGTGGCGGTCTGGCGAAACACGTCCGCCACTTCAGGCTGATATTCGCCCACCACCACGGGTACGCCGGGCTTGATGATCCCGGCTTTTTCGGCCGCAATGGCCGGCAAGGTGTCGCCCAATATTTCCCGGTGGTCGAAGCTGATGTTGGTGATCACCGACAGCACGGGCGTCAGGATGTTGGTAGAGTCGAGCCGCCCGCCCAGGCCCGTTTCGATGACGGCGATATCCACGCGCTGCCGGGCAAAATACCAGAAGGCCAGGGCGACGGTCATCTCAAAAAAAGAAGGCTGCACCCGCTCGAACAGCGCCCGCTGGGCCGCCACGAAAGCGACTACCTCGGCCTCCGGAATTTCAGCACCATTCAACCGAATGCGCTCGGTAAAAGACCGCAGGTGGGGCGAGGTGTACAGCCCCACGCGGTAGCCTGCCGCCTGCAAGGCCGCCGCCAGCAGGTGCGAGGTACTCCCCTTACCGTTGGTGCCGGCTACGTGCACACTGGCAAACTGCCGCTGCGGCTCGCCGAGGGCGGCGCACAAGGCCACGGTATTGGTCAGGTCTTTTTTGAAAGCCACCTGCCCCACGCGCTGGTACATCGGCAGGCTGCGGTAGAGATAATCGAGCGTTTCGGCGTAGGTCATTCCTGTACCCATCAAAATAAGAAATGTATGTTGTTTGATTTCCCCGTAGAGACGCGATTCATCGCGTCTCTGGCCCCGTCTTGCCTCTCCGGCCCGACATGTACTGGCCCCACGCAGCACGTATCTTCCGGCGTATCAGGGCCCTACGCAGCATCTGGCTAGTCTGCCCTAGGCGGCTCCGCATTACGGCAATAATGGCTTGAATCAAGGAAATTTTGGTAACGATGCGCCATGTAGGCCGTCGGATCGTTCCCTCAGCGCGAGCGCAAAATAAAAGTAATACGGCCCGTCGAGGTGGGTGCAGCCTGGGTATTGCCCCGGGTTTTGCTGAAGGTCAGGCGGCGCACCTCGTCTTCGTACACCTTGGCCACCGTCGGGCTGACCGTCCGTTCCACCGTGCGGATACTCAGAATCTCGCCCTGGTCGTCAATCTTGACTTCGAACACAATGCGGCCGCTCTCGCTAGACTGGTCACGGGGCGTAGGCTTGAAGTCCCACACCCAGCCGGCCATGTCGAGCGAAGAGCCACTGCCCCCGCCCCCACCGCCGGGCGTGCCGTAGAGGGCTTTGGCGTCCACCTTGCCTTCGGGGCTGCCCTGCTGGCCCGTGGTGCCGGGCTGGTCGCCGCTGTTGCTGCCCGATGGGCGGTCGCCGCTGCCGCTGGTGCCGCCCGCGCCCGGTTGGTTGGTGGGCTTGCGGTCGCTGGTGCCCGGATATTCTGCCAGCGGTTTGGGTTCGGGCTTTTTGGGTTCGGGCTTGGCTTCGGGGGTGGGCGTTGGTGCCGGGGTCGGCTTTGGGTCTGGCTTTTTTACTTCGGGCTTCGGCTCGGGCCGGGGCACGGGTTTCGGGTCGGGCGGGGCCGACACGGGGTTGTCCGTGTCGTAGGTCTGGACAGGTTCGGGCGCGGGGGTGGGCGCCGCCACCGGAGCGGGGGGCGCGGGGGTGGCGGCCGGGGCTGGCTCGCCCGCTTTGGCGGGTTGGGGGGCCGGACGTTCGGCGGGGGTTGCGCGGCTGGGCGTGCGGACACTGCCCGACCCGGCGTTGTCGAAGCCCAGGGCCAGTTCGACGCCGTATTCGGGCACGGGCGGATCGGGCGGCTGCCAGGCCAACAAGAAGAAGCACAGCAGCAACAAGGCCAGGTGAATGCCTCCCGCTACCAGCAGTCCGACGCGACGATTTTTCTTTTCTGATTCACTCATAGCATCCGCGAGCTAACGGCTGATCTAATATTTACGAAAGTACGGCGTTGCCTACATCCTTGCAACGCACCCGAAGGGCCTATCGTGTCGCACGGCTCAGTCGGGCCAGGCCGTTTTGGTCAAATGCCGTACCACCGCCCGAAACTGCGGTTCGTCGGCCAAAAACTCGACGGCGATGGGCAAATAAAAGATGGGGATGCCATCCAGCAAGCGGGCCAGCGGCGCAGACAAGAGCTTGACCATGTCTTTTTCGGTTGTGAGCAAAACAGCTGCTGGGTCGGCCAACGCGTGCCAGCGGCGCACTAGCCCCTCGACCTCGCGCGCCGTGTAGGCATGGTGGTCGGGAAAAGGGACAAAATCTTGCAAGGTGTATGCCGCAGCCACGTGCGCTCGCAAAGGCTCGGGGCGGGCCAATCCGCAAAAAAGCACCACACGGGCGTTTGGCGGCCACTTGCACGGTGTTTGGGCAAACACGGGCAGCGGCGGCAAATAGGTGGTAGCCGTAAAGAAAATCGGCACTTCGGGCCGCAAATGCGGCCGCAATTCAGTCGTGAGGTGCTGCCGCTCCGTAGTCGAAAGCTGCGGGGGGCATTTGGTCACCACGAGCACATCGGCCCGGCGGGCGCCCTGTCGCGGTTCGCGCAAGCGGCCACGGGGCCACACGTGGTCGCGGCTGAGGGGCTGGGCATATTCGGTGAGCAGCAGTTGGCAATGCGGCCGCACGGCCCGGTGCTGGAAGGCGTCGTCGAGCACGATCACCCGGGGCGGTGGTGCCAGCGCCAAAAGTTGCGGGATGGCCCGGGCGCGTTTTTCGCCCACGGCCACGCGTACCTGCGGGCTAAACTTGCGGAAAAACTGCATCGGCTCGTCGCCGAGGGTGGCGGCCGTGTCGGCGGGCCCGGCCAGCCGAAAGCCCCGCGTCCGACGGCCGTAGCCTCGGCTGAGCGTGGCCACCCGGACGTGCGGAGTCAGCCAGCGGAGCAAATACTCGACGTGAGGGGTTTTGCCGGCTCCGCCCACCGTCAGGTTGCCCACGCCGATCAACGGCACGGCAAACTGCGCCGAACGGCAGAAGCCCCGGTCGTAGAGCCAGTTGCGGCCACCAACCAGCCTTGCCAACAAAGCCGAAAGCAACGCCCTTGGTGTGTAATTTTCCCTCCGCACACGTCCCGAACCTGTTGTCGGCCAGGAAGTAAGCAAATAATGTGGAATAACTTTTGCGATAAGTCTGGCCTTCTCAGGCCTTGACGTGAAGACCATGGCCATAAGCTGGGCCAACGGGCGCAAACCTGGTGCTTTGGCCTTGTGACCTTGCGCACCAAATGGTGATTTGCTCAGAGAATGCCCCCTCCTATTATCAGCCTGATCATTCCGAAAATCATGGCAATGCTGCAAAGTACCAGGCCAGCAATGGCGTTGCCTTTTGGTTCGCCGGGTTTGGCTTGCGCCAAGGCGATTACGCTGATGATCAGGCCAATGGTGGCGAAGGGTATATTGAGCCAGTTTAGCGAACCCAGGCAGGGAAAAAACGCCGTGAGCATCCCCAGAATGGCCAAGATACCGAAAATTAGACTAGCAGTCTTCATTGAGTAAAATTTATAATCAACAAGGGTTTTAGATAGCTTTGGTTTTGTCAGCTTGACGACCAAA
>DAIRSZ010000075.1:8191-9929 GCA_036804165.1 Catalimonadaceae bacterium | reverse complement strand
ACCCGGTTGGAGACCCGGTTGGAAACCCGGTTGGAAACCCAGTTGGCACAGAAATCAACCCGGCAAAGCCCTGCCCGATCATCTGATAGCTGACAAAGGCTTTTGACGCCCTACCAAGCCACCTTGCTTGGCTAAACTGCTGCCCAGCATGTCGCCACGCAGTTCGACGATGGTGAGGATATTTTCATCACTACCAAAAAAAGCCTCCGGATTTTTCTGTTCGAAAACTCCGGAGGCTTTGGGCTTGAGCGCGGCAATGCTGGCCTCAATCGGCCGGACGTGCGCGCTGGGCGTCGGCCACGGCGATGGCGGCCATGTTCACGATTTCGCGTACCGAACTGCCCAGTTGCAAGATGTGGACGGGCTTGCGCATGCCCATCAGGACGGGACCGATCACCTCGGCTTCGCCGAGTTCTTGCAGCAGCTTGTAGGCAATGTTGCCCGAGGCCAGGTCGGGGAAGATGAGCGTATTGGCCCCTTGTTCGACCAGGCTACAGAAAGGGTAGTTTTCGCGCAGCAGATCGGGACTAAGCGCAATGTTGGCCTGCATCTCGCCGTCAATCCGCAATTCGGGGTAGCGCTGGCGGGCAAGTCGCGTAGCCTCGGCCATGCGCTGGGGCACTTCGCCATCGCTCGACCCAAAATTGGAGTACGAGAGCAGGGCAATGCGCGGCTCTTCGCCAAAGAAACGCACGGCTTCGGCCGTCAGCCCGATGATCTGGACAATTTCCTCTACGGTAGGGTTGGTATTGACCGTGGTATCGGCAAAAAAGTACGTGCCCCGCTTGGCATTGACAATGTACATTCCGGCCACTTTGTTGAGGCCACGGCGCACGCCGATGGTCTGCAAGGCTGGCCGAATGGTCTTCGGATAGTCTTTGGTCAGGCCCGAGATGAGCGCATCGGCCCGGCCACATTCGAGCATAGCCGAGCCGAAGTAGTTGCGGTCGCGCATCAGTTTGGTACATTCGTAGGGCGTCAGGCCCCGCCGTTTGCGCTTTTCGTAGAGGATAGCGGCGTATTCTTCGCGCAGGGCGTCTTCTTCGAGCGGATCCAGGATGGGGCAATCGCCCAGTTCGAGGCGATTGGATTCGATGATTTGCGCAATTTTGGCCCGATTACCCAGCAAAATGGGTTGCGCAATTTGCTCGTCAAGAATGATCTGCGCCGCCTTGAGAATCTTGTAGGTGTCGGCTTCGGCAAACACAATGCGGCGCGGGCTTCGTTTGGCCTGGTTGACAATGCGCGTAATGAGTTTCTGCCCAATACCCACGCGTTCGAGCAGTTCGTTTTCGTACTGCTGCCAATCCTCGATGCGATAGCGGGCCACGCCCGTAGCCATGGCAGCCCGGGCCACGGCGGGGGCCACCCGCGTAATGAGGCGCGGATCGAGCGGTTTGGGAATGAGGTATTCGCGGCCAAAGGCCAGCGTATTGTCTTCGTAGGCCCGGTTGACCTGGTCGGGCACGGTTTCTTTGGCCAGTTGGGCCAGGGCCTCGGCGGCGGCGATCTTCATCTCTTCGTTGATGGCCGTGGCCCCGACGTCGAGTGCCCCGCGAAAAATGTAGGGAAAGCCCAACACATTGTTGACCTGATTGGGGTGGTCGGAGCGGCCCGTAGCCATGATCAGGTCGGGGCGAACGGCCACGGCCACGTCGTAGGCGATCTCCGGTTCGGGGTTGGCCAGGGCAAACACGATCGGATCGGGGGCCATGCGCAGCAGTTGTTCGGGCCGCAA
>DAIRSZ010000075.1:2347-8091 GCA_036804165.1 Catalimonadaceae bacterium | reverse complement strand
GCCGCTGCCGAGATGATGGCCGTGCCGTGCTGGTCGTCGTGCATCACCGGAATCTGCATTTGCGCCTTGAGGGCGCGCTCCACCTCAAAGCATTCGGGGGCTTTGATGTCTTCGAGGTTGATCCCTCCAAAGGTGGGTTCCAGAGCCCGGACAATGCGGATGAACTCCTGCGGGTCGCGGGCGTCCACCTCCAGGTCGAACACGTCAATGCCCGCAAAGCGCTTGAACAGCACCGCCTTGCCTTCCATAACCGGCTTGGATGCCGCCGGGCCAATGTCGCCCAGGCCCAGTACGGCCGTGCCGTTCGACACCACGGCCACCAGGTTGCCCTTGGTGGTGTAGCGGTAGGCCAGCTCGGGGGCACGCTCGATCTCGCGGCAGGGCTCGGCCACGCCCGGCGAATAGGCCAGGGCCAGGTCGAGTTGCGAACTCAGCACCCGGGTGGGTACTACTTCCAGTTTACCGGGGGTGGGGTATTCGTGGAAGTGTAGGGCGTCTTCACGCCGGATTTTGATGCTCATAACGGTAGTTTGATGTAGGCGCGTAAGTTCAAAAATTTTCTGAATCAGACCGACGCACCACGTATGACTTCCGCTTATGGACGACAGACATTTCTTCTTACCTGACAAACCCACCCGGCCCAGCGGCCTACTTGCCCGAAGTGTGCCCGATTCTTCCTTTTTGGTACAGTGACCTAAGTAGGCTCAGAATGCCCGGTATGCCCTTCTGGCCCCTCGTAGCTTTGCTCTATTGATCAATCTACACCATTCTGTATGAGAAAAAGCTTATACAGCCCCTTGCTATTCGTCTCCCTGAGCTTGTTTCCGCTGCTGGCTATCGGGCAGGCCCTCAGCACGCAAGCGGTGCGCGCTGCCCTTCGCGATGGGGAGGTGGAGGGTTTGCGCATTGTCGCGCCCACGCAGTTTGTGCCGGGCACCTTCGTTGACCTCGACCTGGAGGTTTCGGTGGCTGGTGTCAAGACCCGGGCCTCCGAACACGGCCGACTGCTCTGGGATGCCGTCGAGTTGAAAATCGAGCGGGGCACGGCCTATCGCCTCGGACAAATACGGGCGTATCCGGCCAATCACTTCTACCCCGTCCGTACACTCGACGTCACCGCGCACCTCGGCCCGCACACGGCCACGCACGCCATGCAACCGTACATTTGCGACACAGCCTACGGCTTTTTGGGCGCGGGGCGCGATGGTGCTGCGGGTGCCACGGGCAAGATGGCCTTCTTTTCGTCCGGTCGCGATGGCGGCCACGGTCGCGACGGTGGCCACGGCCACAACGGGCCAGACATGCACGTGCAAGTGGAAGAAACCGTGCTCGACGGTCAGCCCATGATTTTGCTCATCGTCGCGGCTCAGGGCCTGCCCAACGGACGCGACTCGCTGGTGGTGCAGCCCGGCTGCGGCCCATTTGTGGTGACCTCGCGCGGCGGGGCGGGAGGTCGGGGCGGCGACGGCGGCGGCGGCACGCAAGGCGCCCGCCAGGACAAACTGTACGTAGGGCCTGGCGGCCACGGGGGCCACGGCGGCCACGGCGGCCACGGCGGAGCCGGAGGCAATCTCTGGGTGAGCGGCTCGGCCCTGGCCAAGTACAGCGACCAACTCCGGTTTGTCTCGCAGGGCGGCCCCGGCGGAGCGGCGGGGCGCGGCAGTCAGGGCGGCCCTGGGCTGTCCGATGGCCGGGCGGGCCGCACGGGCAAGCCCGGTGCACCGGGTCGGCAGGGCGTCGTCGAGTACGGAACCCAGCAAGCCTTCACGCGCTGAATAGCTCGCCACTACGAGCAGCCGCCCGCATCGGTCAGGAGGCTTGATGGTGAAGCGTACATTTTCGCACGGCCTACGCTGCGTCAGGCCAGGCCAGGTGGCTACGTAGTTTTGGATAGATGCAGCCGTTTAGATTTTTTAATGATAACTTGACTAGAAAGTTATACTTTTGCACTTCACTCAAGAAGGGGACGCCACCTTAGCAAACACGCACGAGGAACCCTGGAGCGGCCTGAACAGCCAATATGGCCAGAACGCCCCTTCTTTTTTTTTGAGCTTGAATGTGAGGCGTTTTGCCTGATCACGAACAGCCGACGATGAAGGCGGGCGGGTCTAAGCAACCTAATTCTCGTCAATCGTCGGTTTTTTTGTGGCCAGTGCGGTACGTAAGTAGCGAACGTGCCACCAAAAGGCCCTGTGCTTCGCGTGCGAAGTACGGGGCTTTGCGCTATTTTTGGTGAATAGGCTTTTGTGCACTAATCTGCGCCGCTCCTTTTCATCCTTTTGCGCCACCCCTATGGAAATCCCGCTTTTACAAGAAGTTGTCATCATCCTGGGGCTGTCGGTGCTGGTCATTCTCGTGTTTCAGCAGCTCAAACTGCCCACCATCTTGGGCTTTCTGCTCACGGGCATCGTGGCTGGTCCCAATGGCTTGTCGTTCATACAGGCTTCGCACGAAGTGGAGGTACTCTCCGAGATCGGCGTCATCTTGCTGCTGTTTGTCATCGGCATCGAGTTTTCGCTGCGCAGCCTGGCGGCCATCCGCAACACGGTGCTCATCGGCGGGGCCTTTCAGGTGGTGGGCACCATTGTCGTCACGCTGGTGGCTATGAAAGTGCTGGGGGCCACCTGGGCCGAAGGCGTCTTCATCGGCTTTTTGTTTTCGCTCAGCAGCACGGCCATCGTCCTCAAGCTGTTGCAAGACAAGGGCGAGATGACCGCCCCGCACGGCCGGATTGTGCTGGCCATCCTGATTTTTCAGGACATCATCGTTGTGCCGATGATGCTCTTCACGCCCTTGCTGGCGGGCACCTCCGACGACCCCCTCGGCACGCTGGGGCTGCTGCTGCTCAAAACCACGCTGGTCATCGGGCTGGTCATCGTCAGTGCACGCTACATCTTCCCGCGGCTGCTCTTTGCCGTGGCCAAATCGCAGAGTCGCGAACTGTTTGTGCTCACCATCGTCGTGACGTGCTTTTCGGTGGCCTGGCTGACCTCTACGGCGGGCCTTTCGCTGGCGCTGGGCGCCTTCATGGCGGGGCTGATCATCTCCGAGTCGGAATACAGCTACCAGGCCACGAGCAACATCTTGCCCTTCCGCGAGATTTTCACCAGCTTCTTTTTTGTCTCGATCGGCATGCTGCTCGACGTGCGCTTTCTGGCCAGCAACCTGCCCACCATCTTGGGCCTGACGGTGCTGGCCATGGTCGGCAAGGGGCTGGTGGCCACCGGGGCCGGGGCGGTGCTGCGCTACCCGCCGCGCACCTCGCTCATGGTGGGGCTGGCCTTGTTTCAAGTAGGCGAGTTTGCCTTTATCCTCTCGCGCACGGGCATCGAAACGGGGCTGCTCTCCGAAGCGGTCTATCAATATTTTCTGGCCATCTCGATCCTGACCATGATCGCCACGCCCTTTGTGCTCATGTTTGCCGAACCTATCCTGAAGCTGTTTTTGCGTTCGGGGCTCTCGCAGCGCATCCACGCCCTCCAAAACGTGGCCACCGCCACCGACGACTTCACCGAGGAGCTCAAAGACCACCTGGTGATCATCGGCTACGGCATCAACGGGCGCAACGTGGCCCGGGCCGCCCGCTACGCCGACATCCCCCACGTGATCCTGGACATGAACGCCGAAACCGTACGGGCCGAAAAGGCGCACGGCCAGCCCATCTTGTTTGGCGATGCGGCCGAGCCGTTCATCCTCGACCACGTCAAGATTTACCGTGCCCGTGTAGCCGTGATTGCGATCTCCGACCCAGTGGCGGCCCGCAACATTGTCACGGCTATTCGCACCATCTGCCGCACAGTCTATATCATCGTCCGGACGCGCTTTATCCGGGAGATCGAAGAGGCCCAGCGCCTGGGCGCCGACGAGGTGATCCCCGAAGAGTTCGAGACCTCGATCGAGATCTTTACGCGGGTGCTCAGCCGCTACCTGGTGCCGATGGACGAGCTGGAAACCTTCGTGCAGCGCATCCGCTCCGACAACTACCAGATGCTGCGGCCCATGGACCAGCGGGGGCGCAATCCGCTCAATTTGCACATCCCCAACATCCGGATCACGTGCCTGAACGTGCAGCAAGAAGACAACGACGTCATCGGCAAGACAGTGGGGGAGTCGAACATCCGGCGCGAATATGGCATCAACGTGCTGGCCATCCAGCGGGCCGAGCAGTTCATTACCGACATCCACTCCGACACGCGCATCGAATCGAACGACCAGCTCTACGTGCTGGGCAGTCCCGAGTCTATCTCCGAGTTCAATCGCAAAATGAAGGTGTAGGCACCGCGTAAAGACGTAGCACGCTACGTCTATCCTAGAATCCCCTAGAGACACAGCACGCTATGTCTGTCCCAGAATCCCCTAGAGACACAGCACGCTACGTCTGCACACCGAAATACCTTATTCGGAAACGCAGCACGCTGCGTCTCTACCCGAAAGGCTTGCTCAGATAGCCGCTGCCCGCCAGCCCAAACCGCCACGGCAGGGCGGCATCGGCGCCCGCATAGCCGACGTTGATGCGCAGCCCGACCAGTATAGAGGCCGCTACGTAGCCGTCGTCGGCGATCCAGAGCGGGTCGTCCGTGAGCAAATTGCCGTTGTGTGGCCGTCCAATGCCCAGGGCACGCGTCAGGCGACCCGGCCCGGCCGTGAGGAGCCGGGCTGCACGTGGGTTTTGCCGCCGGGCGCGCATGGTCTCGACCCCTACCAACGGCTCAATGGCCCGGATCAGGACGGCCGCCGCGTGACCGGGCGGCCCGGTCACGACGTTGAACAGCTCGTACATTCCGTAGATGAGGTACACGTAGGCGCGTCCGCCCGGCCCAAAGAACACCTCCGTGCGGGGCGTTCGGCGGGAACCGTAGGCGTGGCAGGCCCGCTCAGAAGCACAATAAGCCTCGGTCTCGACGATACGCCCGGCGGTCAGCACGCCATCGTGGCGCGTGGCCAGCACCTTGCCCACCAGGTCGCGGGCAACGGCCACGACGTCGGTGCGCTGGTAGAAAGCCGTAGGCAGCACGGTGTTCATAGGCGTGGTTGGCTCACCCAGGGATCGTCGCGCAGGGCCAGGCGCCAGGGCAGGGCCGCATCGGCTCCGGCGTAGCCGATGCCTACGCGCGGCCCGGCTATCACGGCTGCCTCGGGCACGGGCGCGTCGGCCGCCTCTAGCCAAAGGGTTTGTGCCTGCGTCAGGTCGTGGCCACTGTGCTCCACGTCAATCCCGAAAGCCTGGCTGAGCATGGCAGGCCCGGCCGTCAACTTGCCCTTGGGGCGGCGGGTGCGCATGGCTTCTTGGCCCGCCACGGGCGCCACAGCCCGGATGAGCACGGCCGCCGGGTAGTTTTCTGGCCCCGTCACGATGTTGAAAAGGCGATGTATTCGGTACACCTTGTACACGTAGGCCCGGCCGCCCGGGGCGAAAAGCATCTTCGACTGTTGGCTACGCCGGGCCAGGTGCTGCCGGGTGGCTGCTTCGCGCCGACCGTCGTAGGCTTCGGTCTCGACGATGCGCCCGGCCGTACGGTGGCCGTCAATTTCCGAAATCAGCGCGCAGCCCAACAGTTCGCGGGCGATGGTGAGCACGTCGGCACGGCCGTAAAAATCGGGAGTGAGCACAGAGGGCATAGCCAGACATACGGCAGATGAGCAGGGCGGGTGACTTTGTGCAAGCCCTGGCCGCCCAAAATTTTGGCCAACCCGGGGGCCATCACTTATTGCGAGTGCGCGGGGCCGCCTGCTGAGTCGTGTGC
>DAIRSZ010000075.1:0-2247 GCA_036804165.1 Catalimonadaceae bacterium | reverse complement strand
ACCCGGGGGCCATCACTTATTGCGAGTGCGCGGGGCCGCCTGCTGAGTCGTGTGCCTCCTCAAACGGACAGACTTTCGTAGATTCGCTTTCTTCAAAGCCTTAACCATGAATTTCTCCGACAAACCCGTGGTGTCGCTGCGCGAGGTACGCATTTTGCAGGAAAGCCGCCCCGTGCTCGAGAAGGTGTCGTTCGAAGTAGAGAAGGGCGATTTTCTCTACGTCATCGGCCGCACAGGTAGCGGTAAAAGCTCGCTGCTGCGCACGCTCTACGCCGACCTGCCCCTGGGGGGCGGACAAGCCACCGTGGCGGGCCACCACCTCCACCAGTTGCCGCGCCGCGAGGTGCCCTACCTGCGCCGCAAAATGGGCATTGTGTTCCAAGACTTTCAGCTTTTTCCCGACCGCACCGTGGGCGAAAACTTGCGGTTTGCCTTGCGCGCCATGGGCTGGAGCAGCAGCGGCAACAAAATCCGGAAGCGGATGGCCGAAGTGCTCATGCAAGTAGGACTAGGCTCGATGGACGGCCGCCTGCCCCACCAACTCTCGGGCGGCGAGCAACAGCGCGTGGCTATCGCGCGGGCCCTGCTCAACGAACCGGCCATTGTCTTCGCCGACGAGCCTACGGGCAACCTGGACCCTACCGTGGCCCGGGACATCATGAAACTCTTCACCGAGATCAACCGCAGTGGCACCGCCCTGATGATCGCCACCCACAACTACGAGTTTATCAAAGATTTTCCAGCCCGGGTACTCAAGTGCGAGCACGGTCAGGTGCGCGACTCGGCCCGCGAGCAGTTTGCCTATCCAACTGAATTGTGATGTCAGGCCTAGGCCGCCGGGTGGGATGACGCACGCGGCCGCTGCACTCGCCGCTGTCGCTGCTGCCAGAGGTAGAAGCCCGTGAGGGGCAGCGCGGCCGTCGCCAACGCTCCCAAAAACACGAGTATCTTACCAAACATACCGAGCACCGCCCCCGTGTGGACGTCGTAATTGAGGGCGCGGACCTGGTCGCCCCGGGGCAAGTCGTCGAAACGGGTTTGGTGCAGGTGCTGGCCGTCGTGGCGGTCGTAGGTAAACTGCTCGCGGCGGTAGCGCGGCTCGGGGCGGGCCGTGATGCGCACCACGCCGTGGGGTTCAGTCGGCAAACTGATGCTATACGTATGGGCGGCGGGCATCTGGCGGCGCACATCCACCAACAGGTCATCGAGGGGCAAGTTGGCCGTGGGCGCCGCCACCGATTGCTTGGGCGCTGCCGGGGCCTGCAAGGTCTGCCCGCCATTGGCCAACCACTTCACCCCCGACGCATACCAGTCGAAGGCCCACACCAGCCCCGTCAGGGCCGCGATCAGGCCAAAACTGAGGGCGTAGAGGCCAAGGAGGCGGTGCAGGTCGTAGGGACGGACGGCCCGCCACCGCACCCTGAGGTTGGCCCGGACAGTGCGTTGTCGTTGCCAACCCAGCCAGGTGCCCGTCAGGAGCAGCCCGACAAACAGCAGCACGGCTACCCCGCCGATCTGGCTACCCACGTCTTTGTTGAGCCATAAGTACCGATGCAAGGCCAGCATCAACTGAAAAAACTCGAGGTGCGCATTTTCAAGATAGACGACCTCGGCCGTGTAGGGGTTGACGTACGCCTTGCGGTCATAGACCACCTGCCCGAAATAGGTCAGGGCGCCCTTGTCGGAAGCACTCGATCGAAAGACTACCGTCCGCGTCGGATCCGCATAAGTTTCTAGGCTATTGATGGGCCGATCTTCGCCCAGGGCCAACTGGGCTAGGGCTTGCAATTGCCCCAGGGGCAGGGGCTTGGCCAGCGGCGGCGGCGTCACGAAATAGTGCGCCCGGTAGAGCAGCGGCCTCAGTTCGTCGGCGAACGCATAGAGCGCCCCCGTCAGGGCAACGAGCAGCACGATCAGGCCCGAGGGAATGGCTAGCCACAGGTGCAAGCGGCGCAGGCGGACACGAAGGGTAGCCTTGTTCATACACGAATAAACACGAAAGGCAGCAGGCTTAATGCACCAGCCACGGACGACATCGCAAAGCTACGCACTGCTCAGAACGCGTACAAACAGCTAGGCGCGCCGAAGGGGCTTCTACGCACCAAAGCCTTTTTCTTCGTTATTGTTTCCTCAAAATTGCGTAGCATCGCCCCATGTGGCTGTTGCGTGCGCTCTCGCGCCTTCCTTTTCCCGTGCTCTACGCCCTGGCCGATGGCCTGGCCTGGCTGGCTCACTACGGATTGCGCT
>DAIRSZ010000074.1:0-10331 GCA_036804165.1 Catalimonadaceae bacterium | reverse complement strand
TTCGCGTGCCCCTCGCGGGGGGTACGGCCGAGGAGGTCAGCGGCGACCGGGCCAAAGTGCGCGACGCCCACCTTTCGCCCGACGGGCGCTACCTGCTCAAGACCGAGCGCGTCCGGCTCGACTCCGTGCGGGCCGCCGACCGCCATCCCGACCTGCCCCTGGCCGATGCCCAGCGCTACGACGCCCTGCACCACCGTCACTGGGACACCTGGAGCGATGGCCACTATCAGCACCTGTTTGTACACGAAGTTCGCAACGGCCAACCCGCCGAAAAAGGCAAAGACCTGCTGGCAGGGGAGCCGTACCACGTGCCCACCATGCCGTTTGGCGGCGACGAAGACTACACCTGGAGCCCCGATAGCCGAACGGTGGTGTACGTAGCCAAAAAACAGGCGGGCACCGACTACGTCCGCAGTACCAACACCGACCTGTACGCCTACGACGTGGCCAGCGGCCAAACGACCAACCTCACCGAGGGGCGCCCCGGCTACGACACACATCCGCGCTTTACCCCAAGCGGCCACCTGGCCTGGCTCAGCATGGCCCGCGACGGCTTTGAGGCCGACAAGAACGATTTGCTCGTGCGCAGTTCCGAAGGGGCGGTAGTGAATCTGACGGCCAACTGGGACGGCACCGTCAACGACTTTGCTTGGGCCGCCGACGGCCGCCGCCTGTTTTTCACGGCGCCCCACCGGGGCACTATCCAGCTTTTTGAGGTGGACTACCCGGGCCGTTCGCGCAAGGCCCCGGCCGTTCGCCAGCTCACCGAAGGCGACTTCGATGTCAACGCCCTGGTCGGACAAGCGGGCGACCTGCTGGTGGTAGGACGCGCCGACATGAACCGGGCCACCGAGTTCTACACGGTCGCCCTCAAATCGGGCCAGATGCGCCGCCTGACGCGCGTCAACGACGACCACTACGCCCAGATTGCCCCCAGCAAAATCGAGCGGCGCCTCACCAAAGCCTCCGACGGCCAAGACCTCTTCAGTTGGGTAATTTATCCACCCGACTTCGATCCGAACAAGAAGTATCCTACCCTGCTCTATTGCCAGGGCGGCCCACAAAGTGCGCTGACGCAGTTCTACTCGTTTCGCTGGAACTTCCAGTTGATGGCCGCCCAGGGCTACATTGTGGTGGCCCCCAACCGCCGGGGCATGCCCGGTTGGGGTGCCGCCTGGAACGAGGCCATCTCCAAAGATTGGGGCGGGCAAGTGATGCGCGACTACCTGGCCGCCATTGACGACGTGGCCCGCGAGCCGTACGTGGACAAAGACCGCCTCGGCTGCGTGGGGGCCAGCTACGGCGGCTACTCGGCCTTCTACCTGGCGGGCATCCACGAAGGGCGTTTCAAGACTTTCATTGCCCACGCGGGCGTGTTCAACCTCCGGAGCATGTACGGCACCACCGAAGAGCTTTTCTTCGTCAACTGGGACATCGGCGGGCCCTACTGGGACGAGGGCAACCCCGAGGCCCAGCGCAGCTACCGCGACTTCGATCCCAGTGCCCGCGTGGGCCAGTGGGATACGCCCATCCTGATCATCCACGGGGGCAAAGACTACCGCGTGCCCCTCGGGCAGGGGCTAGAGGCCTTTACGGCGGCACAAATGCGCGGCATCCCGAGCCGTTTGCTCTACTTTCCGGAGGAAAACCACTGGATATTGCGGCCGCAGAACGCCCAAGTCTGGCAACGCGAGTTTTTTGGCTGGTTAAAAGAAACTTTATGAAAAAACTGCTCTACTGGGGGCTGTTAGTGGGCGCCTTGGGCTGTCAAACCCAACCGCCTACCGAAACCACACCCCAGGGCCCGCCCGTGGCCGACTGGCCCAGGGGCATCACCTACGAGGTGTTCGTGCGGGCCTTTGCCGACAGCGACGGCGACGGCATCGGCGATTTGCCCGGCCTGACCATGCAGCTAGACTACCTGGCCGACCTGGGCGTGCAGGCCCTCTGGCTGATGCCCGTTTCGCCCTCGCCTTCTTACCACAAATACGACGTGGTGGACTACTACGGCATTGACCCCGAATACGGCACCAAAGAGGATTTTCGGGCCTTCGTGGACGCTGCGCACCAGCGGGGCCTGCGCGTAGTGATTGACCTGGTGCTCAACCACTCCAGTGCGCAGCACCCTTGGTTCCAAGAGGCCCGACAGTCGCCCCAAAGCTCCCTGCGTCCCTACTATGTCTGGGCCGACGATAGCACCATCGCCCGACTGGGTGAAACCAAAGAAGGCTCAGCCGATTCGGAAGGTACCGTTCAATGGCACAATTCGACCATTGGCGATGAGCGATACTACGGCTATTTCTCCCGCAACATGCCCGATCTCAACTACGACCACCCCGCCGTTCGCCGTGAAGTCTATAAAATTGGCCGCTACTGGCTCGAAGAAATGGGCGTGGACGGCTTTCGCCTCGATGCCGCCCGTCACATCTATCCGGAAGCCGAAGCCAAAAAATCGCACGCCTTCTGGGTGGAATTTCGGGAGGAGATGCGCCGCGTCAAGCCCGACGTGTATTTGGTAGGGGAAGTCTGGGACGAAGACACCGACGTGGTGGCGCCCTACCTGGAGGGGCTGCCCGCCCTGTTCAATTTTGCCCTGGGCTATCGGATGGTGGACGCCGCGCGGCAAGAGCGCGACAACGGCCTGCTGGCCGAATTGCTGCGCATCCGCACGGCCTACCAGGCCGCCAACCCGGCCTTTGTGGATGCCACCTTCCTGACCAACCACGACCAGACGCGCGTGGCCAGCGAACTGAACGGCCACCCCGGTCAACTGCGCACGGCGGCCAACCTGCTGCTGACCTTGCCTGGCGCGCCGTACCTCTACTACGGCGAAGAGCTGGGTATGCCCGGCCGCAAGCCCGACCCGCAAATCCGGGAGCCTTTTCTCTGGACGAGCGACACCACCCAAAGCCCCTACGCCCGCTGGATCGCCCCGCAGCACGCCCTGCCCGGCCAGATGCGCTCCCTGGCCGAGCAGCGCGACGACACCACCTCCCTCTACCACCATTACCGCCGCCTGATTGGCTGGCGCCGCCAGAGCGCAGCCCTCACGGGCGGGGCCACCACGCCCGAGATGGTGCCCGACGCGCGGCTGCTGGCCTTTCGGCGCGCCGTGCCCGGTCAGGAGCTGCTGGTAGTCCACAACCTGAGCGGTGCCTCGTTGCCCTACCGAGCAGGGCCGGACGCCACCCTGCGCCACGCTACACACCCAGACGCTGTATCGGGCACGTTGCCGCCCTACAGCCTCACCATCTGGGAGGTGCCGCCCACCCGCACCCGGGCCACCGAGCGCAGCGGAAGCTAGGCCCGGGGCGGAAGCGGCGTCTCGATCCCTTCGGGGATGGCGATGCCCATCTGGCGCATCAGCGGCACGGCGTTGAAACTCCGGCACACGCCGGGCGTCAGGCGGTAGTCGAAGCGGATCTCGCTGCCGACCACCGTGCTGTTGAAACTGTAGTTGACGATGCCCTCTGGGTCCGCATCGGCCAATTGGCCCAGTTCGAGGTCGTGGGTCGAGACGATCCCCGTGGTGCCGAGGGCTTGCAACTGCCGCACCAGGGCCACGGCCCCCCGGTAGCGATCGGCCGAGTTGGTGCCCTTGAGCAGTTCGTCGAGCACGTAGAAAACCGGCGGGCCGGGCTGCACCAGCAGATCAAGCAACTGCCGAATGCGGCGCAGCTCGGCGTAGAAAGAAGAAATGTGCGCCTGGAGCGAGTCTTGCGAGCGCATGCTGGTAAAGAGGCGTACGGGCGCCAGCACCAAGGCCTCGGCGCACACGGGCGCGCCCATCTGGGCCAGCACCACGTTGATGCCCAGCGTCCGCAAAAACGTACTTTTGCCCGACATGTTAGCGCCAGTGATGACCACTGCCCGCCCCCGGCCCGCTAGGTGCCAGTCGTTGGCCACGCGTTCGGTTTTGGGCAGCAAAGGGTGCGCCAGCCCCTGACCCGCCATACGCCACGCGCCGTCATCGGTCAGCGTCGGATAGACCCAATCAGGGTGGGCAAAGGCCGTAGCGGCCAGGCTGAGCGTGGCGTCCACCTCGCCGAGCACGCGCCGCCACTGCGGCACCAGCCCGGCGTAACGGTCTTCCCACGTCCGGTAACGAGCCAGGGTACGAAAGTCGAGCAGCAGCAACACATTGGCCAATCCGTAGAACAGGTTAGCGCGGGCGTCGAAAAAGCGCACGATCCTCCGCAACTGGTCAATGGCCGCGCTAGCGGGCTGAGGCGTACGGAGGGTTTGCTGCCATTGCCCCCACTGCATATCCGGAAAGTTTGTTCTCTCGATGCGTCCCAACAGGTCGGCGTACACGCCCAGCGACTGGGCACGTAAACCGCCCGACTGGCCCACTTGCCCCATCACGGGCACCAGCCGCGACAGCAACGTTCCGTGCACCAGCACCAGCACCAGCAAGGGGTAGATCGGCCCGCCCACGAGCCACCACCCGAGCGCGGCCAGGGCCAGCACGGGCGACATGCGCGTCAGCCAGACCCAGCCCCCGCGCTCTGAGGTGTGGCGAGGCACCGCGGGCCAGGCCGTGGGCAGGGCCGTGGCGACGGCCAGCCGAGCCTGCACCACCCAACCTTGCCCCCAAGCCGGATCGGCCGCCAGGGTGCGCACGGTGGCTTGCCGGGTCGCTACGTCGGCCAACACGGGGTACAAGAGCCACTCGGCCAGCACGTCGTCGCCCTCGGGCGTGGCCGTGCGCCGTAGGTATTGGTAGAGCGAGTGGCGGCCAAACAGGTCGAGGTCGGCAGCGTAGGGGTGTTCGACGCTGGCAAAACGGGCGCCGTCGGGCAGGTGCTCGAAGCGATGCGCCAGGCGATCAAGTTCTTCGTCGTGGAGGTGGGTCAACTTTTCGGCGCGGCGAAAAGCGGCATATTGCCGCTGAAAAGCCACCAGCAGCGCGGCGAAGATGCCTACTCCCAACACCAGCGATACCAGCGCCGCCATCACATTTCGTTCATTGACGAAATAGAATATAAGCACGACGGTTAGCGCAAAAGCCACCAATCGGGCCAATGAAAGGCGCTGCCAGTGCTGGCGATGGTACTGGGCCGCTTGTTGGGCCGAGGCCCGGTGTTGCGTAAAAAAATTGGTGGGTTTATCAGGTTTGGGCGTCATTTTCTGTAATAAGGCCTGAGAAGGTACGTTTACTTGAGCAGTAACACGCCACCGTCCCCTCAGCGCGCAAGAAAGGATAAATCGCTAAAAGTTATTTCAGCGTTAATTTAATGTGAACGATGTGTGAACTCCTCCCGCTGATTTCTAACTTTACCCTACATTCATACATTTTTTGAACTTATTGCTGAACGATTTTAACTATGGCCTATACCAAGAAGAACCAGTTCGATTACGAAGAAACCACTACGGCAGCCCTCGCCAAGGCCCTCAGCCACCCGGCTCGTATTGCGATCATCAAGATTCTGATTGAAAAGCGTGACTGCCTGTGCGGCGACATCGTGGAACTTCTGCCCCTTTCGCAGTCCACCGTGTCGCAGCACCTCAAGGAATTGAAGTCCGTCGGCCTGATTCTGGGCAAGAGCGACGGCCCCCGGGTGTCCTACTCGCTCAACGAAGAGACCTGGCTGAAGTCGAAGGTGTTTTTCGATCGCCTGTTTCGCACCCAACTGACAGCCACCCACGCGGCCTGACCGAAGGCCTTTATTCTCCCGAAAGGGCAAACACCCTAGCAAGTGCGCTGCGGTGTCTGCCCTTTTTCATTGCGGCGGTCTAACGTTTGGGAAAGCGCATCCGGTAGTCCACGTCCACCCGGCCCCGGCTGATGTCTTGCAACTTGCCCCGCAGCAATCGCCGCCGAAAAGCCGACAGGTGGTCGGTAAACAAGCGGCCTTCCAGGTGATCGTATTCGTGCTGGATGACGCGGGCAGCCATGCCGTCGTAGGTTTCTTCGTGCAGTTGCCAGTCCAGGTCGCGGTAGCGAATGCGGATGTGCCCGGGACGGCTGACGTCTTCGCGAATGCCCGGAATGCTCAGGCAGCCCTCTTCGTAGGGCCACGGCGTACCCAACTCCTCCAGCATTTGGGGGTTGATGAACACTTTTTTGAAGCCTTTGAGCTTTTCTTCGTCCATCGGCTCGGCATCCACCACAAAAATGCGCAGGTCTTTGCCGATCTGCGGACCCGCCAGCCCCACCCCGCTGGAGGCGTACATGGTTTCGAACATATCGTCGGCCAATTGGCGCAAATCTGGAAAGTCGTGGTCAATTTCACGCGCCCGCTGCTTGAGCACCGGGTCGCCGTAGGCTACAATCGGATAGATCATAAAGTAAAAATGCCCTCGGGGGCAGGGAGATTCGGGAAAAGCAAAATTAGGTATTTGCCGCCAGCCCGCAAGCGTGTGCTTACCGATAGGTTCGTTGCGCCAGGTAAGACTGCAAAATGATGGCCGCGCTCACTTTGTCCACCGTGGCTTTGTTTTGCCGGGCTTTGCGCTTTGCCCCCGAAGCGCGAATGGCCGCCGTGGCCATCACGGTCGTGAAGCGCTCGTCCACGGTGTGCACGGGTACATCGGGGAAGGTGCGCTGCAGGCGCTTGACCAGGCCTACTACGTGCGGGGTAGTATCCGTCGGGGTGCTGTCGAGGCGACGGGGCATGCCCACCACAAAGGCGGCTACGGGTTCGCGGCTGAGGTACTGCCGGAGGAAGTCGAGCAGTCCGTGGGCCGACACGGTGTCGAGGGGGGAGGCAATGAGCTGGCCCACGTCGGTGACGGCCACCCCCACGCGCTTGAGGCCGTAGTCGAGGGCCAGCAACCGACCGGGGGCGGGGGTGCTCATTGCAGGGCTGCCCGCACGCGCAGCAGGTCGCGCACTTCGGCTTCGAGGGCGACGGCCCGGGGGAAGAGCAGGTCGTTTTCGACGGCGGCGTGCAGGCTGAGTTCGGCCTCGAACCGTTGCAATTCCGCATAGACTACGCGTACGTGCAGGTCGGTATCGGGGGCCACGCCGTAGTTGCTGGTTAGTTCCCGGATGCCCTGCATCTCGTCGTCTTCTTCGGCGTGGTGGGTGGCAAAAGCCTGCATGGAGTGTTGTTCGAGGTCGTAGTAGAGGCGGGCCAGGTGCACGGGGCGGATCTGGGCGTGCACCAGCCGCCGGATGTACGCAAAAAGGGTGGCTTCTTCTTCGAGAATGTGTTGCACAAAATCCTGCACGAACATGGGCAGCACCGTCTTGAGGTCTTGTCCGAGCTGGGGTTCGTCGAACTTGCGCACGTCGAGGTGCTCGGTGAGGCGCAGCATGTAGGGCAGCTTTTCGCGGATGAACACGCGGTGTACCTCCTGCAAATAGGTGATGAGCGTCGGCAAGGTAGCGTGGCGCAATTCGGCTGGCGGCACCACGGGGGCGGTGGGCACGCGCTGCATGCGGCGCACCACGGTTTCGACATTGACGCACCGCCGGGCGCAGGCGTCGGCCAGCGTTCGTTGGGGGTGTTCGTAGAAGGCAATGCCGAAGTTGTCGAGCGCGGCCGCCCGCAGGGGATTTTCGGCCACGATGGTCTGGAGCGTCTGTTGGCGAAAGTGGGAAACGTTCATAGCATAGACAGCCGGACGGCGCACAGGCCGCACAACACCAAAGATAAAAAAACCGACGGTTTATCGAGTTGATAACGAAAAAGGGCGTTGCCTGTTCTTCTCGACCTGAGCCACGGCGCAAAGGTTGTCATCTGGCGCGGTTCTGATAATTTTGTCCGAAAAGCACCCATGCTCATACGCGAAATAGGGCAGGATCGGGCGTTGATTCGCGAGTTTCTGGCTTTTCCGGCCCGCCTCTACCGACAAGACCCGCACTGGATTCGACCCCTCGACAAAGACATCGAAGCCGTTTTCGATCCGAAAAAAAATAAATTTTTTCGCCACGGCGAATGCACCCGCTGGTTGCTAGTGGACGAACAAGGCCAAACCCTGGGCCGGGTGGCGGCCTTTATTGACCGCAAACAGGCCAACAAATTCGAGCAGCCCACGGGCGGCATGGGCTTTTTCGAGTGCGTGGACGACCAGCAAGCGGCCTTTGTCCTCTTTGATACCTGCCGCGAATGGCTGGCCGAGCGCGGCATGGCGGCCATGGACGGCCCCGTCAATTTTGGCACACGCGAACGGTGGTGGGGCTTGCTCGTCAAAGGCTTCACGCCGCCCAACTACGGCATGTTCTACCACTTTCCGTACTACCAGGCCTTCTTCGAAGCCTACGGCTTTACCGAATACTTCCGGCAGTTCACGTACCGCCGGGGCGTGATGGACCCCCTCAAGCCCCGCGTGTGGGAAAAGGCCGAGCGCATCCGCAAGAACCCGCGCTACGAGTTTCGGCACATCCGCAAAGATCAGTTGCCCGCCTTTGCCGAAGACTTTCGCACCATCTACAACCAGGCGTGGGTGAAGCACGACGGCGTGGGCAAGATGCCCAAAGCCCAGGCCCTGCTGCTGATGCAGCAGATGAAGCCCGTCCTCGACGAGAAGATCGTCTGGTTTGCCTACTACGACGACCAGCCCGTGGGCTTCTTCGTGATGCTGCCCGAGCTCAACCAACTTTTCAGGTACGTCAACGGCCGCCTCGACGCCTGGGGCAAGGCCAAGTTTGTCTGGTACCGCTGGCGCGGCGCTTGCCGCAAAATGTTCGGGGTGGTGTTCGGCATTGTGCCCGACCACCAGGGCAAGGGCGTAGAGGCGGCCATCGTGACGGCGGCCGCCGACGTGGTGCAGGTGAGCAACCGCCGCTACGACGAGTTCGAGATGAACTGGATCGGCGACTTCAACCCGCGGATGATGCGCGTAGCCGAGGAGGTGGGCGGCACGGTGGGCAAAGTACACGTGACCTACCGCTACCTCTTCGACCGCAGCCAGCCCCCGCAGCGGGCCAAGGTGATTGCCTGAGGGGGGCTAGGGCCTGGTGTCCCCTGTTGGACAACGCGACCGGACGGGCGCAGCAATTCGGTTTTTTTGGTTCGTACGAAAAATGATCGCCTGTTTTGCCATCCACACGCCCATGAGCAATCGGCAATTTTGGTACTGGCTCTGCCTGCTGGCCGCCCCGCTCGGCACGGCCGCGGCGCAGGTGCCCACAGCGGCCGTGGCGCATCAGTCCCAACTTTGGCTGGGCTACCTGACTTCGCAGCGCCTTACCGACCGCTTTTCGCTCTGGAACGACTTCCACTTCGTGCCGCAGGGTTTCTACGTACTGCGCACAGGCCTGACGCTCCACCACCGCGAACGTATCAGCCTGACAGGGGGCTACGCCTACCTGGGCCTGCCCGCGGGCCTTACGCGTGACCTCAAACGGCCCGAGCACCGTCCCTGGGGGCAGGTGGTGGCCACCGCCCCCCTGCTGGGCGACTGGCACTGGCTCTTTCGGCTGCGCTACGACGCCCGCTTTCGTCGCCGGATTGCCCAGGGCGAACTACTGCCGGGCTACGGCTTCAACCACCGAATCCGCCTGCTGACGCAATTTCGGCGCGACTTTCCGCAGTGGACCTTCACACAAGACGTGGTGCCCTTCGCTGCTATTTCCAACGAGGTGCTGCTCAACGCTGGACGCGAGATTGTCTATAATCAGCTCGATCAAAACCGCTTCACGGTCGCCATCGGGGCGCGCCGTCGGGGCTTGCAGGTGCAGACAGGCTATATGCACCGCTTTGTGCAGCTCCCGGCGGGCGACCAGCAAGTGGTCAACCACACCCTCGTTGTGTGGATGTTTCACGTCATGGACTTCCGGCCGTAGCTACGCCGTGCGTTCAATCTTGACGGCCAGCACGAAGTCGTCCAGCTCGACGACCTGCGCGCCTTCTACTTCGTCGAGCAGGTTGAGTTCGAGGGCCTGGGTTTCGGTACAAATGTATTCGCGGTTGGCCACCAAGGCGGCCTCAACCAGCGCGTCGGGGCGCTCGACGTCGAGGCGAATTTTGTCCTGCACCTCCAAACCCATGTCTTTGCGCAGGTTTTGCACCCGGTTGACCAGGTCGCGGGCAATCCCTTCCTGCCGCAGCGCGTCGGTGATGGTCACGTCGAGGGCCACCGTCAGGCCTTCTTCGCTGGCTACTGACCAGCCCGGAATGTCCTCCGAGGTGATCTCGAAATCGTCGCGGTCGAGGGTGTGCGCCTGCCCGTCGAGCGTCAAGACCGTGGTCCCCGTACGCTCCAGGGCACCGATATCGGCCTGCGAAAACCGGCCTACCTGCTCAGCCAAGGCCTTCATCTGCTTGCCAAACTGCTTGCCCAGCCGCCGGAAGTTGGGCTTGATTTTCTTGACCAGCACGCCCTGGGCATCGTCGAGGTATTCTACCCGCTTTACGTTCACCTCGGCCAGGATCAGGTCT
>DAIRSZ010000073.1:0-10342 GCA_036804165.1 Catalimonadaceae bacterium | reverse complement strand
AGAAAATTATGGAGGGCAAAGACCCGCAGTCGGGGCTGATCGTCACGCCGCGCATCTGCGGCATCTGCGGCGGCTCGCACCTCTATTCGGCCTCTTCGGCCCTCGACACGGCCTGGCGCACCACCTTGCCCCCCAACGCGCTGCTGCTGCGGGCCATCGGCCAGGCCACCGAGACCATGCAGAGCATTCCGCGCTGGTTCTACGCCATTTTCGCCACCGACTTTGCCAATAAGAAGTTTGCCAACCAGCCCCTCTACGAAGAAGTCACCAAGCGCTTTGCGGCCTACGTGGGTACTTCGTTTCAGAAGGGTGTCACGGCCAGCGGTCGGCCCGTGGAGGTGTACGCCCTCTTCGGGGGGCAGTGGCCCCACTCCAGCTACATGGTGCCCGGCGGCGTCATGTGCGCGCCGACGCTCAAGGACATCACGCGGGCGCACGCCATCATGAACCGCTTCCGCAACGACTGGCTCGAAACGGTCTGGCTGGGCTGCTCGATCGAGCGTTACCTCCAGATCAAAACCTGGGACGACCTGATGGCCTGGGTGGACGAAAACGAGTCGCAGCACAATAGCGACCTAGGTTTGTTTATCCGCGCCAGCCTGGCCTTTGGGCTCGACAAGTTCGGACAGGGCGTGGGCCGCTATTTGGCCTACGGCACCTACCTGCACAAAGACCTCTATCGCTACCCCACCATCGAAGGCCGCAACCAGGCGCTCATCTCGTCGAGCGGCTACTACGACGGCCAAAACTATCACACCTTCGACCACCGCGAGATCTTTGAGCACGTCAAGCACACCTGGTTTGAAGACGTGCCCGCGGCTCACCCCTGGGAACAGCCCCTGCCCACGCCCGTGCCCTCGCAAAACCTGGAGCAAACCGACTTCGACAGCAAATATTCGTGGTCGAAGGCACCCCGCTACATGGGCCAAGTGGCCGAAGCGGGCCCGCTGTCGCGCGTGATCATGAATGCCAACCCGGCCAACCTGTCGCACCAGTTTCAGGATCCGCTCTTTGCCGACATCATGCGCGTCAAGGGGCCGAGCATCTTTACGCGGACGCTGGCCCGCATGCACGAAGCCCCGCGCATCTACGAGATGATCAACCAGTGGTTGGGCGAAGTGCGCCTCGACGACGAGTTTTACATCAAGCCCACCGAGCGCGACGGCAAAGGCTTTGGGGCCACCGAAGCAGCCCGCGGGGCGCTGGCCCACTGGATTGAGATCGAAGACGGCGTGATCAAAAATTACCAGGTCATTGCCCCCAGCACGGTCAACCTCGGCCCGCAGGACGACGACGGCAACCCCGGCCCGCTCGAAGCGGCCCTGCGTGGCATCGAGATTGAGGACGCCCACGACCCGGTGGAGGTAGGTATGGTGGCCCGCTCGTTCGATTCTTGCCTGGTCTGCACCGTGCACGCCCACGACGCCAAGACGGGCAAAAAGCTCTCGCAGTTTAAGCTCTGATTGATCCAAATCCCTGAGCAGGCCTGCCCTCCTTCCGATTTCGGCAAGAGGGCGGGCAACTGCTTTTATTTCCCGTCATGAACACCACCGACACCCTCCGTATCCCCGTGCCGACGGCCGTAATGGGCTTTGGTAATCCCGTCCGCAGCGACGACGCCGTGGGCATTTACGTCATAGAAACCCTCAAGCAGCGCCTTGGCTCCACCGAAAACTTGCGCCTGCTCGACATGGGCACTTCGGCCTTTGAGGTGCTTTTCGAGTTGCAGGGACAACAGCGACTGCTGCTCGTGGACGGCGTGGTCAACTCGGGCGAGCCCGTCGGGACGCTCTTCAAGGTGCCGGCCCACGAGGTAGAAAGCGCCCCGCAAAACGACCCGCTCGTGTTCCTCCACAGCATCAAGTGGGACCAGGCCCTTTCGTACGCCAAGAAGATTTTGGGAGAGGCCTATCCGGCCGATATTCAGGTGTACCTGATTGCCATCGAAAATACCCGGCTGGAAATGGAACTCAGCGCCGACGTACAGGCCGCTGGCGACCGGGTAGTAGAACTGATCATCCAAGACCTGCAAGCGCCATGATTCAGCTCAAAGCTTCGCACCTGCTGATGGATCAGTCCCTGGTAAAAGAGGTGCTGGAAGATGCTTCGCACGCCTACGTGACCTACTATCCGGAACGGCAGACGCTGCTGGTGGCCTCGGTGGCGCAAGCCTGGTTTGGCAAAATGCACAAGGCCAGCCAACACATGCTCAAGGCGCGCAATGCGCAGGGCGACAAAAGCCTGGCCCTGCACGAAATCCTGATTGACCACGAACTCGACGAAGCCGACCGACCCTTGCCCTACGAAGTGCAACAGCAGGGAAAAATGCTACGCATCACCCTGGCCTGAACCGCTCACCCGAACCGTTATGCCCATGAGCCACGTGCCCCAATTTATTCAGCCGGAGTGCCAAGGCCAGGCCGCCGACCTCTGGATACTGACCTCGGCGCCGTGGCTGCACGATGCGGCCGTCCAGTACCGCCTTTCGGCGTGGCGGGGACGGTGGGCCATTGCCATGATCTTTATTCAGCCCCAATGTCCGCTGCAATTTCGCATCCGGCGACTGGGCACCTACTCTACCCAACGCCAAGCCGACCAGTTTGCCCGCATTTTTCAGCGGGGCATCCAGCGCGACGCGCGGGGCACCCAACAAGTCAACTGCCATGCTTTCCATATTTGCCACAACTGACACGATCGAAAAAGTGCGGGCCATCATCGCCCGCCCGGCGCGCCTCGGCGAACTAGTCACCGTGGCCGACGCCGACCAGCAGCCCGCCTTCACGTCGGGCTGGCACCTGCGGGTGGAGGCCCAGCAAATCCTCTTCCCCCTCGACTGGCAGAATGCTTTGCCTCCCTACCTGCTGCCCGACGCCCTGCCCTTCGACGAAGCCCACCTGCTGGGCGCCGTGTACGGCAAGCTGGGCAACCTGGCGATGGCCGCCCAGCACCTGGGCGACGGCCATCCGCTGTACCAAGCTTTTGCTGCGGCCTACGCCTTGCAGTACGACGGCCTCACGCCCTCCGACGCGCCAACGGCCGACGCGTCGCCCTACCGCGTTGCCCACAACCGGGCCATCGCCACGCACTACGGTTCGGCGGTAGCCGATACTGCCTTGTCCGAACTGGATACGCTGTACCGGGAGGCTGCCCAACAGGCGCCCGACGCGGATCGGCAGGCCTTCACCACCCGCCACTGGGCCACGCTCTGGCTCGACGCCGGGCAGCCCGCCCAGGCCGCCGCGTTGCTGACGGCCTGCCCCGAAGGCTCGGCGGTGGCGCGTACGGTGCTGCGCACTTTGCTGGCCCAGGCTTGGCACGAACAACTCGACCTGAGCCCCGACCCGGCGGATGTCGCCCGCCTGAAGGCCCTGCTCAACGAACTGGTCACGGAACTGACGCACCACCGGCAAGACCTGGAAGTAGGTCGGCTGTTGCTGGTGGCCGCTGATGTGGCCCACAAAGAAAAAAGCTACAGCGAAGCCCTGGGCTACCTCACGCGGGCCCTCCAGCACCTCGAGCGCGAAGATGTCGCCGAGTTGGTGGGCGAAGCCCAATATCGAAAAGGGCAACTGCTTAGTGCCTGGGCCAAAGAATCGGCGCCGCAGTTCTACCGCGCCGCCTTGCAAGCTTACCAGGAAGCACTCAAGGTATTTACAAAGGAGGCCGCCCCCGATACCTTCGCCGAAATTCACCATCAATTGGGTATGGTGTATGCCGAAATGCCCGACGAACACAAAAAGCGGCAGATCTGGGCCGCGTTGTCGGCACGGTCGTTTCAGGAAGCTATGGCCTATTACGCGCGCGCGGCGCATCCCTATGCCTATGCCGCCATTGCCAATAACTACGCCAACGCCATGACCAAATTTCCGACGGGCTTGCGCGAAGACAACTACGGGCGGGCCATCGCCCTCTATACCGAAGCCCTCGAAATCCGGGGAGGCGATCTGCCCGTCGAGCGGGCCCTGACCCTGCTCAATTATCTGGAGGCGCAGTGGTTTTGGGCGCAGGATGAAACGCATGCAGACCTCAGCCAGAAAATGGCCCGCTGGGAGGATATGCAGCGAAAAGCCCTCGAAGTGAAAAGCCTGGTGACCGACCCCACCCTGCACGCCGAAGCCGATGGCCACTTGGCCCGCTTGCAAGTGCTGCGGGAAGTACTGACGGAGGAGTAGCCATGCACGAAATTTCCCTGATCCGCAGCACGTTCCGTACGCTGGAAGACAGCCTTTCGGCCGAGGAGTACGCGCACCTGACCGACATCCACCTGCGCGTGGGGCAACTGTCGGGCGTTGAGCCGGTGCTGTTGCAAAGCGCCTTCGAGGCGGTGGTAAACAGCGAATTTGCCGCGCGGACGTTGCGTTTGCACATCGAAGTGCTGCCGACGATGATCCGGTGTCCGGTTTGCGACCAAACCACCGAAGTGGTGCAGATGCGCTTTGTGTGCGGCCATTGTCAGCGGCCGTGCAGCCACATTGTGCAGGGCAACGAATTGCTCATTAGCCGCATCGAAACCCAATCGCCGACGGCGTCATAATTATTCATTCCAAAAAGAAAAACACCATGGTAGAAAGATTTGCCAAATCGAACCGCCAGCCCGTAGGGGCCATTCAGTGCGAAAACACCACGCTCAGCCTGCTCAAGGCCAACGACTTTGTGGCCCGCGCCATCCGCGACCGGATGCGGGCGCAGGGCACGCTGCTTGTCAACATTACTTCGTCGGCGGGTAGCGGCAAGACGACGCTGTTGCAAGCCACCGCCCGCCATCTGGGCGATCGGCTCCGGATGGCCGTGCTGGTGGGTGACCTCGAAACCGAGCGCGACGCCATCCGCCTCCGCGAAGCGGGCATTGACTCGCTGCAGATTGTCACCAATGGCGTCTGTCACCTCGAAGCGCAGATGGTGCAGCAAGCCCTCGACCACATCCAACTCGAAGGGGTCGAGTTGCTGATCGTCGAGAACGTGGGCAACCTGGTGTGCCCGGCGGCCTTCGACCTGGGCGAAGACTACCGCGTCACGCTCATCTCGACCACCGAAGGCGACGACAAGCCCCGCAAGTATCCGCGCATGTTCCTGACCAGCGAACTGATGGTGATCTCGAAGGCTGATTTGCTGCCCTACGTCCCCTTTTCGATGGAGGCCGTCACGGAAGATGCCCGCTCGGTCAATCCCGAGATCGAGGTGCTGACCGTGTCGTCCACCAACGGCGAAGGGCTGGCGGCCTGGTGCGACTGGCTGGTTGAAAAAGTACAACAGAAAAAAGCCGCCCTCGCCGTCGAATCCTGATGAAGACGTACCTCATCCACTTGCAAGGTCAGGTGCAAGGGGTCGGTTTTCGGCCTTTTGTGTACCAGTTGGCTACCCAGATGGGGCTGACCGGGTGGGTGAGCAATACGGTGGCGGGCGTCGAAATTGTCTTTCGGGCCGATGCCGCTACGGCCGCCACTTTCTACGACCGGGTGCGCGAGGAGGCGCCGCCCCGGGCCCGCATCGTTCATCACGACTGCCGAACGGTGGCCCCGGCCCATTTTGCTGATTTCCGGATTGCCGACAGCGCGCAAGCGGGTACGCCCACGCTGTTCATCAGCCCCGATTTTGCCGTTTGTGCGGATTGCCGCCGCGAATTGCAAGACCCGCCCAATCGGCGGCACGGCTACGCCTTTATCACCTGCACCCAGTGCGGCCCCCGCTACTCGGTTCTTACGGCCTTGCCCTACGACCGCGACCGCACCACCATGGCGCCCTTCGCGCCCTGCGCCCTTTGCGCCGCCGAGTACGCCGACGTGGGCGATCGCCGCTATCATTCCCAGACCAATTCCTGCGCCGATTGCGGCGTCAGCTTGCGGGCCCTCCGTCCTGACGGTACGGCGCTGGCCACCGATCCTGTGAACACGGCGCTGACTACGCTCCGGGCGGGGGGTGTGGTGGCCGTCAAGGGCGTGGGCGGCTTTGTGCTGCTGACCGATGCCCGTCGGGCGACGGCAGTGGCTGAACTGCGGCGGCGCAAGCAGCGTCCGCGCAAGCCTTTTGCCCTGCTCTACCCCGAGGTGGCCGCCGTTCGGCGCGACCTGGTGGTGACCCCCGCCGCTGAGCGGTGGCTCACTGATCCCATTGCGCCAATTGTATTGCTGCCCCGGCGTCCCGGGGCGTGCGTGGTGGCCGAGTCCGTTGCGCCGGGGTTGGATTGCCTCGGGGCGATGCTGCCCTCGGCACCGCTGCTGCTGCTGCTCGCCGAGGGCTTTGGCGGCCCGCTGGTGGCCACCAGCGGCAACCGCTCGGGACAGCCCATTGCCCGCACGGCCGCCGAAATCGGCGAACTGGCCGACCTGATCCTCGACCACAACCGGGAGATCACCTTCCCGCAAGACGACTCGGTGCTGCAACTGAGCCCGATGGGGGAGCGGCCCATCTGGCTGCGCCGGGGGCGAGGACTGGCCCCGGCCTTCTTCAGCTCCCTACGTCCGGAGGGCAGCGGCCTGGCTGTGGGTGCCATGCTTAAGAGCACGTTCACCATCTGGCAGCAAGGTCAGTTGTACGTGAGTCAGTATTTGGGTGATACCGCCGATTTCGATGTCCAGCAACGCTACGAGGCGGTGCTGGCCCGGCTGTGCGACCTGTTGCGCCTCCAGCCCGACTGCGTACTGCGCGACTTGCACCCGCAATATCCCACTTCGGTGTGGGCCGAGGCCCAAGGAGTTCCCGCGCACGCCGTGCCGCACCACGAAGCCCACCTGCTGGCCGTACTGGCCGAACACGATTTGCTCGATACGCCTGCGCCCGTGCTCGGGGTAATCTGGGACGGCACCGGGCTGGGGCCGGACGGACACTTCTGGGGCGGTGAATTTTTCGATTATGCAGCAGGGCGCACCACGCGCGTGGCCCACGTGGGGGAATATCCGCAACTTCCCGGCGACCAAATGGCACGTGCGCCCCGCCTTTCGGCCCTGGCCCTGAGTACGGAGGCGACGATGGCCTGGCTCCGCCCGCACTTCACGGCGCCAGAATGGGAAAACTACGCGACCCTCCGGCAGCAAACCACGCGGCGCACCACCTCCGTAGGGCGCTGGTTCGATGCCGTGGCCTTTGTGCTGGGCTTTCCGGCCACGAGCAGCTACGAGGGCGAGGCCGCATTATTTGTAGAGCAACTGGCCCTGCGCTACGCCGCCACGCACGGCTGGGCAGATGTACCCAATTATTTGCCCGCCCATTGGCAGCCGGGTTTGCCCACGGCTGCGCACGTGTTCGCGGCGGTGGTTCGCGACCGGGTGCAGGGCCACGAGGCCGGCGAGATCGCCGTGCGCTTCCACGCCACGCTGGTGGCATTGGTACGAGCCGTCGCCGCGCACACGGGGCATACGCACCTGGCCTTTGGCGGGGGCGTCTTTCAGAACGGATTGCTGGTGGACATGCTGACGGAACAGTTGTCGGCTACCCATCAGCTCTATTTCCACGAGCAGTTGCCGCCTAACGACGAGTGCATCTCGCTCGGGCAGTGGGCCTGGCACCACGTCGGTGCTGTGGTCAATAAAACTTATCACCCCCAAAACACGGCCGCACGGCCCGTTTTCTCCTAAAAATTTACCGATATGTGTTTAGCCATTCCCGGAAAAATTGAAGCCATCGAGGCCCAGTACGGCGGAGCCGTACGCATGGCGCAGGTGTTGTTTGGCAGTATCCGCCGAGAAGCCTGCCTCGACATGGTACCCCACGCCCAGGTGGGCGACTACGTCCTGATCCACGTCGGGGTGGCCATCAGCGTAGTGGACGAAGCCGAAGCCCAGAAGACCTTCGCCTACCTCAAAGAGATTGGCGAGTTGGACGAACTAATGGAATGACCCGGCAGCCGCCCGGATGCTTTCCCCTACCTAACCTTTTCAGCTATGAAATACCTCAGCGAATACCGCGACCCGCAACTGGCCGAGCGCTACGTGCAGGAAATTCACCAAACCGTTACCCGTCCCTGGTCGGTGATGGAAGTGTGCGGCGGCCAGACGCACGGGCTGGTCAAGCACGGCATTCTGAGCCTGTTGCCCGCCTCGCTCCGGATGATCCACGGGCCGGGCTGCCCGGTATGCGTGACGCCCCTGCACCTGATTGACGAGGCCGTGGCCCTGGCCCGGGAAGTAGGCGTAATCCTCTGCTCGTTCGGCGATATGTTGCGCGTGCCCGGCTCGCGCTACAGCCTCCTCGAAGCCAAGGCCGAAGGGGCCGACGTGCGCACGCTCTACTCGCCGCTGGAGGCCGTCCGGATTGCCCAACAAAACCCCGACCGCGAAGTGGTCTTCTTTGCCGTAGGCTTCGAGACCACAGCCCCGGCCAATGCCCTTTCGGTGCTCCATGCCCAAAAAATGGGGCTGCGCAACTACAGCATCCTCACCTCGCAGGTGCTGGTGCCGCCCGCCATGGAGGCCGTTATCCACGACGAAGAAAGCCAGGTGGAAGGGTTTCTGGCGGCAGGCCACGTTTGCACGATCGTGGGGCTGGATGCGTACGCCCAACTGGTGGACAAATACCGGGTGCCGATGGTGGTGACGGGCTTCGAGCCGCTGGACCTGTTGCAGGGCATTCTGATGCTGGTACGCCAGCTCGAAAAGGGGACGGCCCAACTCGAAAACCAGTACAGCCGGGTGGTGCGGCCCGAAGGCAATCCCGACGCCCGCCGGGTGATCGAAGAGGTGTTTGAGGTGAGCGACCGCGAATGGCGGGGCATTGGCACGATCCCGGCCAGCGGCTTGGCCCTGCGCCCGGCCTTTGCGGCCTTCGATGCCCACCGCAAGTTTGGTACGGGCCAAACACGGGCCGCCGAAAACGCCGAGTGCATCGCCGGACAAGTGCTCAAGGGGCTGAAAAAACCGCACGAGTGTCCGCATTTTGGCAAAAAGTGTACGCCCCTGCACCCGTTGGGCGCGCCGATGGTGTCGTCGGAAGGGGCTTGCGCGGCTTATTACCACTTTGCCGAGGCCGAGCCCGCCAGCTAGGCGGCATCGTTACCACCCGTTTTTTTACTTTTGACTTATGTCCAAACTCAGCGTTCGCTTGCAATGTCCACTTCCCAAACTCGACTTTGAATTTATCACGCTCGGCCACGGCGGCGGCGGTCTGCTGACGCACCAGTTGCTGGAAAAGGGCGTCTTCGACCTGCTGCGCAACGACCTACTCGACCAGCAGCACGACGGCGCGGTGTTCGCCCTCGACGGCCCCCTGGCGTTTTCGACGGATAGTTTCGTGATCTCGCCCCTGTTTTTTCCGGGAGGAGACATTGGCAGCCTAGCCGTTCACGGCACCGTCAACGACCTGGCCATGTGCGGCGCCACGCCGCGCTACCTGTCGCTGGCCTTCATTCTGGAAGAAGGCCTGCCCATGACCGATTTCTGGGAAATACTGCTGAGCATCAAGCAAGCCGCCGAGGCGACGGGAGTGCAAATTGTGACGGGCGATACCAAGGTGGTCGAAAAAGGCAAAGGCGACCGGATGTTCATCAACACCACGGGCATCGGGACGGTGCACCCCCGGGCGCAGCTTTCGCCCGTGCGGTTGCGGCCCGGCCAGCGAATCCTGGTCAGCCATTACGTGGCTACGCACGGCGTCACGATCATGTCCGAACGCGAAGGGCTGCGGTTCGAGGCCGATTTGCAGAGCGACAGCCGCCCGTTGCACGCGCACGTGGCGGCCCTGCTCGACGCCTTCGGGGCGGGCATTTGCCTGCTGCGCGACGCCACCCGGGGCGGCGTGGCGTCGGTGCTCAACGAGATTGCCGACCGCACCGACCTGGGCTTTGCCCTGCGCAGCGCGGCCGTGCCCGTGCGCGAGGCCGTGGCCTCGGCCTGCGAGATGCTGGGGCTAGACCCCCTCTACGTGGCCAACGAGGGCGTTTTCGTGGCTTTCGTCGAGGCTGATATTGCCGAGGCGTGCGTGGCCATGCTGCGCCAGATGCCGGGCAGCGAGGCCGCCGCCCTCATCGGCGAAGTGGTGGCCGACCACCCGCGCAAGGTGGTGGCCACTAGCGGCATCGGGGGGCGGCGCGTAGTCAATTTGCTGCCCGGCGAACAGTTACCCCGCATTTGCTAAGGTGGCTGCCATGTCTGTGCTCACCCCTCCTTGGCTAGCGGCCGCCCGTCAGATTCGGGGCAGTGCCGACCACCCCTTGCTGGCGCCCCGGGGCGTATGGCTGGCGGGCGGTCGGTTGTTTGTGTCGGACACGGCCCAAAACCGGGTCTTCGTCTGGCGCCGCGCCCACGAGGCCGACCAGTGCGCACCCGACGTGGTGCTGGGCCAGTCCGACGATGCCCGCACGGGCCGCAACGCGGGCGGTGCAGTGGGCGCCGATACGCTCCACTATCCGTCG
>DAIRSZ010000072.1:0-10402 GCA_036804165.1 Catalimonadaceae bacterium | reverse complement strand
CTGGTCAGACCTGGGCACCTGGAAGTCGCTCTACGAAATATCGGCCCGCAAAGACGTGCACGGCAACGTCGTGGACGCCGACGCCATGCTCTACGATACCCAGAATTGCATCGTCAAGGCGTCGGGCGACAAGCTCATCGTCGTGCAGGGGCTCGACAACTACATCGTGGCCGAATACGACAACGTGGTCATGATTTGCCAGAAAGACCAGGAACAGCGCGTCAAGGAGTTTGTGGCCGAGGTGAAGGCGCGCAAGGACAAGCACTTTATCTGACGAACGCCTCGGCAAAGTAGCCGCCCGCTGGCCGTTGTCAGTGGGCTTTTTTGTGCTTTGAATTCAATTTGCTTGAATAAGCGCCGATTTGAAGTGAAAAAAATCAAAAAAATATTTTACATTATTGGGTTGTTTTAAAATAATGAAAGATATTTGCTTAATTGTATTAAATGTAAGCATTAAATCCTTTTTTATACAAACTAAAAGCGGTTCGAAAATAAACACTTTGGCATTATGAGAAAATTCGTAAGTAAGTTTATCATACTTAGTGCTTGTTTTTGGCCTCTAGTAACACAAGCGGGCAACCTGTATGTGGCCCCCGCCCCCAAGGGCAAGGCCAGCCACGACGGGCGTTCGGCCGCTTTTCCGAAAGCCACCCTCGCGGGTGCGGCCGAAATCGCCAAGCCGGGCGACAATATTCACCTGGCCACGGGCCACTACGACGAGCAAGTTACCTTCGAGCATGACGTGACCCTGACGCCTGCTGCCGACGTATCTGTGCGTTGGCTTGGTGCCGATGGCAGCACCGTTCGCCTTAATAATTCGCTCACTATCACAGAACAACTCGACCTGACCGTGGGCAAAGGGGGGCGTTTGGTCACCAATGCCCACGTGCTGGTGCTGGGGCCCAGTGCCGAAGTGACAGAAAGCCGTTACTTTTTTGTGACGGGCAACCTGCAAGCCGTGCGGCCAGTGGCCGGTCGGCGCGAACTGTTTGGCCAGATGGGTTTTAAAATTGATGCCACTACCAGCGGTGCCAACTTGGGCGAGGTAGCCGTGCTGCGCCAGTCGGGCATGAGCGCACCCGTTAGCGATCCGGACGATACGACGCGCGTCAGCATTGATCGCTTCTGGACCGTGCGCGTTGGGCAGCGCGCCGTCAACCACGTGGACGTGTCGTTGCAGTGGATCGAGGCCGACGATCGGCAGGCCCGCGACCTGCGCAACGTGCAGCTCTGGCGCAGCACCGACGGCCGACGTTGGGAAAAGGTGACCCCCGCCCGGCCCGCTACCGATCGCACCCTGACAGTACGCCTCGAAGGCTTCGATGGAGGCATCTACACCCTCGGCGACCAACCCCGCAATCCCAACCCAGTCGAGATCACGATCTTCGAAGGCGAACTGCTCGACCAGGGCATTCGCCTAACTTGGCAAACGGCCGCCGAGCAGAACAGCGCCTACTACGAAATCCAGCGCAGTGCCGATGGCATGTTCTACACCACCCTCGACTCGGTGCGTGCCGACCCGATCCGCGACCAGAATCAGTACGAATACGTGGATGTCGCCGGGGCCGACACCGACGTGCGGGTGTTCTATCGCCTCAAACACCACGACCGCAATGGCCGCGTGACGCACTATCCCGGCAAAGAGATGCGCCAATTGGGGCAGCCCAACGTGAAGCGCCTCTCGCCCGTGGGGCTGGCCCCGGCCGAACCATCCGCCCCGACGCCCGAAGCCGCGCCGCAAGCACCGGCTGCGCCCAAGGCACCCACGCCCAAGCGCAAACGGAAGAACTGATCCCGACCGATGCGCCAACTGACCACTGCCCAGCGGCAGTGGTTTTTTTTTGATCAGTGCGTAGATTGCCGCTACCAGAAAAGAGTGACAACCATGCAAAAAGTGGCGATTCAGGGAGGGTTGGCCTCGTTTCATGACTTGGCTGCCCGAGCCTACTTTGCCCCAGCGCCAGTAGAAATGGTGCCCTGCCGTACGTTCCGGCAGGTGTGCGAAGCGTTGCCCACCGTCGCCGACTGGGGCCTGATGGCGATCGAGAACGTGCTGGCAGGCAGCATACTGACCAACTATGCCTTGCTCCAGCAATTTCCGCTGGCAGTAGTAGGCGAAACGTACCTAACCATTGACCAGCACCTGATGGCCTTGCCAGGGCAAAGACTCAGCGACTTGCGCAGCGTGCGTTCGCACCCGATGGCCCTCTACCAGTGCAGCCGTTTTCTGCACCAGCACGCGCACTTGCAGGTGATCGAAGCCGACGACACAGCCGAAAGCGCCCGGGCCATTCGGGAAGGACAACTGCGCGGCGAGGCCGCCATTGCGGGCCGGGCGGCGGCCGAACGCTACGGGCTGGAGATCATCGCCCCGCACATTGCCGACAATCCGCAGAACTACACCCGTTTTTTGGTGTTGCGTGCCGGGCAGGGCCGCGACGCGCTAGCCTACCCGGCGATGGGAGCCAACAAAGCATCGGTCAACTTCCGGCTTCGCCACCGCGTGGGGGCACTGGCGGCCGTGCTGCAGGTGTTTGCCCGACACGGACTCGACATGTCGCTGATCCAGTCGGTGCCCTTGCCCACGCACCCCTCCGAGATAACGATCATGGCCGATCTGTGCTGGCCAGACATCGCCGCGCTGCGGGATGCCCTTGCCGAAATGGCCGCCCACACGCTCGACGTACACGTGCTGGGCGTATATCCCGCTGGCGCGCACGCCCCCCTGCGCGCCGAATAATCTGCCAATCATCTAATCGCCTAATCATCTAATTGACGAATGACCATTTCTGCTGCCCAACGCCTGAGCCACGTACAGGAATACTATTTTGCCCGCAAGCTGCGCGAGGTGCGGGCACTGGCTGCCCAGGGGCACCCCGTGATCAACCTGGGCATCGGCAACCCGGATTTGCCCCCCGCGCCCGACACGGTGACGGCCCTCACTGCATCAGCCGCTCAGCCCGCGCACCACGGCTACCAGCCCTACCGGGGCATTCCCGAACTGCGGCGGGCCTTTGCCGACTGGTACGGGCACGTGTACCGTACGGCGCTAGATCCGGAAACGGAAGTGCTGCCCCTGCTCGGCTCGAAAGAGGGAATATTTTATGTTTCGATGGCTTTTCTCGATCCTGGCGACCGCGTGTGGGTGCCCGATCCGGGCTATCCGGCCTACGCCACGGCCGCCCGGCTGGCGGGGGCCGAGGCCGTGGCCTATGACCTGACGGCTGACAATGGCTGGTGGCCCGACCTGGACGTGCTGCGGCAGACCGACACCACCCGGCTAAAGATTATGTGGCTCAACTACCCCCACATGCCCACGGGCACACCCGCCGATGCGGACAAACTTACCGAACTGGTAGCCTTTGCCCGGGAGCGTAATATTTTGTTGGCACACGACAATCCCTACAGCCTGGTGCTCAACGCCCAGCCCCTGAGCTTGCTCGAAGTGCCCGGCGCCCGCGCCACAAGCATCGAGCTTAATTCGCTGAGCAAGTCGCATAACATGGCGGGCTGGCGCGTGGGGGTGGCCGTAGGCCGGGCCGACTACCTCGACGCCCTGGTGGCCGTCAAGAGCAATGTGGACTCGGGGGCTTTCTTGCCCGTGCAGCACGCGGCGGCCGCCGCCCTGCGCCAGCCAGAGGCGTTTCATATCGAGCGCAACGACCACTACGCGCGGCGGCGGCAGTTTGTCCACCAAATGCTCGACGCCCTCCGTTGCACCTACGACCCCACTACCGCGGGGATGTTCGTCTGGGCCCGCGTGCCCGATACCGTGGCGGATGTGGAGGCTTACCTGGACGATATCCTGCACCGACACTACGTGTTTATCACGCCCGGGCAGGTGTTTGGCCGCAATGGTGCCCGCTACCTGCGGGTGTCGGTCTGCGCCCCCGAGGCGGCCATCGTCGAAGCGACGCGGCGGATTGTGGGTTGAACGCCAGGGGCAGACAAAATAAGTAGGCTGATCAGGTCGCATCTCCGGCGGGTATTTCGTACTTTTGCGGCTCATTTACGTGTTTATGCAAAACATTCGGAATATCGCCATCATTGCCCACGTTGACCACGGCAAAACCACGCTCGTGGACAAGATCATTTACGCCTGCCAAGTTTTTCAGGAACACCAGGAAACGGCCGACCTCATCCTTGATAACAACGAACTGGAACGGGAGCGGGGCATCACGATCGTCTCTAAAAACGTGTCGGTTCGCTACAAGGACGTCAAGATCAATATTATTGATACCCCTGGTCACGCCGACTTTGGCGGGGAAGTAGAGCGCGTGCTCAAGATGGCTGACGGCGTATTGCTGCTCGTAGATGCCTTCGAAGGGCCCATGCCGCAAACGCGCTTTGTGCTCAGCAAAGCCCTGCAACTAGGCTTGCGCCCCGTGGTGGTGATCAACAAGGTGGACAAAGAAAACTGCCGCCCCGACGAAGTACACGAAGCCGTCTTCGACCTCATGTTCAACCTCGATGCTACCGAAGAACAGCTTGATTTTACGACCATCTACGGCTCGTCGAAGCAAGGCTGGATGAACTACGACTGGCAAGAGCCTACGGACAACATATTCCCGCTGCTCGATACGATTCTGGAAGTGATCCCGCCCGCGCCCGTCGTGGAGGGCCCCCTCCAAATGCAGATCACGTCGCTTGACTATTCGGCTTATGTAGGGCGCATTGCCATTGGGCGGGTGAGTCGGGGCACCATCCGTGAAGGGATGCCCGTGGCCCTGTGCAAAGCCGATGGTGTAATAAAGAAAGGACGCGTCAAGGAACTTCAGACCTTCGAAGGACTGGGCCGCCTCAAGGCCACCGAAGTAGGTTCGGGTGATATCTGCGCCGTCGTGGGGCTGGAAGACTTCGAGATTGGCGACACCATTGCCGACGCCGAACAGCCCGAAGCACTGCCGCGCATTGCCATTGACGAGCCGACCATCAGCATGTTGTTTGCCATCAACAACTCGCCCTTCTACGGCCGCGAAGGCAAATTTGTCACCTCGCGTCACCTGCGCGATCGCCTCTTCAAAGAAACCGAAAAGAACCTGGCTCTGCGCGTGCAGGCCACCGACTCGGAAGACCGCTTCCTGGTCTATGGCCGGGGCATTCTGCACCTGTCGGTGCTGGTCGAGACCATGCGCCGCGAAGGCTACGAATTGCAGGTAGGCCAGCCGCAGGTGCTTTTCAAGATGATAGACGGCGTGCGCCACGAACCCATCGAAAGTTTGGTAGTGGACGTACCCGAAACGTCGGCCGGCAAGGTGATCGAACTGGCCACCCAGCGCAAGGGCGAGCTGCTCGTGATGGAGCCCAAGGGCGACCTGCAGCACCTAGAGTTCAATATCCCGTCGCGCGGCCTGATTGGCTTGCGGAGCCAGGTGCTGACGGCCACCGCCGGAGAAGCCATCATGACTCACCGCTTTCAGGCCTACGAACCCTACAAAGGACCTATTCCGGGCCGGATCAACGGCTCGCTCATCGCCATGGAAACCGGGCCGGGCACGGCCTATTCCATTGACAAATTGCAGGATCGCGGCAAGTTTTTCGTAGATCCGGGCGAAGAGGTGTATGCCGGGCAGGTTATTGGTGAGCACAGCCGCAACAACGACCTGGAAGTTAACATCCAGAAAGCCAAAAAAATGACCAACATTCGGGCCTCCGGTACGGACGATAGTGCCAAGATTGCGCCCAAAATTCGGTTCTCGCTCGAAGAAGCGCTAGAGTACATCCAAAAAGATGAATTCGTGGAGGTGACGCCCAAGATGATCCGGATGCGGAAAATTCACCTCGATGCCAACGAGCGCAAGCGCTACAGCAACGTCGAGGCTTGATGATCCCCTACGCCTAATGTCTAACCGCTTTTCTGATTTCAGAGAAGCGGTTTTTTTTACAGAGGGCCAATGTGTCCCAGACGTATTCCACTACTTTTATCACGGTACCTGAACGTCCTTTTTCAGCGTAGAACCTAATATGACTATTCACAAAGAAGGCTACACCATCCTGGCCGTCACCACGGGCCTACTCATCGCCCTAAATGTACTGTTGTACCTATTTTTCCCCGATAGCTATACCATGCGCTACCTGTTTGCTGGTCTGAGCGTGGTATTCTTCCTGCTGATTCTCCAATTTTTTCGCAGCCCGCGCCGCCAGATTGTCACCAACGAGCGGCACGTGTTGGCACCCGCCGACGGCAAGGTGGTAGTAATCGAAGAGGTGACCGACCCCGAATACTTCCAGGCACCCCGGCGGCAGATCTCCATTTTTATGTCGCCGATCAACGTACATTCCAATCTGCACCCCGTGTCGGGCACGGTGGCGTATTTCCGCTACCACGCGGGCAAATACCTGGTGGCCTGGCACCCCAAGTCGAGCCTCGAGAACGAGCGTACCACCACCGTGATCCGGATGGCCAACAACGTGGACATTCTGGTGCGCCAGATCGCCGGTGCCCTGGCCAAGCGCATTGTCTGGTACCTCAAAGAGGGTCAGCAAGTGCAGCAAGGGGAGGAGTTGGGTTTTATCAAGTTTGGCTCGCGCGTGGACGTGCTCCTGCCCCTCGATGCCGAGGTGAAGGTGCAGCTCCAGCAAAAAACCAAGGGTGGCGCCACCATCATCGCCGTTTTGCCCGAACGTCCGGCTCAGTAGGCCCGGGCAAAGACTACCCGCCGGGCCGAGGGTGCCCCGCTATAGACACACCGCCCCGCTTCGTGGTCTTCGGCGAGCGGGATGCACCGGATGGTGGCTTTAGTAAGCTCCTTGATCTTTTCTTCCGTTTCGGCCGTGCCGTCCCAGTGCGCGAGCAGAAAGCCACCTTTGGAATCGAGCACTTCCTGAAAAGCCTCGAAGCTGTCCACCCGCGTGGTGTGGGCCGCGCGAAAGGCCGCCGCCTTGTCGTAGATGGCCCGTTGCATGGTGTCGAGCAATTCCACCACGTACGTGACGATGCCCTCCAGCGGCTGGGACGTTTTTTCTTTCGTATCGCGACGAACCACCTCGACGGTGCCATTTTCGAGGTCGCGGGGGCCGATGGCCAGGCGCACGGGTACGCCCTTCAGTTCCCAGTCGGCAAACTTCCAGCCCGGCGATTGGGTGTCGCGGTCGTCGAAGCGTACGGAGATGCCCCGCTGGCGCAGGTCGCGGATCAGCCCTTCGGTGCGTTCGCGGATGAGGGCCAACTGCTCTTCTTTGCGGAAGATCGGCACGATCACCACCGCGATGGGAGCCAGTTTGGGCGGTAGCACCAGCCCGTCGTCGTCGGAGTGGGCCATGATCAGCGCGCCCATCAGGCGCGTGCTCACGCCCCACGAAGTGCCCCACACGTATTCGAGTCCGCCCGCTTTGGTGGCAAACTGCACATCGAAGGCCTTGGCAAAATTCTGCCCCAGAAAGTGCGAAGTGCCCGCTTGCAGGGCCTTGCCGTCTTGCATGAGGGCTTCGATGCAATAGGTATCTTCGGCCCCGGCGAAGCGCTCACTCGGGGTCTTGACGCCCCGCACCACGGGCAGGGCCAAGTATTGCTCAACAAAGTCGGCATAGACGCCGAGCATCTGGCGGGTTTCGGCAATGGCCTCTTCGCGCGTGGCGTGAGCGGTATGGCCTTCTTGCCAGAGAAATTCGGCCGTGCGCAAAAACAAGCGCGTGCGCATTTCCCAGCGCACTACGTTGGCCCATTGGTTGAGCAGGATGGGCAAGTCGCGGTACGACTGAATCCAGTTTTTGTAGGTGCTCCAGATGACCGTCTCGGACGTAGGGCGGACGATGAGTTCTTCTTCCAGTTTGGCGTCGGGATCTACGATGACCTCCTTGCCATCGGGAGAATTTTTGAGGCGATAGTGCGTAACAACGGCGCACTCTTTGGCAAAGCCTTCTACGTGGCTGGCTTCGCGACTTAGGTACGATTTTGGTATGAAGATCGGGAAATAGGCGTTGACGTGACCCGTAGCTTTGAACATACCGTCGAGGGTGGCCTGCATCTTTTCCCAGATGGCGTAGCCGTAGGGTTTGATCACCATGCAGCCCCGAACGGGCGAGTTTTCGGCCAGGTCGGCCTTTTTAACCAACTCGTTGTACCAGAGCGAGTAGTCTTCGTGGCGCGGGGGAATGCCCTTGCTCATAAGCGATGAAAGGAGAAACCTGTTTAGGCGTAAGAATGTTGATTAACCTGGGCGTTTTTGATTTCTTGTCCCCAAATCAGGCCAAAAGTAAACAAAACCTCAGGGTTAATGACTTAAAATGTTAACTTAATGGCCGAAAACGCCCACACCAACTTTACCGTACACGAACATAAATACACACTAAAGAAGATTTTGCCATGAAAGCACCTACCCTAACACAGGCCTTTTGGGTTGCCCCGGCTCTCCTGCTCATGCTAGGGGGGTGCAGCAGCAGCCGCTATGCCCAGACAGGCGGCGAATACGACGACATGTACTTTGTGTCCTCCGATCGGGCCGCCGTCCGCACCAACCAAGCACAAGCCTCTGCCACACGTGGCAGCTACTATGCCGCCGAAAGCTACGCGGCCGAGCGCAACCCGGTGCCCAACAACAACACCAACGATAATTATTACCGCGAAGAAGCCGCCCCCGCCGACGAAGGGGTTGACTATTTCCGTGAGGATTTCCGGCAAGAAGCCCGCCCCAGCGGAGGAGCTACCTACACCACCAATAACTTCTACGGCAGCCCGGCTTTCGCCCAGCCTGGCATTGGTTGGATGAACACAGGCTTTGGGTTCTATAACCCGGCCTTCAGCCCGTTTTTCTACGATCCGTTCCTGTTTCGGCCTTTCCGTCCGGGCCTGACCATCGGCATCGGGATTGGCTTCGGTCGTCCGTTTCTGGGCCCTGGCTTCGGCTTTGGTGGCCCGTTCATGGGCCCGGGTTTTGGCTTCTACGATCCCTTCTGGGGTCCCGGCTTTGGTTTTGGCAGCCCATTCATGGGTCCGGGCTTTGGCTTCTACGATCCCTTCTGGGGTCCTCGCTTCGGCGGAGGATTCTACGGTGGCGGTTTCTATGGTCCTGGTTTCGCAGGCGGTGGCTTTGTGGGTGATATCAACCGCCGCCCAGTGACGTACGGCCCGCGCAACAACCGTAGCTCGGTGCTCTCCGGACGCGGTGGTGCTCCCGTCACTACGCGCCCCGTCCGCACCATCGGTGCCGGAGGAAGTGCTGAAGGCAATAGCCGCGACGTAAACCGCGTGAGTGATGCGCGCCGCGACAATGCGACGCGGGGCGGCAATGCTGTTGGCGAGCGGGGCACTGCCACGGGCGAGCGCGGTATCTCGCCTGCCCAGACGCGTCCCGCCCGCGAAACCAACCTAACGCGCCAAGTGACCCCTCGCAGTGCAGGTCAGGAGTCCTACCGTCCGAGCCGCTCCACGAGCGATTACCAACGCCAAGCCGCTCCGGCGCAGCGCCAAGCGTCGCCCACGCGTCAGGTTGCTCCGTCACAGCGTCAGGCCGCGCCTACGCGCCAGGCTGCGCCGAGCCGTCAGGCTGCCCCCACGCGGCAGACTGCCCCGAGCCGTTCGAACAACAATTATTATCAGCGCCCGGCAGCGCCGAGTCGGCAGTCGGCTCCGAGCCGCAATTACAGCAGTCCGAGCCGCCAATCGGCCCCCAGCCGTAACTACAGCAGCCCGAGTCGGCAGTCGGCTCCGAGCCGCAACTTCAGCAGCCCGAGCCGTAGCAGTTCGCCCTCTTATAGCGCCCCGAGCCGCAGCAGTTCGCCCAGCCGGAGCGCCCCGAGCCGTTCGCCGCGCTAGTTTCACCGAAAGTAGTCGGCTTAGCGTAAACTTTTAGCGATACCGTCGTTCTATTCAGCAAGGCAAAATTCCAGCCTTGACAGAATGGGGCGACGGTATCGCTTTTTTATTTCAACCGTTTGATCACCTAATGAATACACTCACAAAAAAATGGCCCTTGCTAGGCTGGGCAATCGGTTTGGCTTTGCTGGCCAGCCCCCACACCCAGGCGCAGGGCATTGGGCCTACGCCCGGTAGTTTTGGTTACTTCAATGATGCCCTGCGCTATTCGCAGACGTCTTTTGGCGGTTCGGCCCGCGTGCTCGGGTTGGGCGGCGCCCAGACTGCCTTGGGCGGCGACATCGGTGCGTTGAGCACCAACCCCGCCGGGCTGGGCGTGTATCGCCGCTCCGAGTTTAGCGTTAGCCCCTCGCTGCTGTTTGCCAACACCGAAAGTCAGTTTTCGGCCGACGCGGGTCTCGATCCGAACCGACGCTTTGGCTTTGATGGCAGCACCGAACTGGACAGCAAAACGCAGTTCAACTTTCACAGCGTCGGGGCCGTGTTTGCCAATCCCAAAGACGACATTGTGCCCGGCAATTGGCGGGGTGGGGCGTGGGGCATTGCCCTGACGCGCACCAACAATTTTCATAACCGCTTCAGCTTCGA
>DAIRSZ010000071.1:5438-10455 GCA_036804165.1 Catalimonadaceae bacterium | reverse complement strand
AGCGTCCGCGCCGCGAGTTCGACCGCGACGACCGCTTCGGCGGCCGGGGCGAACGTCGCGAGCGCACCTTCGACCGGGGCGAACGTCGGGAGCGTCCGTTTGATCGGGGCGAACGTCGCGAGCGCTTTCCGTCGGACCGCTCTCCGGCAGACGCCAGCGCGCCCGAGGCGGGCATGACGCGGTTGTTCTTCAACATTGGCAAGCGGGCGCACATCCGGCCCGGCGACTTTGTCGGTGCCATTGCGGGTGAAACGCAGATTTCGGGCCGTCAGATCGGCTCCATTGATATGTATGATACTTTCTCGTTTGTGGACGTATCCTCCGAATTGGCCCATAAGGTAGTAGAGGTCATGGACAATAACCAGATCAAGGGGATGCGGGTCAACGTGGAGGTTGCCAAGTAATTTCTTTTTCTCGTAGTCATACAAAAAGCCCGTTCTGCAAATGAACGGGCTTTTTTTATACAAATATGCCTGAAACCGGCACCCAGCTTTTGCATTGTTTTGGCTAACGCTAGTCAGCCAACAACTGACGAAACTGTTCAGCCACGAATTCGCCTTGCTTGCGTTGTACCGCTGGGATATAATGCGCATGGTCGCGGTACGCGCTAGGGCCCAACGCGCGCGTAAAAGCGTGCAAATCAATGATGGGCACCCTATGTTGCTCCATCAGTTCTCGGGCAGCGGCATTGTAGGCCTGTACATCTTGCTCGTAGCGCCGGAAGCGTACCCGGCTGTTGTGGATACTATCTACGATAGGGGTAGTGCTGATCCAGACCAACGACCATTTTTGGCGGGTGGCCAGCTCGATGATCTGCCGCAAATTTTGGCTGTACTGGTGCAAAGGCACTTGCTTAGTTCCTGTCTGAGGATCAGTTTTCAAATCGTGAAGACCGCAGTTTACCAGCAGATAGTCGGGGCGAAAGTCAGAATGCTGGGCGCAACTATCTAAATAGGCCAATACCATCCCCGAGTGACCGCCATTGGCATGTTGGCCATTGTCAGTAGCTTGGCCAATAGCGACCTGGTCGCCCTTGCGGCCGTAGGTTATTTGTGGGCCAAGTGCTTGCTGCAAGTATGGGCCGTACTCCATCGAGATGCTGTCGCCTACCACGAATACTTTCGAGCTTTTGGTGCTGAAGCCTAGCAGGATGCCTACCAGGCTGGCCCATACCAATAGGCTTTTTTTGTAGATGCAGATCATTGCTTCGATACGATTTCGAACGGATGACGCCTCAGCTAAGCATTTTCCTTGACAGCGCAACTCATTTAATTGTCATAGGAGGTGCAAACGTGCGCAATTGTCAATCGCAAAAAATGTTCATTGATGCCTTTGGCCTATTTTTGAAACCTTATCGGCAGCCATCGCCTTGCCCAACCAACCTTTGCTCTATGCGCTACGCCCCCATTGATCCGCAACTCTTTGTCACTAACCGCCAACGCTTTGCGGCCCAGTTGCTGCCCAAGAGTCTGGCCATCTTCCACGCCAACGACGTACTTCCCACCAACGCGGACGGCACTTTGCGCTTCCGTCAGAACAGCGACCTGTTCTACCTGACGGGCATTGACCAGGAAGAGACCGTTTTGATGCTCTTTCCTGATCACCCGGACCCCAAGTTTAGGGAGATTCTTTTTGTGCGTGAAACCAGTGCCGAGATTGCCGTCTGGGAAGGACATAAATATACCAAGCAAGAAGCCCAGGACACTTCGGGCATCGCCCGGGTGCAGTGGCGACACGAGTTTGAGCGCACCCTGCACGGCCTCGTTGGCCTGGCCGAGCACGTGTACCTCAACAGCAACGAGCACGCCCGCGCCGTGGTGGAGGTCGAAAGCCGCGATGCCCGCTTCACGCGCTGGATGCAGCAGCACTACCCTTTGCACCGCTACGAGCGCGCCACACCCATCTTGCACGCTTTGCGGGCCATCAAATCCGATACCGAAATTACCCTCATGCGCGAGGCCTGCCGCATTACCGAACTGGGCTTTCGCCGCGTGGCCAGGTTTGTGCGTCCCGGCGTGATGGAATACGAGATCGAGGCTGAGTATCTCCACGAGTTTGTCCGCAACCGTTCGCGCGGCTTTGCCTACGAGCCCATCGTGGCCAGCGGGGCCAACGCTTGCGTGCTGCACTACATCGCCAACGACCAGCCCTGCCACGAAGGTGACCTGCTGCTGATGGACGTGGGAGCCGAATATGCCAACTATGCCGCCGACCTGTCGCGCACGCTGCCCGTGGGGGGCCGCTTTTCGGAGCGGCAGCGGGCGGTGTACGACGCCGTACGGCGGGTGATGCGCCAGGCCACGGATATGCTACGGCCCGGCCGCCTGCTCGACGACTATCACCAGGAGGTGGGCAAGTTGATGGAAGCAGAACTTGTAGGCTTGGGCCTGCTCGATGCCGATGAAGTAGCAAAGCAGGAGGAAGACCATCCTCTTTACAAGAAATACTTCATGCACGGCACCTCCCACTACCTGGGCCTCGACGTGCACGACGTAGGTCACCGCTACCGCCCGTTTGCGGCCGGCATGGTCTTTACCTGCGAGCCGGGCATCTATATTCCCGAAGAGGGCATTGGCATCCGCCTCGAAAACGACATTCTCGTCACCGAGGGCGCCCCCGTGGATTTGATGGCCAGCATCCCGGTGGAAGCCGACGAAATTGAGGCACTCATGAAGGAGGGGAAATAATTTTTGCAAAAAACGCCGCTCCGCCCCTAACTATCCTTCTTTTTCCCGCCACACCTTATCTTCGTAGGTATGTCCCGAACCATCCGCGTATTTGCGCCAGCCACCGTAGCTAATGTGGCTTGTGGCTTCGACATTCTGGGGTTTGCCGTGGACAAACCCGGCGATGAGGTAGAAATCACTTTGCACGATACGCCCGGCGTCCGCCTCACGGCCATCACCGGCGACGAGGGCCGCCTCTCCTACGAAGCCGATGTTAACACGGCCAGTGTGGCCGTGGCCCATTACCTGCGCACCCGGGGCCTGTCGCACCTGGGGGCCGATATCCAGTTGCACAAACAAATGCCTTTCGGCAGCGGAATGGGGTCGAGCGCGGCCAGCGCGGCCGCGGCGGTGTTTGCTATCCATACCCTGCTGGGACGGGACGAGCCCCGCGAAGCCCTGCTGCCCGCCGCCATGGAAGGCGAGCGCGTGGCCTGCGGCACGGCCCACGCCGACAACGTAGGGCCGTCGTTGCTGGGCGGTTTCGTGCTGATTCGCAGCTACGACCCCCTCGATGTGGTGCGCATCCCCACGCCCGAAGGGCTGGCCTGCGCCCTGGTGCATCCGCACCTGGAGGTGCCCACGCGCGACGCCCGCGAGATTCTGAGGCAGCACATCCGCCTGCGCGACGCCATCGTGCAGTGGGGCAACGTGGCCGGCCTGATCGCGGGCCTGATGCAAAATGATTTTGAGTTGATCGGACGCTCGTTGCAGGACGTGATCGTCGAGCCGGTGCGCTCGCTGCTCATCCCGGGTTTTGACCAAGTAAAGCAGGCGGCCCTGTCGGCAGGTGCCTTGGGCTGTGGCATCTCCGGCTCGGGGCCTTCGGTGTTTGCCCTCTGCCGCAACCTGTCCATGGCCCACCGGGTGGGCAAGGCCATGCAAACGTCTTTTGGGCAGCTCGGCATTCCCAACGACACCTACGTGTCGGGCATCAACCGACATGGCCCCATCATTCGCACTTCCGTTTCTGCCTGACTTGTTTATGAAACTTTACAGCACCCGCCGCCAGTCGCCTGCTGTCTTGTGGCGCGAGGCCGTTTTTCGGGGCCTGCCGCCCGACAATGGCCTCTACCTCCCCGAACAAATCCCGATCTTGGCGCCGGATTTCTTCCGACAACTGGCCGATTATTCTTTGGCTGACATCGCCACCGTAGTTGGGGCTGCCTTTCTCCACGAAGAAATGCCCCTGGCTGATCTTGAAAAAATCGCTGCCGCAGCCTTTACGTTCGACGCCCCACTGGTGGCGTTAGACAAAAATCGCTTTGTGCTGGAGCTTTTTCACGGGCCTACGCTGGCTTTCAAAGACTTTGGTGCCCGCTTCATGGCCCGGCTGATGCGTTATTTTCTTGAACCTACCTCTGACCCCGTCACGGTGCTGGTGGCCACCTCGGGCGACACGGGCAGCGCCGTGGCCCAGGGTTTCTTCGGCGTGCCGGGCATTCGGGTGGTCATTCTTTATCCCAGCGGGCAGGTCAGTCCCGTACAGGAAAAACAGTTGACCACGGTGGGGGGCAACGTGACGGCTCTCGAAGTAGCGGGCACGTTCGACGACTGTCAGCGCATGGTCAAAGAGGCCTTTTTGGACGACACCCTCGCTAAGCAGTTGCGCCTAACCTCGGCCAACTCCATTAACATTGCCCGGCTGCTGCCCCAGTCGTTCTACTATTTCTACGCCTACGGGCAGTTGCTGCGCCGCCGGGCCATTGCGCCGGGCGAATCGGTGGTTTTCAGCGTGCCGAGCGGCAATTTTGGCAATTTGTGCGCCGGGCTGATGGCCAAAAAAATGGGGCTACCCATCGCCCGGATGGTGGCCGCCACCAACGTCAACGACGTGGTGCCCGAATTTTTGCGGACGCACCTCTTCCGACCTCGTCCCTCTGTGCCTACTTTGGCCAATGCCATGGACGTGGGCAACCCGAGCAACTTTGCGCGTATGCTGGCCCTCTACGACGAGGAGGCAGCGGCCCTGCGGGCCGACCTGACGGGTTTTGCCTATACGGATGTCCAGACGGCCCACACCCTTCGTACGCTGTTCGAAGCCACTGGCTACCTGGCCGACCCCCACACGGCCATCGGCTGGCAGGGCCTGCTAGACGACGCCCATCCGCAAAGTGAAAGTGCAGTGGGCGTTTGTCTGGCCACGGCCCATCCGGCCAAATTTGGGGCGGCCGTGGCGCGCATCACGGGCCAGCCAGTGGCCTTGCCCCCTGCCCTGGCTGAGGCCATGGCCCGGCCCAAGGTCGCCGTCCCGATGAAAAAGTCGCTGGAGGCCCTGCGCGGCTGGCTCT
>DAIRSZ010000071.1:1273-5338 GCA_036804165.1 Catalimonadaceae bacterium | reverse complement strand
CCCAAGGTCGCCGTCCCGATGAAAAAGTCGCTGGAGGCCCTGCGCGGCTGGCTCTTGTCGGCTACTGCCGCAGGGTATTGATAATTTCGAGTACGGCCTTGAGTCCTTCGCGGTCGCCGACCTCGATGATGTCAATCAGGTGCTTGCGCATGACGGACGTCAGGGCGGATTGCTGCTCGATCATGCGGATGATATCATGCTTGGTGGCGGCAATCGTGAGCTGGTGCTGCTCCAATTGCTGCTGGGCCTCCCAGTCGCGGGCAGCCGAACTCAGGCGCAGCACCCAGTGCGGCGAGGGGTTGAGGTGTTTGGGAAATTCGCAGCGGAACACCACAAATTGGGTGAAAGGGGCCGATTCGCCCTGGTTAGTAAACTCGGTGCCTTCGTGCGCGAAGTAGTGCGTAAAAGCCAAATCGGGAATGCACAGTGCCCGCAGGTGTGCCGTCGTACAGGTGTGTTTCATATCACAAAAAGATTGGGGCGGCACGGTCGTCGGAGGGCGGACGCACCACGCAAGCAAAGTACGCAGGCCCCCTGTGCCAACCTGATCGGAAAGAAAAACCCTGCTACGTGCGTAATGAAGCCTCCTGAATTGCGTCTGAAGGGCATTTATACCCACCATTTGGCAGACACTAGGCACTTATGATTGTTGCCTGCAACCACCACACCTTCAGGACTTGAGGGGATCGTGCCCCCAGTTTTTGAGTGAGTGGCGCCAGGCAGAGTCTTCTACATCGCCCTGAGGCTTTTGGGCACAGTGCCGTCCGATGTAGGCATTTACTTTCTTCATGTGGGCGTAGTCGTCTTCAGAGAGGTCGGCTTTCTTGGTACGCTTGATCTCAACGATGCGTTTGCCCGACTTGTGGCCCTTCGATTCGCCGTCGCCGCTGTCTTGCCCAACAGTTTGCGACTGCTCGGTATCAAGCCATTTTTCCAGTTCGCTGGGCGACATATTCACCCGTTCGCGAAAAGTGTCATATACTTCCTGCTTTTCAGTGTCTTTCATATAGGTACGCTCAAAAGATACGCCTGAACTTACGAACGACCCGCAGCCAACGTTCAGCCGATGGCCACAAAAAGGCTGGGTTCTTCGCTGTTTTCCGTGCGCCATTCGAGTGCAAAGCGGCGCACGTCGCGCGTGCGTAAATTGCTTTCTTGCCCGGTACCGAGGTGATAACGGTAGCTGTGCAGCGGACAAACCACTTCGCCCAAATAATTGATCCTTCCCCGGCTGAGCGATGCCCCCCGGTGCGGACAGGCATCGGCCACGGCAAAGAAACCCTCGGGCGTGTGCGCCAGACAAATTTTCTGGCCGCCCGCCGCAAGGCGACGAGCGCCGTTGAGCGGTACTGCCGCCTCGGCCTCGGCCCGTGAAGCAAATACCTTATACCATTTCATGGCTTTGTTGTACGGACGCTGCGCGTGCGAGGGTACCCGGGCAAGCCCTAGCGAATGGCCCCACACAGCCGCTTCTTGCTGCCTACGGCAAGCCTATCGCGCCGCATGGACTCCGAACAAAGTATTTTTCTACGTCCTCTTTACCAAAAATTATACGTAATTATTTTCGTTTTCATAACGAGGAGTCGCATCTGCGTCAGTATTTCCTTTTTTCGTCGCCACTGTGGGCATTTTGCGGTCATTTGCTGTCTGATCGGCTTTCGGGCCACGTGTGGGCGTGCCGTTTCTCTATTTCGGACAGTTCCCCGGCGGTCAGGAGCGGGTACCGTTTTGGGGGGCACTTTTGGTTTTGCCGTTACGCCTGCCTACTATCTCCCAGAAAACTTACTGTTGCCAACTGTCTGGTCGCTTGATAATCAGCCTATTGACCCTTAAGTTGACTGGATAGCTGCTTTTTTTTCAGCATTTTTTTGTGATTGATCCTCAAGCTCATGGAAAACTTTGATGTGGTGTACCGTACGGCGCAAGCCGAAATTGCCGTGAGCGACCTTTTTCGCGCTGTGCATCTCACCTGGCACAGCCAATACCTGGACGTAGAATACCTAGAGGTGCTCTACGTGGCCCAGCAACTGATTCACCAGCACCAGGCCATCCACTGGGTGTCGCGCATCGAAGGGGCCAATCTGTCGCTGGTCAACGACCGCCTCTGGATCGAGAAGGAGATCATCCCCGCCACCCAGCCGGGGCTGGTGCAGCACCTGATGTTCGTGTTGCCGCCCGATATTTTCAGGCGCTATTATGCCGACGCTTTTCTGGATCGGGAGCGCGACAATACGCCTATCCTCGCGCACCATCTGGGCAATCCGCGCGACGCCCTCAATTGGCTGTGGGTATATCGCGTGGCGGTCAATTGATTTTTCTGCATTTAATTACAAGCCCCGCAAGGGACTTTTTTTTTGTCCTTACCCATGACATTGATACAGAAACGATCAATTAATTACAAAATAGTAACGCTTATAATTTCCGATTGTGATGAATTACCTTCACTACCTTGCTACCAGGAAAAGAATTTTTATTAGATATAATAAATAAATAATTTACTTAAAACACTAATTTTCGATTTTCATTTAATTATTTAGGGAGTATTTAATTAAAATTTTTTGATTAAAGTAACTTTTCTTACATTTGTGGCGTAGGTAAATAATCATCAAAACCCTACATGAGTAACATTGATATATCACGTCACGATGTAGCCATGAAAACACACATTTACTCGGTGATCGGCACTTTGATGCTTTTGCTGCTCGGCCTGCCGGGCCTTCTGCCGAAAGCCGCTGCTACGGATCTGTCTCAGCTGCGGAAGCGCGGCAAACTCGTAGCTGCCACCCACGCCCGTGCCAATAGCTATTTGATCTATAAGGGCCGCCCCATGGGCTTCGACTACGAACTGCTGCAAGGGTTGGGCAAGCACTTGGGCCTGGAAGTAGAGTTGCGCGTGGCCCGCGATGCTCAAGAACTTTTTCTCTGGATGCAGCGCGGCGATATTGACCTGATGGCCGCCAGTTTGGGTCAAGACGATACCGACGGGCTGCTGGCCCTCACCGACCCCACGCTATACGTCCCCCACGTGCTGGTGCAGCGACGCCCGTCGGGCATTCCGTATCAGCAACTATCCCCCGAGTTGCGCCATCCGCTGGCCCGCTCACCCCGCCAACTGGCCAACCTGGCCGTACACGTAAAGGCGGGTTCGGCTCCTGGCCTCTACCTTCACCAACTGGCCCGCGAACTCGATATTCCGCTGCGCATCGTGCCCCAGACCAGCCCGCACGAAGCACTTATTGCCCAGGTGGCGGCCGGGCTGCTGCCCCGCGTGGCCACCTATGCCCACCTGGCTCACCTGGAATCGTCGCGATTCGACAACCTTGACATAGACACTCAGCTCGGCGACGCGCAGCCGCTCACCTGGCGCGTGCGGGCTGGTGCTCCCGAGTGGCTGCGGCAGGTGAATACTTACCTGGCCACCCAGCGACGGAGTGGTCACCTCAACTTTTTATACCGCAAGTATTTTCTGAACGTAAGTGCCCACCAGGTGCGGCACGAAAGCGGCCTGCTCACGACCATTTCCGGGCGGCTCTCGCACTACGACGACTTGCTGCGTGGCCAAGCCGAGCGTTTGGGCTGGGACTGGCGCCTGCTGGCCGCCCTTGTCTATCAGGAGTCGCGCTTTCAGCCCCAAGCCGTGTCGCCCGCTGGGGCCCGGGGACTGATGCAGATCATGCCCGCCACCGCCCGACGCTACGGACTCAAGCAGACCTTCAATCCGGAGCATAATGTTCGGGCCGGGGTCGAAAACCTGCTCATGCTCAACGAATTGTGGATGCGCGTGCCCGACCCCGACGAGCGGCTCAAGTTTGTGCTGGCCGCCTACAACGTGGGTGTCGGTCACGTGCTCGACGCCCGCCAACTGGCCCGCAAATACGGCAAAGACCCTGACCGCTGGCGCGACGTGGCCCGTTTTCTGGAGGCCAAGGCAGAGCCGCGCTACTACACCGACCCGGTCGTTCGCCACGGCTATTGCCGGGGGTCGGAACCCACGCGCTACGTCACGCAAATTCTGGCTCGCTATGCCCAGTATCAGCAGGCCGTACCCGAGCCGGACGAGGTGGA
>DAIRSZ010000071.1:0-1173 GCA_036804165.1 Catalimonadaceae bacterium | reverse complement strand
TAGCCAAAGCGTATGGAAGAGCGGGTCTTGACTTCAACAAAAATCAGCAAAGATTCTTTGCGTACGATCAGGTCAATCTCGGCCCGGCCGTGCCGGAAATTATGGGCTACCACGTCGTAGCCTTGCGTCCGAAAATACTGCGCCGCCAGGGCCTCGCCCCGTTGCCCGCGCCGGAGGTGTTCGGCCATGCGTATCAGAATGGTAGCGGCTGAATATGGCCACAAGGTGCGTATTCAGCAAAAAAAAGACTGCCGCTGCCAAACGTACGCCGTGCAGTTTTGTATCCGGGAAACCCGTGGCATATTTGCACCCTAAACCGTCGCCTGTGTCAGTTCGCCGATTACCCGCTGAATGGGAGCCGCAAAGCGGCGTCCAGCTTACTTTTCCGCACCGCCACGGCGATTGGGCCACCGACTACGACCGCGTGCTGGGCTGTTACCTTGACCTTGCCCGCCAACTGACGCGCTTTGTGCCCGTGCTGGTGGTCTGCGACGACATAGCCGCCACGGCCGCCCTGCTTAGTGACTGCCCCACCGACCGCCTGCGCCTGGTGGCCTTGCCTACCAACGATACCTGGGCCCGCGACCACGGAGCCATCACGGTGCTCGAAGAAGGCCAGCCTTTGCTGCTCGACTACACCTTCAACGGCTGGGGGCTCAAGTTTGCCGCCGACCAGGACAACCAGCTCACGCAACGACTGCACGCAGCGGGGTTTTTTGGCACCTTACCCCGCCACCTACCCGGCCTGGTGCTCGAAGGTGGCTCCATCGAGTCGGATGGCGCCGGCACGCTCCTGACCACCACGGCCTGTTTGCTGTCGCCCAATCGCAATGCGCACCTGACCCAGGCCGACTTGGAACAAAAACTCCGGGCCGACTTGGGCATTGACCGCTTCTTGTGGCTGCACCACGGCGAACTGGAAGGCGACGATACCGATGCCCACGTGGACACGCTAGCCCGCTTTTGCAATCGGCACACCATTGCCTACGTGCACTGCGACGACCCTGCCGACCCGCACTACGCCGCCCTGCAAGCTATGCAAGCCGAACTAGAAGCCTTTCGGACGGCTACGGGCGTGCCCTATCGGCTCGTGCCGCTGCCGATGGTGCCGCCCCTTTGGGCCGAAGATGGCCACCGCCTGCCCGCCACCTACGCCAACTTCCTGATCACGAA
>DAIRSZ010000070.1:0-10528 GCA_036804165.1 Catalimonadaceae bacterium | reverse complement strand
AACTACGCCAAGCGCATCCAGCACGCCATTTTGCCCGACAGCGGCACGCTGCAAAGCGTCTTTGCCGACTCGTTTATGCTCTACAAACCCCGCGACGTAGTCAGCGGCGACTTCCCCTGGTTTATGCGCACCGACGAAGCCATCCACCTGGCGGCGGTGGACTGCACCGGCCACGGCGTGCCGGGGGCCCTCATCTCGCTCATTGGCTACTTTATCCTCAACGACGTGGTGAGCAACGGCGGCTACCGCACGCCCGGCCAGATGCTCGATGCCCTCGACGCGGGCGTCACCACCACCCTGCGGCAGTCAGGGGCCGACGGGGCCACCCGCGACGGGATGGACATTGCCTTCTGCACCGTGCGACCCGACGAAAAGCGGCTCTACTACGCCGGTGCCCACCGCCCCCTCTACTGGATTCGCAACGGCGAGCTGCACGAAGTCAAGGGCGACAAGTTCCCTGTGGGGGGCGGCCAGTATGCCAACCGCACGGCCTTTGTCACCCACGAAATTGCCTACGAACCCGGCGACGTGGTGCTGATCTTTTCGGACGGCTACCCCGACCAGTTTGGCGGCCCCGACAACCGCAAGCTGTCGCCCAAGCGCATCCGCGAAACGTTCGTGGCCCATGCCCAGGCGCCCATGGCCGAGATGCACGCTGCCTTCGAGCAGTTGTTCGACCAGTGGCGCGGCACGCAGAAGCAAACCGACGACGTCCTGATGCTGGGCTGGCGCTTTTGATCTTATTTGTGGGATAATATGTACAGTGCCAAGATTTATCGCAATCCGTGGCCTTCGCTTTGGGAAGCGGGCAAAACAACTGCGCAACCCGGCCGCAGCACCCTCTGCGCACCGTATCTCGGCGCTCACCTTGGCTGGTGGTGGGCAAAGGACGCCAGCGTTGCTACAACCTTACATTACCCTCATGGGCGTGCGTTGAGGGCTTTTTACCGATCTGGATATCTTGCACGTGCCTGCGCTCCAGGTCTTTTTATCGGATGTATTCCTAAAAACTCTCTATGATGAATTACATTTTTGACCTCCATCGGCAGATGGTTACGCAGCGACTGATCTTGGTGTACGAAGGCGAGTTTACCCAGGAGATCACCAAATCGGTGCTGGCCATGGCCGAGCGCAACATGGACTCGGTGGGCGAAGAATCGGGCCTCAAGCGCAAGGTATTCAACGTGATGGTCGAATGCCTACAAAACATCGTCAAGCACGCCGACGAGTTTAGCCACGACATCCGCAACTCGGCCATCTTCATGATCGGCAAGGAGGAGGATGGCTACCTGATTGCTTCGGGCAACCCCATCGCCCCCAGCAAAACCGACGGCCTGCGCAACGTGCTCGAGCGCATCAACAGCCTCGACAAAGAGGGCCTCAAGTCGCTCTACAAGGACATCTTGCGCAACGGCGAACTGTCCGACAAGGGCGGGGCGGGCCTGGGTTTTGTGGACATGGCCCGCAAGTCGGGCAATAAGCTGGACTACTCTTTCCACGCCATTGACGAAGAGACTTCTTTCTTCATGCTGACCACGCGCATTTCCCGCACCAAAGAACTGGTTTAACTTCTCAATACGAATAGGTTATGAATATCCTGCACCTGGAGGGCACCGAAGATACCCCCAAAATTCTGCTCGACGCCACCAACGGTATCTACGAAATATCGGGCCGCTCGCTGCCCGAAGACACGGCCGAGTTCTACCAGCCCGTGCTCGACTGGATCGCCCAGTACGCCCAGCAGCCCAACCCTTCCACGCCTTTTGTCTTCAAACTCGAGTATTTCAATACGGCTTCTTCCAAGCTGATCCTCGACATCCTCACCAAGCTGGAAGAAATTCCCGGCGTGCAGGTCAACTGGTACTTTGCCGAAGACGACGAAGACATGGAAGAGGCTGGCGAGGAGTTTTCTGAGCTGGTTGAGATTCCCTTCGAATTTCAAAACTATTGACCCCAAGCCCGTGCGCCCGGTTCTGGCCGGGCAGTGACGCGTACCGACTCTGCCGCCATGAGTGAAGAGATTCTCAAAGCCCTCACCCAACTGTTCGCCATCATCACCAAGCAAGACGGTGGTGTAACGGAGAACGAACGGGCCTTTGTCATCCGCTTTTTCCAACAGCAACTCAGCCTCAGTGCCGTGGACGAATATACGCGCCTCTACGACAGCTACGCCGAATACCAGGCCGTAGAGGAAGTAGAAGCGCCGGCACTGGTGCTGGCCGACGGCAGCTTGGCCCCCGAGGAGCGCAAGCCGCGCAAGCTGACCTCCGTGCGCGACTCGGTCCGTACGCTGGGTATCTGCCGCAAGATCAACAAGACCCTCACGCAGAAGCAGAAGGTCATTGCCGTCGTGAGGCTGCTTGAGTTGGTCAATGCCGACCGCAACTTCACGCCCCAGCGGATGCAGATCATCCACACGGCGGCCGAGGTGTTCAACATCCCGCCCGAAGAGTACCAGTTGCTCGAAGCGTTGGTGCGCGCCAGCAACAGCACCGAACTCGACAACCCGCACTTGCTGGTGGTGGACGACTACCCAGCGTCGGCCAATGTGCACTCGCACCACCTGCGCTCGGCGGGCTTGCCCGGCGAGGTGCTGTTTGCCAAGGTGGCGAGCGTCGAGATGTACTTTGCGCACTTTCTGGGGCAGGGCGAATTGCAGCTCAACGGTGTACCCTTCGGGGCCGGACAGATCGTGCTCTTCCCGCCGGGCAGCATCCTCAAGACACCCAAGGGCGAGCCGATCTACTACAGCGACGTGGTCAACCAGTACCTGACCACGGGGGCCTACCAGGATTTGTCTTTCAACGCCGAAGGCATCGAGTTTCGGTTTCCCAACGGGGCCATTGGCCTGCGCGACGTGCACCTGTCGGAGGGGCCGGGCCGACTGATCGCCATCATGGGCGCCAGCGGTGCGGGCAAAACCACGCTGCTCAACGTGCTGGCCGGCCTGGAGACCCCTTCGGCCGGGCGCTTGCTCATCAACGGCATTGACCTGCACCGCGAGAAGGAAAAAGTGCAGGGCATGATCGGCTACGTGGCCCAAGACGACCTGCTCATCGAAGAGCTGACGGTCTATCAGAACCTGTACTACAACGCCCAGCTTTGCTTCCGCGACCTCAGCCCCGAAGCGCTCGACGCCCGCGTGTTGCAAACCCTGCGCAACCTGGGGCTGGTGCACATCAAGGACCTGACGGTGGGCAACCCCCTCAACAAAAAAATTAGCGGCGGTCAGCGCAAGCGCCTCAACATCGCCCTCGAACTCATCCGCGAGCCCAACGTGCTGTTCGTGGACGAACCTACCTCGGGCCTTTCGTCGCGCGACTCGGAGAACGTCATTGACCTGCTCAAGGAACTGACGCTGAAGGGCAAGTTGATCTTCGTGGTGATTCACCAGCCTTCGTCGGATATCTACAAGATGTTCGACAAGATTTTTATTATGGACACGGGGGGCTATCCGGCCTTCTATGGCCACCCCGTAGAGGCGGTCACCTACTTCAAGCGCGCCACCAACCAGGTGGACAGCGACAGCGGCCAGTGCGGCACCTGCGGCAACGTCAACCCCGAGCAGATCTTCAACACCATCGAGGCGCAGGTGGTGGACGAATACGGCGAGTTTACGGGCGAGCGCAAGATTACGCCGCCGCAGTGGTACCAGCTTTTCCAGCAGCGCATCAGCCTGGAAAAGCGCCCCGACCTGCCCCCCACGCCGCACGTGCTGCGCATTCCGTCGCGCTGGCGGCAATACGTGGTGTTCACCACGCGCGATTTGCTCAGCAAAATCAGCAACCAGCAGTATTTGGCCATCAACCTGCTGGAGGCGCCCCTGCTGGCATTGCTGTTGGCCTTCGTGATTCGCTATCGCAATGCGTCGGACGGGGGCGCGTATTTGTATCGTTACAACGAAAATATCCCGCCCTTCATCCTGATTATGGTCATCATCGCCCTGTTTATGGGGCTGACCGTGAGCGCCGAAGAGATCATCCGCGACCGCAAAATCCAGAAGCGCGAGACCTTTCTGCGCCTGAGCCGCCACAGCTATCTGTTTTCCAAGATCACGATTTTGTTCCTGCTTTCGGCGGTCCAGACCCTGACGCTGGTGTGGGTGGGCCACGCCCTGCTGGGCGTGCGGGACATGACGATGGACTACTGGCTGGTGCTGTTTTCGGTGTCGTGCTTTGCCAACATGCTGGGGCTAAACGTGTCGGCCACGTTTAACTCGGCCGTCACGATCTACGTGCTCATTCCGCTGTTGCTGATTCCGCAACTGATCCTGAGCGGGGCCATCTTTCAGTTCGACAAGCTCAACGAGGCCGTAGGGGGCCGCAGCAAAGTGCCCCTGGTGGCCGACCTGATGGTGTCGCGCTGGGGCTTTGAGGCCCTCACGGTGCGGCAGTTTACGCACAACCGCTACCAGCGCCTGATCGGCGCCGTCGAGCACGAAGAGAGTGTTTCGAACTTCCAGCAGGTCTATTTTCTGCCCGAGCTTATCGGCCGGGTACAGGCACTGTCGCCCAACCCCGAGGCCAAGGGGCTGGCCGTAGTGGCCCGCAGCCTGCGTCACCCGGCCTTGGATCGGTTTTTTGCTGACTACGACTTTGCTCAACTGACGCCCGACCGCTTTGATGCGGCTGTGGCCAAGTCATTGCTCGAAACGTTGCACGCGGCCAAAGACTACCACACCCAGCGCTTCAACCGGGCCAACGAACTAAAAGACGCCCAGCTGAGCACCTACGCCCAGCAGCCCGGTCGCTGGACGCTCAACGAGTTGAAAGACCGTTATTTTAACGAGACGTTGAACGAGCTGGTGCGCAATGTCAACGTCAAGGAAAAACTCGTCGAGCAAGACGGGCAACTTCGGCAGAAGCTCGACCCGATCTACCAAAACCCCGTGCCCGACCATTTGCTCTCCTACCAGACCCATTTCTACGCGCCCCAGAAGCCCTGGCTGGGCCGTTTGTTCGATACTTTCTGGTTCAACCTGGCTGTGATCTGGCTAATGACCCTGGTGCTCTACGCCACCCTCTACCACGAAGCCTTTCGCTGGGTGCTGGCGCAAGGCGGCCGCCTGGGGGCTGGGGTGGGCGGCATCCTCGCCCAATACGCGCCCAAAGGGGCTTCTGCCACCCGGCGTCTATCGCACACCTGGGTAGCTTTCTTCAAAAAGTTAAAGAAAACGCAAGGGGCCGGAGATGTAGCAAAACAACCCTGATACGTAGAAAAGCGGCCTATAAACGCAATGTAACCCCTTTCCTTACGCCGCCTTGGAGACGGTGGAATTTCCCGATAGTTTTACATCAACTAAAAAATGTTCAATCTTATGAAAAAGCGCTACTTGGGGAGTTTGCTAGCCCTTGCGATGGTAGTGGCCTGCGCTGGTCCGGACGAGAGCGCGCAAACAGCCGCCGTGGCCGACGCCCTCGATGGCGAAGCGACCTTTGCCGGCCCCACGCTTTCGGAGGACGTGCTGCGCGACTTGCTGCAGTCTATTCCTTCGCCGCTCGAAATTTCGCTGCTCATCAAAGAAACTGGTGCTGGCTACGACAAGGCCTATCTCAATCCGCCCCAGAATCGGAAACAGTACAATACCAATTACCAGCGTGCTCTCAACTTGGGCATCTACGGAGCCGACCTGGGCTACACCAACATCTACAACGAAAGTCAGGAAGGACTCTACTACCTGGAGGCCGTCCGCGACATGGCCGAAGGGTTGCAGATCGGGCAGTTTTTCGATTTTGCGACGCTCAAGCAGTTGGCCCTCAATGCCAACAACCTCGACTCGCTGTTGCTGGTCACGACCAAAAATTTTAATAAGATCAACGGCTATCTGCAAGAGCGCGACCGCACCAAGTACAGCGTGCTGATCATCACCGGGGGCTGGCTAGAGGCTCTGCACCTGACCAACCGGGTGGCCGAGCGACGCATTACACCCGAGTTGAAAGAAAAAATTGGCGAACAGAAAATTATCCTCGACCAGTTGATGGTCTTGCTCGATGCCTATCAGCAAGACCCGGACATGAAGCGCATCTACGCTGACATGCAGGCACTGCACCAGCTGTTCAAGGAAGTGCAGATCACCTACACGTACGAAGAGTCGAAATTGCAGGAGGTGGACGGCATCATGATGATGGTGGACAACAGCACGAGCACGGTGTACATTACCGATGACCAAATGCAGCAAATTGCCCGCGTGACCGGCGAAATCCGCAACAAGATCATCAACAGCTAACTCCCCAACGTCATGAAAAAACTCCCGCTGATTTTGAGTGTGCTTGCCTTATGGGGCCTCTCGGTCGGTACGGCCCAGGCACAGTGCGACCCCGAAAATTTTATTGATAAGTGCAATGCCAAGTTGGCCGAAGGCTACACTTTTCTGAAAAGCTACAGCGTCGAAGGCGCCAAAGCCGCTGATAGTAAGATAGAGTACTCTTACGTGTTTAGTAAAGACACCAACTACCTGCTCACGCTCTGCGGCAACGGCAGCGACATACCCGCCAACATGGTAGTGACGCTCTACGACTCCAACCGTAAGAAACTGGCCAGCAGCTACGACAAAGACAGCAAGCGGTATTTGCCCGCCATCGGTATCCGCATTGCCGCCACAGGTATATATTACCTGACCTTTTCGTTCGAGGGGCAGCCACCCGCCGAATGTGGAGGTAGTGTGCTGGCCTTCAAGCGCTAGCACCCGCACCGATCGTCCTGGACGCCACTCCGCACGCTTGCTGTCGTGGGGGGTGGCGTCTTTTGTTTAATTGTTTGGCATTCGCCCCTGAACCCGGATAGCTTTGGCTACCTTGGCAGGGGCGGCCGCATAGGCGGGTAGCCCCCGACAGATTGCCGGAGGCGATTGGTCAGGGGTTAAATCCTGTTTTGCGCCTTTTTTAATTATATTGTGATTTATTTTCGCGGCCGCAATTACCTTTATTTACCGAGTAGTATCTAATCTAGCACGCGTAGTCATGAAAGACGCGGATATTTTACAACGCATAGAATCGGGTGACGAGCGCGCTCTGGACTATCTCTACCAACGCCATTACCGGATGATGATCAGGTACATTACCAAGAACAACGGCACGGAAGATGAAGCCAAGGACGTGTACCAAGATGCGCTGATTGTTCTTTGGGAGAAAGTCCGGAAGGGTCAATTTGTGCTTACTGCCAAGATCAGCACCTATTTGTACAGTGTCTGCAAAAATCTTTGGCACAAAGAGCTGGAGCGCAAGGCCCGTCACAACGGTGAAATGCGGGAAGGCACTGACGACTCATACCAGCACCTCGAAAAGCAGGAACGCCTAATGGCCATCCGTACCTGCATTGAGGCCCTAGGCGACACGTGCCAGAAGGTATTAATGTATTATTACTTCGATCGTCTTTCTATGCAAGACATTGCCACCGAGCTTGGTTTTGCCAATGCCGACACGGCAAAGTCAAAAAAGTACAAGTGTAAGCAAGAGTTAGACAAGCTAGTGAAGTCCAAATTTAAGGCCAGCGATTTTTTTGATTGATTTTATATGTCCAGTCTGCACCCCAGTTTTCATCAAGTGGACGCCTACCTGACAGGCGACCTTTCGGCCGCCGAACGATTGCATTTCGAGCATCAACTTCAGCAAGATCCTCTCTTGCGGCAAGAGGTGGTCTTGCAGTCCGAGATTGTCGGTGCCCTGCGTGCGCAGCGGCAGTTGCAACTCAAGCAACGGCTGCAAGAGTTGCCCACTCCTTCGCCCTTGTGGCCACGGGTATGGATCGCAGCGGGCGGCGCCGCACTCACTGCCCTGCTGGCCGGTAGCCTCTGGCTCTACTCCCAGGCCCCCGCGCCGATGGTGGCCACGGCGCCGTTGTTGTCCTCGGCGGCCGATACCATCCAGGCCTCGACGGTGGTTCCCGCCACGGCCCTCCGCTTGGCCCCCGACACCGCCGCAGTGGCGTCGGCACCCGCTCCCAGGGCGGCCACTTCGCCCCGTCAGCCTACTTTGCGGCGACCTGTCGTGCCTGAGCCAGGCCAAGCGGCCTCGGCGACGCCTCGCATTGGCGAAGCCACCACGCCGCTGCCGTCTTCTGCTGCGCCCGCCGCTGCCCGCGCCGACCTACCTTTGCCGCGCATCGTCTCCGACGGTGCCTATTCCTACCACTATGCCTACCACGAAGCGGAACTCACCCTCTACGGCGATTTTGGCACTACGCCCTATCAATTGCTCGAACTCATCAGCGAAGGTCGCCGGCAGCTTTACATGTATCATAAGGGCGCGTATTATCACCTGAAGGCTTCTGACCGCACGCCCGTGCCCCTAAAGCCCATCCGAGATGCTCGCCTGCGCAAACGCTTGGCGCAGTTGCGCACACCCTAAGCACAAAAAGGCCCTTCCGAACGGAAGGGCCTTTTTGCTTTTTGGACTATCGCCAACTAGCGTACGCGCTCCGTATTGATGGTTGCTTGCGGCAGTTGCCGAGCGATCACCTCGATCGTGGCCGTTTCTTCGGCGATCTGGCCCTGAACGTCCGTTACCCGCAATTGCATCGTCAGGGGCTGCCCCAACTGCCGGGCCGTAACGAAATACGAAATGCTCACGGCATCGCTGGTTTCGCCTCCGTAGTATTCGCGTTGTGCCACAACGGGTTGGTTGTTGATGAGCAACTCAATGCTGGCCAATCGGGCAGGGGCCAATATTTTGGCCTCTACGCGCAAGAAGCGGCCTACCTCAATCTGCTCGGGCATGGGGTGGGACAGTGCAATGCTAGGCCCTTCGGTATCAGTATGCGAAGCCGTCACTTCACTAGAAGGAATTACCTCACTGGTTTCGTCCTGGTTGCAACTAGTGAGGGCACCGGCCAAGCCACACACGAGGAGCGCCGCCCGAGAAAATGTTGATACTTTCATGCTTATTTTTTTTGCTTGATCATTGAAATAAACTCTCACAAAGGTGATTCATAATATTTTTATTTTTAATTGATTTCTAGTTTGTAGAATACATCATAATAAAATACTATATTTTTCGCACCTAAATTGGCAACTTTGTTGACTGCACACGCAGTGCCGCCCCTGCCCAACAAAACTGAAGAGCCGATGAACAAACGCGGGATTTGGATAGCCGGGGTACTGACGGTGCTGTTGCTGGTGGGTCTGGCGATATACGCCCAGCTTGGCGGCTTTCGCGCGCCCGCCTATGCCGTGCGCCAAGAACCCATTCGCCACTTGGCGGGGCGCCTCTACGAAGGCCACGTGCGCGACCGTCAACTGGCCACCTACTTCCAAGAAGCCGATTCGCTGGTGAGCCGCCAGGGCTTGCAAGGCACCAGTGCCGCCCTCTACTACAACGATCCGGATACCGACGATGGTCGCGTGCGGGTGGTGGTGGGCGTGCTAGTGGCCGATACTGCCCAGTCTTTGCCCGCTCACTACGCCTATCATCTTGTGCCGGCCGGGCGCTACATACGGGCCGAGCTGGGCAATCACTTGCTGGTGGCCCCGCAGGTGTACCGCCGCGTGGGTGATTTTGCTGCTCAACGGGCGCTGGTGCCCTCCGACACGGCGTTGGAAATATATTTTCGGCGCGACTCGATGACGATAGATATCCGCACACGCTAACGATTCTGAGTTCTGCGCGTTAGTAAGCCAGATGGCCATTCGACGTGTCTGCTCCGCACTCACGTCTTGTCGAAAAACTACTCTTACGCTACACGAGGTAGCGTTGAGATCCCTCTTATCCCCCAGATAGGGCCATGTGAAAAGAACCCTTGTAGCAAGAAATGGAAAAGATCAATATTCCACGTACCGACAAGCCCCGGGTAGTGATTGTGGGCGGCGGTTTTGGCGGTGTCCAATTGGTGCAAAACCTTCGCAACAAAGGATACCAAGTGGTGCTCTTCGATCGCCACAACTACCACACGTTTCAGCCCTTGCTCTATCAGGTGGCCACCGCCGGGTTGGAACCCGACTCGGTGGCCGAGCCGCTCCGCAAGATTTTCAGTGGCAAGAAAGATTTCTATTTCCGGATCGGATCGGCCCAGCAGATTTTTCCCGACCAGAAGCGCCTCGAAACCACTATCGGCGAAATTGAATACGACTATTTGGTGCTGGCCAACGGCTCGAGGGTCAATTTCTTTGGCAACGAGCAAATCTACTTACACGGCTTGCCCCTCAAGCAACTGCACCACGCCCTCGAATTGCGCAGCAAAATTTTGCAAGCGATGGAACGTGCCGAGCAAGCCACCGATCCGGTGATCCTCGAAAAACTGCTCACCTTCGTGGTGGTGGGCGGCGGGCCAACGGGCGTCGAAGTGGCCGGCTCGCTGAGCGAGCTGCGCTCGCACGTATTGCCCAAAGACTATCCGCACCTCGACCTGAACCGCATGCGCATTGTGCTGGTAGAAGGCCTCGACCGCGTGCTGTCGAGCATGTCGGAAAAGGCTAGCCAGAATGCGCTGAAGGACTTGCACCAACTCGGCGTTGATGTGCGGCTCAATACGCTGGTGGAAAGCTACAACGGCAAAATTGCCAAGCTTAACGACGGCACCGAAATCTGGACCGACA
>DAIRSZ010000069.1:0-10675 GCA_036804165.1 Catalimonadaceae bacterium | reverse complement strand
GTTTTATCACGCCCCTGGAGCGCCGTCAGTTCAAGGGCTGGGTGATGATCGTGCGGTAGGGCGCGGCCACCATCAAAAGCAAAAGCGGCTTCTCGAAGGAGGAGCCGCTTTTTTTTGTGGGGGATATATTCTTGATTGGGGTTATTCTTGCAACACACCCGCCATGAAAATAGAAACCATCAGGCTTGAAAACTATAAGGTTTTTCGCCGTCTCATGCTTACGAATTTGCCTCCGCTCGTAATTTTTGTGGGGGAAAATGGCACGGGGAAATCTACGCTGTTCGAAGTGTTCGGCTTTTTACGCGAAGCACTGAGTGGGAATCTGCGCTCAGCTTGTGCCAATCGAGGCAATTTTCGCGAAATGCGTAGCCGAGGCAGCCTGGACCCCATCGTAATTGAGATGCAGTTTCGACTCAAGATCGCTAGCAAAGAGCGATTGGTTACTTATCGTCTTGAGCTTGACGAACGCAAGGGCAATCCGTACGTCGTGCGCGAAATTTTGCGCTATAAGCGGGGGCCGTACGGGGCACCTTTTCACTTCCTCGATTTCTCGGACGGGGCTGGCTATGCTATTACTAACGAGGAGGATTTTGATAAACCCGATGAAGAATTAGACAAAGAATACCAGAAGTTGGGAGCACCGGATATTCTGGCCATCAAAGGGTTGGGGCAATTTGAGCGCTTCAAGGCCGCCAGCGCCTTCCGAGATTTCATCGAAAACTGGCATGTATCCGACTTTCATATCAGCGAAGCCCAGCCCAGTCGCGAAGCTGCCTATGCCGAACACCTTTCGCCCACAGGCGATAATTTGCCGCTGGTAGCCAAATATATGTTCGACTACCACCCGGATGTTTTTCAGAAAGTGCTTGAGAAAATGGCGCAACGCATTCCGGGCATGGAAGAGGTTACGGCCGATACTACGGTGGACGGTCGGGTAGTACTACGCTTTCGGGACGGGGCTTTCAAGGATCCTTTTGTGGCGCGTTATGTCTCGGATGGTACCATAAAAATGTTTGCTTATTTGCTTTTGCTTCACGATCCGCGCCCCCGTCCGCTGCTGTGCGTCGAAGAGCCAGAAAACCAACTGTACCCGATGTTGATGGAGGTGCTGCTCGAAGAGTTTCGCCTGTATCGCGGCCAGATTTTTATCACAACTCATTCGCCAGACTTGCTCAACGGTGCCACGCCAGACGAGGTGTTTTGGCTAACCAAGCAAGGTGGCTTCACGCACGTGCGCCGGGCCAGCGACGAGCCGCAAATCTGCACCCTCTACGAAGAAGGCGCGCAGTTGGGATACCTGTGGCGCACGCAGCACTTTCCGGGACTATCGGTGGCACATTTATGAACGGACAACGAGTAGAGATTCTGGTAGAAGAACGTTCCATGGCCGTGTTTTTGGAAGCCGCTTTGCCGCGTATGTTGCCCGTGGGCTATGTCTTCAACCAAAATTGTTTCGTTCGGCCGCACCAAGGCAAGCAAGACCTGCAACTGGCCATCCCCAAGCTAGTGAGGGCCTATGCCCGTGCCGGAAATACCAAATTGGTGATTCTGCACGATCAGGACAGCTACGATTGTCGCCAATTGAAGGCCAAGCTGATCAAGCTAGTGAAAGATACTCAGCAAGAGCTTCCTTTGCTGGTGCGTATTGCTTGTCGCGAATTAGAAAACTGGTATCTGGGCGACTTGGCCGCGATTGAACGATTGCATCCGGCGACAAAGGCTACACAGTTAGTAAGGCGTCGCAAATTTCGTGAGGTAGATCGCCTGCAAGGAGCGGAAGAAATGCGTCGGCTGCTAAGTAAAAACTTCGCGAAATCTCGGGTGGCCAGGGAGATCGTTGCCCACATGATTTTTGAACAGAATACGTCCGTCAGTTTTCAGGCTTTCTACACAGGGCTACAACGTTTTTTAGGTTAAACTGCCCGCCCGCGTGTACCTTGTCAAGACAACCCTTTCGTATGCTTACGCTCTACAGCTCGTCGGCCGGTTCGGGCAAGACCTATACCCTCACGCGCGAATACCTGGCCCTGGCCCTGCGGCAGCCCCGGGGCTTCGGGCAGATACTGGCCGTTACCTTCACCAAGAAGGCCACAGCCGAAATGAAACACCGCATCGTGGCCCAACTGGCCCAGCTTCGTACCGAACCCGACAGCGCCATGGGCCAGGAACTGCAAGCCGACCTCGGTCTGAGCGCCTCGCTGCTGGCCCACCGCGCCACCGAAGCCTTGCAGACGCTGCTGCACAACTACGCCGACTTTGCCGTCAGCACCATTGACAGCTTCTTCCAGCGGGTGCTGCGGGCCTTTGCCTACGAGCTGGAGGTGGACTTGCAATTTCGCGTCGAGTTGGACGAGGCCAAGGTGCTGCACTGGCTGGTCGAGCAACTGGTGGCCGACGTGGCGCACGACCAGGCCCTGCGCAAGTGGCTCGAGGCGTTCGCCGACGAACGATTGCAAAGTGGTAAATCCTGGGACTTCCGCCGAGACGTCGAGCAGCTGGCGAAAGAGATTTTTCGCGAAGCGTTCCGCAATTTTGAAACGGAGATGAAAGAAGCGTTGGAACAAGCCGACTTCATCCCGACGCACCTGGCCCGGATGCGCAAGGTAAAAACCGACTTCGAGCAAGCCATGAAAGCCACAGCGGCCAAGGCCCTGGCACTGCTGGCCCAACACGGGCTGACGCCGGATATGTTTGCTTATGGGTTGAGTGGGGCAGTAGGGCATTTTTATAACGTAGAAAAGGCAAAATACGAACCGGGCAAGCGCGCCCGTGAGGTGGCGGGCCGCGCCGAAAAAGGTGGAGATTGGTACACCAGAGCTGCCCCGGCTGATGTCAAACGGCGGATTGATGCCGTGGACGCGCAACTGCGCCCCCTGCTGGAGAAACTGGTGAACCACTACGATACCGAAGGCCCTGCCTACCGGACGGCCACGGCCGTCATGCAGCACCTCTACACCCTGGGCATCCTCACGCGCCTGCGCAAGTACCTCCAGCAATACCGCGAAACCGAAAACATCCTGCCCATCGCCGACGTGGCCCCGCTGCTGGCCGGACTGATCGGCGGGCACGAGGCCCCCTACATCTACGAGCGCGTAGGCCAGCGCTACCAACACTTTCTCATTGACGAATTTCAGGATACGTCGGGCTTGCAGTGGGCCAACTTTCGGCCCTTGCTCGAAAACAGCCTGGCCAGTGGGCACCGCAACCTGCTGGTGGGCGACGTCAAGCAGTCCATCTATCGCTGGCGCGGCGGCGATGCGGGCCTGCTGCTGACGGGGGTGACCCACGACCTGGGCGAAAGCCAAATTGAGCGCGCCGCTTTGCTCAACAACTGGCGCAGCCTGCCGTGCATCATCGCCTTTAACAATGCGCTGTTTGCAGCCGCGCCCGCTCACCTGCGCAACGACTTGCGCACCCGTATTGCAGCGGCCGACCTTCCCGACAGTTGGAAAGCGGCGCTGCAAGCGCTTACCCACGTGTTGAACCTAACCTATGCGGAGACCGAACAAGAATACCCCTCTCAGCGGGCTGCCCGCACCGATCCGCACGCCGGAGGTGTCTGCGGCCAGTTTGTACCGACCAAAGTGGAGGGCGAACCCGCCGAGGCGGCTGACGACGACGACGACGATGACGAAACTATAGCGACGCCCGCCGGCTGGAAAGGCCGCGTGCTGCAGCAACTGGTGCCTCGGCTACAAGACCTGCACGCGCGGGGCTACGCCTGGCAGGACATGGTCATTCTGGTTCGTGACAACAAAGACGGCGTTCAGGTAGCCGATTTTCTGACCAGTGCGGGGTTGCCCGTGATCTCGAACGAGTCGCTCTACCTGAATAGCGCATTGGGCGTGCGGCTGCTGGTGCAGGCCCTGCGGTTTTTGCAACAGCCCTACGACCGCCTGGCGGCGGTCGCACTGCTGCGCACCTACGGCACCTACCAGCCCGCCACCACAGCACCGCCCGTCAATTATCAATTGCCCACCGATGGCACTCTCGCCGAACACCTGCGCCCGTGGCTGCCCACCGATTTTGTGGATCACCTGGCGCAGTGGGCCCGCCTGCCCCTCTACGAGGCGGGCGAAAACCTGGTGGCCTGTTTTGGCTTGACGGCGCGCGCCTCCGAGGGGGTGTACGTACAGCAGTTTCAGGACGAACTGCTCCGCTTTGGGCGCACCGAGTCGGCCGACCTGGGCGATTTTCTGACTTGGTGGGACAAGGAAGGACACCAGAAAAAGACCATCCGCGTGGCGGGAGGTCAGTCGGCCATTCAGTTGTTGACCATCCACAAGTCGAAGGGGTTAGAATACAAAGTGGTCGTGATCCCGTTTGCAAACTGGCCACTAGACCACGGCGTCAACAAACAAATTCTCTGGGCCCGCACGACGGAGGCACCCTTCAACGAGATAAGCCAGATGCCCCTGACTTACAACAGCAAGCTGGCAAATACCTATTATGCCCCCGAGTATTTGCAGGAAATGGTCTATGCCTACCTCGACAACCTCAACTTGCTCTACGTAGCCACCACGCGGGCTGTCGAGCAACTTTGCTTTTTTGCGCCCTACGACGACAAAGCGAGCAAATCGCTGCGCCACGTGGGCGACCTGCTCTACCAATACGCCAGTCAGCAACCCAATTGGGATGCTGAAAAGCAGGCACTTACCCTGGGGGCCTTTCCTCCACCGCCTACTGATGCCAATGCTGCCGCAACCCATGCCGAAACAACGGCCCTGGTTTTGCGCACCTACCCGACGGCGCCGTGGCGGTCACGCTTTCGGGTGCGGTCGGCGGCGGCCGAACTATTTGCCACGGGCACCGCCCAGCCCGATCCCTACCGCTTGTGGCAGCGCGTGCTGGCCTGCCTGCCCCGGGCCGATCGTTTGGCGGCCGTGCTGCGCGAGCGCCGCTTTGGCGGCGAGCTGACGGCGGCGGCCGAAGCCGATCTGCTGCACGCGTGGTCGGCCCGGCTGGCGGCACCTCCCCTGGCCGACTGGTTTGGCCCGACGGCGCGGGCGCAGCCCAGTCCCGAATGGCTCGTGGGCGGCTATGTGCACAACCCCCACCGCCTGGTGCAGACCGCCAGCGGTGCGGTGGTGGTGGCCTTTGCCCGCCCCGACGACGCCGACCAGCAACAGCAAAAGCTCGTGGCTTTGCAGCGTGCCCTGGCCAAGGCCGGACAGCCCGTGCCCCGCACGTGCGTCTATGCGTTGGCTACGGGCGAAGCCGTGTGGCTATGAGGAACGCGGCCCGCCTGCTTGCCGGAGTGCCCGCAAAAGTGTAGCTTTGCGCTCCCTTACAGAGGAGTGGCAGAGTGGTCGATTGCGGCGGTCTTGAAAACCGTTGAACCGCGAGGTTCCGGGGGTTCGAATCCCTCCTCCTCTGCAGTGTACAGTAAAAACTGTGTACAGTCTCTAAAACCGTTTCCAAAGATGTTTGGGAGCGGTTTTTTGCTTTATTTGCTTGTGCTCAACATGGATATTCCTACGCTTCGTACACAAGCATGTATTCGGGAAATGGAAACTGACGGGCATGCGCCTTTGGTGTTTCAGTGTGATAATGGCCAGGTTTACTTTTGTAAATACCGTAAGAGGGGCAGTAAGGCAGAAGAAACTGATTGCCTAACCTACGAGCTCGTGGCCCATTTTCTGTTACGTCGGTTAGAAATTCCTACGCCGGATGTGGCTTTTGTACGCGTGATGCCTGATTCTTTCTCTCCCGATAGGATAAAGCAAAACTTTCCTTGGTTTTGTGAGGGGATTACTTGCTTTGGATCAAAAATAGTACCTAAGGCCCGCGATGTATCCCCGGTGGAAATAATCAAGTCCCGACGAGACTTCCATACCCTTGCCAATCCGCTTGATCTGATCAAAATCGCCCTTTTCGACGCGTGGGTAGGAAATGCAGATCGGGGCAAATCGTTTGATGGCGGCTATAATTTTAACCTTTTGCTAGCTGATACCAACGGCAAACAGCAGTATGTTGCCTTTGACCATGCGTTTATTTTTGGGGGAATAAACGAATTGCGGATTTTCAATCCGAGGTTTGATCCGCCTGCGGAAAATTTGGTATTCTGCAAATACTTTCGGTCCGTAGTGCGTTACGTACGCTACGACGAACGAATAAATATCATACGAGAGTCCTTCGCGCTTTTTCGCGCTGGCAGTTGGCGAGAACTTATATCGAACGTTGTGGCGCAATGTGCTGAAATCTGGCCGTTACCGTCGGCACTAGACAAGCGTATGCACGTATACTTGGGCGATGCGGTACGGTTAGCCCAATTGGAAACCGTCCTGACTGATCGCCTCACCAAAGATATTCCATACTCGACCCGCTGACCTACCATGAAAGCCTTCGTTGTACCGATCTATGGACAAACTAATGCCCTCACGGACGAGAAGATCACGCTGGGCATCTGCCTGGTAGCGGATGCCTCAGGGGCTGAGTCAGCCGCATTGCTGTCCGCAGCACCCATGCCGTACGTAAGCTTTAAACTGTCCAAAAAAAAGATCAAAGTGGTTTGTAAGCTTACGGGTGCTACGGAGGGCTTTTTTGTAGCGACCGAAAAGCAAATTCAAAATGCGGTAGCGTCGGCCAACCACGCGGAGGCGCATGTGTTCACAACGTCGCTCTTTGCGTACCTCAAGAAATACACGAATGGGCTAATCAAGTTCGGCGAGATCCTGCCGCTGGCCGGACTGACCCCTGCGGCCCTGGCTGATCATTCGGCCTTTCGGAAGCTGTTTGCTGAATTTACGGGCGACCACGAAGCTTTCACCGCGCCAGACAAGCATAAGTCTTTTAAGAAAGCCATTCGAGCGCATTTCAATAAAGATTACGTCCGGGGTCGCGCCGACGTAGCGGTAACGTTCACGCCCGAGGTGCTCCCGGGCTTGATCAAACGGACGCCCTCCGAACTCATTGCCGTGAACGGCGAAGTGAAGTCGGTGCATACCCTGGACTTCAACGCTGCCAAAGGGACGATTCAAGACCAACTGAACGGATTGGAGGTGTATCACAGAGCACTCGGCGCGTTCGTACAGGGCCAATCGGTGCTGCGTCGGCTGACGCTGGTGGTCAATCTGCCCCGCCCAGAAGCGTATGAACAAAGTAAACTATACGAAAGGGTGCGGGCGCAAAAAGAAGACCTTTTCGAGCTTGTAGGCGCGGCCGATGCCCAAGCCATCGTCCACCAACTTGTCGAGAATCAGTACCGAAAGTTTAGTGAAGCGTTTGGGATAACCTTATCCTGATACCCCCATAAAATCGGCCCTAGCGTTCGTTCGCTTTGCGGTAACCCCCTGCCCCGAAAAAAAGCGGATGCAGACCCAAAAAGCGAGACGGTGGCTTTTGAATGAGAAAAAGTGTATGGCGCATAAGCACAAAAAAAGACCTTCTACAGTGCATAGAAGGTCTTTTGCTTATTGGCAAGGCGTGCTGGTTAAACCATTTTCAGCCCGGCGTGGCCCTCACTAATAAAAACAAATCGTGGCCAGGCTCAGCGGACCTGGGAGTCTTGTTGGTGCTCGCCAGTGCCTACTTCTTCAAAATAAGGAGACAGCAGGCTGCGCAGCGAGTTGGGCATGTCGCCGACCCGCTTTTTGTCGGTATGAAAAAAGACCAGCGTGGTATAGCCAACGTGCAGCAACGTGCCTTCCTCGTTGAATATTTCGTACTCGAATTTGATGCGCGTAGTGGGCCACTCGCGCACCGTCAGCCGCACGGTCAGCAGGTCGTCGTAATACGCAGGCCGGATGTACTTCGAATAGTTTTCGAGCACGGGCATGGCCACCCCTTCGGTCTCGAGGTCTTTGTAGCGAAAACCCAACTGGCGCAAAGCCTCTACGCGGGCAACTTCGAAGTAGGTGGCGTAGTTGCCGTAATAGACAAAGCCCATCTGGTCGGTGTCCGCGTAGCGAACCCGAATGTTTACTTCCTGTGTAATCATTGGTTTTTCAAACTAAGTATAAAAAAGCCAGCCGTATGGCAGAAGCCCAACCAGTCAGCGGATGCCGGCGGCCGTCAGGGCACGGCGGTAGCGCAGGGCGTTGCGGTTGTGCTCGGGCAAAGTAACGGCAAAATTGTGGTAGCCCGAAAAATCTTCGCGGGCGCAGAAAAACATGTAGTCGTGGGCTTCGGGTTGCAGGGCGGCCTCGATGGCTGTGATCGAGGGCAGGTTGATGGGACCGGGGGGCAACCCCGGGCGGCGATAGGTGTTGTAGGGCGAGTCGGTATCTTTATGGACGTTGAGCACCCGCTTGATGCTGAAGTCGCCCACGGCAAAGACCACCGTCGGGTCGGCCTCCAGGTTCCAGCCCCGGAGCAGTCGGTTGCGATAGACGCCCGCCACGCGGGGCATCTCGTCGCGCTTTTTGGTTTCGGCTTCCACGATCGAGGCCAGGATGGTCACCTCGACGGGCGTCATGCCCAAGGCATCGGCGCGGCGGCGGCGGTCTTCATCCCAAAAGCGCTCGTATTCACGGTGCATTCGCCGCAGCACGCCCCCGGCGCTGGTGTTCCAGTACAGTTCGTAGGTGTTAGGAATAAACATGCAGACGATGGTGGTGGTGTCGAAGCCAAATTGGGCCACCGTGTCGGGGTGGTTCAGGAGGGCGAAAATCTCTTCGCTGGTGGCCTCTACGCGCTCGGCCAGGCGCTGGGCCAAATCACGCTTGAGGCGCACGTTGTGGAAGATAAGCTGCACCGGCACCTGCCTGCCCGAGCGCAACAACTGCACGGCCTCGCGGTTGGTCATGTCGCGCCGGAGCTGATAGGCCCCCGGATAGACCCGATCCTGATAGCCCATGGCCCGGGCCACGGCTCCGAACGACACGGGATCGGTGAGGTAGCCGCCGTTCTGGAGGGAGTCGAAAACCATCTGGTAGGTAGCTCCCGTAGGGATGTAGAGCATTTGGTCGTCTTGCTGCACCAGGACGTTGGGCGTAAAGACGGTCTGGTAGGCGTAAAAGCCCAGCGAGACGATCAGGGTGCTGGACATCACCAGTAGCGCGATGGGCCAACCATAGTTTTTGTTAGGAGCAGAACGCGTCATAAGGCAAAGGTAAATATTTTGCTTGCCCGCGCGTAAGGTGCAAATCGGGGGGTTCTTACGTGCAGGCCGGGTCGGCATCCCCGTCATGCTTTTGATTTGTCTGGGGGCTGTTTAAATTTCCCCGATTGCGTGCGCGTCGGCCTGTCGGTGCGGTGGCATTGTTTTATTATTCTCCATTAAAAGCTGAACGTTCCTATGCGTGCTACCTTTTTGAAAATACACCCCGAAAATCCTGAAGTGAGCAAAATTCGCCAGGTGGCCGAAATTTTGCGCCAGGGGGGGCTGGTGATCTACCCTACAGATACGATCTACGGCCTGGGTTGCGACATTCACAACCCCAAAGCCATCGAGCAGTTGGCCCGCCTCAAGGGCGTGAAAGCCGACAAAGCCGACTTTTCATTCATTTGTTTTGACCTGAGCCACCTGGCCGAATACGCTAAGGTGGATACGCCTACCTTCAAAATAATGAAAAAGGCCCTGCCGGGGCCGTTTACGTTCATCTTGCCCGCCAGCAGCAGCGTGCCCAAAGGGCTGCATACCAAAAAGAAAACCGTTGGCATCCGCGTGCCCGATCACAGCATTCCGCGCCTGATCGTACAGGAGTTGGGTAACCCGATCATCACAACTTCTATCCGCGACGAAGACGACATCCTCGAATATTCGACCGACCCCGAACTGATCTACGAAAAGTACAAGGATCAGGTGGACGTCGTGGTGGACGGCGGCTATGGCCGCAACGTAGCCTCGACGATTGTGGACTTCTCCAACGGCTCCTATGAGGTGGTGCGCGAAGGGCTAGGCGACATTACACCCTTTGTCTAGCCGTGGCCGACCCTCCCAAACGCCCGTCGGACGTCGCGTCCGACGGGCGTTGGTGTTTCCAGCGGCGGTGCGACCAGAGCCAGTCGGCCGGGGCCTGCCGGATGGTGGCCTCGATGGCTTGGGCGTAGGCGTCTAGCACCGGGTGTTCGTGGCCCGCGTAGGGCGGCTGGGCCAGCCGCCGCACCGTGATTTCGTAGTGGCCGCGCCGTTGCCGCCGCATATCGGCAAAAAAAACGGGACACGCCAGCCGCTGGGCCAGCCGCTCGGTGCCCGCGTAGAAGGGCGTGTCCTGGTGCAGAAACGTGCGCCAGTAGCTAGCCTGGGCCGAAGGGGTCTGGTCGCCGACAATGGCGAAGGCCCGGCCCCGGTCGGCGTGCTGCAGCACGTGGCGCGGCCAGCGCGGGTTGGGCACCAGCGTGGCCCCAAAGCGGCTGCGAAAGCGCCGCATGAGGGCGTCGGCCCGGGTGTTCTTGAGCGGTCGGTACACGGCGTGCACCGGAAAGGGCATAAACGCCGAGGCCCCGAGCAATATCCATTCCCAGTTGCACTGGTGGGAGGTGAGCACCAGAAAGGGCTGACCGCGTTGGGCCAAGGCGGTCATCTGCGCGTGATCAACGAACGTGAGGCGACGCAGCAACGCCGCCTCCGAGATTGTCAGGCCCTTGAGGGTCTCGACCAACACGTCGGCCAGGTTGGAGTAGAATTGCCGGGCCAGGGCGCGGCGCTCAGCCTCGGAGGCCGCCGGAAAAGCCCGTCGGAGGTTGTCGAGCACCACCCGGCGGCGGTAGCGCAATCCGTAGTGAGCCAGCC
>DAIRSZ010000068.1:0-10882 GCA_036804165.1 Catalimonadaceae bacterium | reverse complement strand
AGGCCCAGGGGCCTGCGCTCGTGAGCAAAAGCAGCAGTAGCAATTTTTTCATAGGGGCCGTTGTTTAGAAATGCTTTGGCTAGATTACCAGCCCCGAAAATAGTCAAAAAAAGTCGTGGAACCTTTGTCTGCTCGTTCGCCCAACTGGCTGCTGGAGGCCCAGACCGACGCCCTGCGCCGCGCCGCTGTGCTGCCCCAGCACCTCCCGATTGGCTCGTACCCCGAGCTGTCGGCTTGCCTTGCGTCTCAGATTGGCCAGTGGCTGGCGCACCAGCCCCAGCGTTTCTTCCAGCTTTGCTACCGCCTCGACCTGCCCGAAGCCCGGGTGCAACACCTCTTGCGCCACGCACCCCAACCAGCCGAGGCCCTGGCCCAAGTCATGCTCCAGCGGCTCGAAAGCCAACTGCTCACGCGCCGCCGCTACGGCGCGGGCTAACCAACACAAAAGCCTGCCTTGCCGAAGCAAAGCAGGCTTTGGGGGGAGAAAGACGGGGCTCGAACCCGCGACCTCCTGAACCACAATCAGGCGCTCTAACCAACTGAGCTACGATCTCCGTTTTGCGGAGCGCAAAGGTACGTAGCGATTGGTTGTGGCGCAAGCGTATGCCAGGGGTCTTTTTTGCGTGAGCCGCTATTCTTTCACTTTCTCGCCCGTCAGGGGCGATACGCTCAGTTCGGACTGTGGACTGGCCAACAGGTCAATGATCGCCTGATTGAACTTGGGCAAATCGTCGGGGTTGCGGCTGGTGATAAAATTATCGTCCACCACCACCGCTTCGTCCAGGACGTGGGCCCCGGCGTTGCGCAGGTCGGTCAGGATGGAGGTGTAGCCCGTCAGCTTGCGGCCGTGCGCCAGCCCGGTTTCCACCAGCAGCCAAGGCGCGTGGCAGATGGCCGCCACGGGCTTGCCGTGCTCGGCAAAGTGCCGGATCAGGCTGAGGGCTTTTTCGTGGGTGCGCAGCACGTCGGGGTTGATCTGCCCGCCGGGCAGCACGATGGCGTCGTAGTGCTCGGGCTCCACTTCGTCGAGCGTGACGTCCACGTCGTAGGAACGGCCCCAGTCGGTTTTGGCCCAAGCCTTGATCTGGCCGCTGGCGGGGGCCACCACGTGTACCTTGGCCCCAGCCGCTTCGAGGGCTTTTTTGGGTTCCGTAAATTCGGATTCTTCGAAGCCGTCGGTGGCCAGAATGAGTACTTGCTTGCCTTGCAGGGTTGACATAACAGAAAAATTTGGGAGTAAGAAAAATGCGAAAAAGCACGCCTTTTGGGGACTGTCTTTTTCTCGGATATACGCTGGTTTGTACGACTCCGTGCCCAACAAGTTGGCCGCTTCCCGCCGTATTTGCCTTGATTGTGGGCCAAAAAAGTCGAACAGACACATTTTGCCCCAGCCGGATGCGTAACCCAATTTTTCCCCGTTATTTGCACAAGGTTTGTCAAGCCCACAACCCAAGACCGCCGCGTATGTTATTTTTGTTGCGTATTGGTATTTTTTGCTTTCTGTTGTTGGGGTTCTTAGGCCCGGCGAATGCCCAGTTTCCGGCCGTGGAAGTGCCCGCAATCCTTAGGTTCGCCAATCTGGAACTGCGCCTTAGCCCCGGTGCCCGCAAGGCCATCAAGACCGACGCCGACGCCCTGCGCCGTCACCCCAAGTTCTTTCAGGGCAAGGTGGACCGGGCCGATGCCTACTTCCCCATCATCGAGCGCATCTTCGCCGAAGAGCAACTGCCCGACGACTTCAAATACCTGGTCTTGCAGGAAAGCGGCCTGGTCTCCGACGCCGTGTCTTCGTCGAATGCCGTCGGCTTCTGGCAATTTAAAGAACCCGCCGCCCGCGAAGTGGGGCTGCGCATTGACGCCCAGGTGGACGAGCGCATCAACATCGCTTCGGCCTCACGCGGGGCGGCCCGCTACCTGCACCGCAACAATCAGTATTTCGACAACTGGCTCTACGCCCTGCTGGCTTACAACACGGGCGCGGGCGGCGCCCAAAAATACGTGGACAAGCGTCACGTTGGCGCCCGGCAAATGCCCATTACGGAAAACACCCACTGGTACGTACTCAAGTTTCTGGCCCACAAGCTGGCCTACGAAGACTACGTAGGCCGCAACCCGGCGCCTCCGCTGCGGATCGTGGAGTTCTACGAAGGCGGCAACCAGTCGCTGCGCGACATTGCCCGTGCCCATCAGCTCGATGCCGACGAAGTCGAGCGTTACAACAAGTGGCTGCGGCAGGGGCGCGTGCCCACCGACCGCACCTACGCCGTGGCGCTGCCCGTGGCGGCCAACCACGCGCTGGCGGCCGACTTCGGCACTCGCCGCCCGCCAGCCACCGCGACACCGACAGCGATCCCCCCCAACCAGGTGCCCGAGGCTGAAACGTGGCGTGATCCCTTGCTGACGCGCATCTTCCGACCCAATACCCGGCGCACCAACCAGAACGAGATGCCCCTGTTTTTTTCGTGGAACAAGAAAAAGGCCATTCAGGCCCGCGCGGGCGACGACGCCACCGTGCTGGCCCTGCAAGCGGGGATTGACAAGGAAAAACTATTGCAGTACAATGACCTGTCGGCGCGCGACCGCATTAAGCCCGGCCAACTGTACTACGTAGAAAAGAAGCGCCGCAAGGCCCGTACCCACTACCACACCGCCCAGCCGGGCGAAACCCTCTGGGACGTGGCCCAGCAGTACGGCGTGCGGCTGCGCCCCTTGCGCCGCCGCAACCGCATGGACGATAAAGAAAAGCTGGCCCCGGGCCGCGTGCTTTGGCTGCGCCACATCCGGCCCGCCAGCGAACCCGTGGCCTACGATCCCGACGTGGTGGCTGCCGCGCAGCGCAAGTCGGCGCCCCCGGCAGTGCCTCCCCAAAAAGTCGCCCCCCTACCCGCCCAGCGGCCCGTCGTTGCCGACACGGTCGTCGGCCCGGTGGCGACCGATACGCTTTCCACGCGGTTGGCCCCCGTGCCCGTGCCTACCCCCGTGGCCGAGGCCCCGGCCCGGCCAGCCCCCCTACCCGCCACAGTTGCCCGCCCCCCCGACGCCCCCGGTTCGGGCCGTACGCACACCGTGGCCCCGGGCGAAACCCTTTACGGCATTGCCCGTCTTTACCAGACCAGCCCCGACAGTTTGCAGCACTGGAACGCCCTGGCCCCCGACCAACCGCTGCGCGTAGGTCAGTCTTTGAAAGTAGCGACCGAAGCGGCGCGGTCGCCAGTCGCCAGCCAGCCAGGTGGCGCTGGCGTTTATCAGGTGCAACCTGGTGATACCCTCTTCAAAATTGCCCGCCAGCACGGCATCAGTGTGCAGGAGCTGAAACAGTGGAATCAGAAACCAGATAATAACTTGTCGGTCGGTGAGTTTTTGCGGGTGCAACCACCAAATCCCTGACGTTTTTTTTACCCGCCTCTATTTCCATTCTCTAGTTATGCCCAAATCCCGATCGCCGCTGTGGTCGCGTGCCTTTCGCCGCTCGCGCGCCCAAGCCTCGCCCATGCTGGCGCAGCCCATGAAGATGCGCCGCCTGTCGGCCTTTGTCAACCAGAAGGTGCTCGACCTGATGAACCGCCGCGAAGCCTCGCACGAGGCCCTCGACTCGGCCAAGACTTTCGCCCGCATGGTGAAGGCCTATGCCGACGGCTCTTACCGGCAAGTACCCTGGAAGACGCTCACCCTCATTGTGACGTCTCTGATTTACTTTGCCTCGCCAGTGGACATGATCCCCGACTATTTGCCCGCCGTGGGGCTGGCCGACGACTTTGCCATCTTGCTTTTCACCTTTAAGCTGGCCGAGCGCGACGTGGCGGACTTTCGCCGTTGGGAAACGCGTCAGCGCGTGCCGCTCGACACCGAATCCTGATCAGAGATCAGACGGCTTCGAGCAGGGTGCGGAAAGCCACCGTACGTTCGCCAAAACGCACCTGCGTTTGTTGTCGAAGTTGGTCGGCGTAATGCTTTTCATAATCTTCGAAGTCGGCCATAGATTGCAGGCGATACTGCACGCAGTAGGTCACGCCCGTTTGGCCGTGGTCGCTGAGCATCCGCCAGAAGCGATGATCCAGGAACAAGCCTGTGGCCAGCACCGCCGGGATGTGCTCACTTTTCATCCAGGCGACCCATTCGTGGTGGATGGCCTCGTCCACGGCCAGGGTAATATTGTAGAGAATCATAAATAACCAAAAAAAGCCCTACGAAATGTATTGTATCAGGCCAGAAAACTACGTCGGGCCTTGGTAGCAAACAAAACGTCGGTCACGTAGTTCGCCCCTTTGTATGCCCCCTATGCCCGCTCCTGCGAAAGAAATGCTTGCCCACTCGCTTGGCCGCTTGCGTACGCGAGGCCAGTTTTGGAGTGTGGCCCTGGTGATCGCCGCGCACGTGGCGGGTTTTGTGGGTTTGCAGTGGTCGCTCACGCGCCCGCTGTTCCAAGCCCTGGTGCCTTTCAACTTGCTCGTGGTGGGCGTGCTGCTGCTGGCCTTTCACCGCGACTGGCGCCAGCCCTTCGTGGTGTTTGCCGTGGCCACGGCGGGGCTGGGCTTTCTGGCCGAGGTGGTGGGCGTAGCCACGGGTTGGGTGTTTGGCACCTATGCCTACGGCCCGACGCTGGGCTGGCACGTGGCCCGGGTGCCAGTGCTGATCGGCCTCAACTGGCTGGTGTTGGTCTATTGCATCGGCACCGTGACCCGCCCGTGGGTGGCTTCGCGCTGGGGGCGCGTGCTGCTGGGGGCTACGCTGATGGTGTTACTCGACGTGCTCATCGAGCCGGTGGCCATTCGCCACGACTTCTGGCACTGGTTTGGAGCCATCGTGCCCTGGCACAACTACGCGGGCTGGTGGGTAGTTTCTTTGCCCATGTTTGCCATGTTTCATTTTTTTCGCTTTCGCAAGGGCAATCCGCTGGCCGCGCCCGTGTGCCTGGCCCAAACGCTCTTTTTCCTGGCACATTGCCTGACGTATTGGCTGTAAACTGTTGAGGTGTATTTTGTTTGATAAGCCTGTAAATAGATTAAACAAAAACCTCGTATTTGTACTTGATGACAAGAGACACCTTTTTTTTGCTATGTGGCTATACCCGGTTTACCTGGTTGCAGGTTTTGTAGGGATGGAGTTTTTCTCCTGGTTTTTTCATCGTTACGTGATGCACGGGCCCTTGTGGCTCATTCACAAGACGCACCACCAGCACCGCCGTGGTTTTTGGGAATGGAACGACGTGTTTACGCTCTTTTTCGGCGGCATCGCCACTGTGCTCATCGTGATGGGGGCCTCGCAACTGAGTCCGGGATTCTGGATAGGCGTGGGCATTGCCCTCTACGGTGCCGTGTACTTTGTGCTGCACGACGTGGTCATTCATAATCGGCTCAAGAAAGCCCGCCGGCCCAAGCATCCTTATTTGCAGCGCCTGGTGCGTGCCCACAAGGTGCACCACAAAAGCACGCAGCGAATGCCCAGTCGGGCTTTCGGGTTGTTATGGGTCAAAGACAGCGTGTTTCGCTCCTGACCTTTCCCCCCTCAGCAAGTCTATGAGCACTTATTCTATCAAAGACCTCGAGCAACTCTCGGGCATCAAGGCCCACACGCTGCGCATCTGGGAACAGCGATATAATATCATAACTCCCAAACGCACCAAAACCAACATCCGCTACTACGACGACAGCGACCTGCGGCTGCTGCTCAATATTTCGCTGCTCAACGAGCATGGGTACAAAATTTCAAAGATTGCCCAGATGACGCCCGAGCACATGCACCAGAAGGTGCTCTCGATCACCGAAAAGCAGGGTAATTTTCAGGATCAGGTGCAGGCCCTGGCCATCAGCATGTTCGAACTAGACGAAGACCGTTTCGAGCAGCTTATGGCCACCAACATACGCCATCACGGATTCGAAAAAACCATGACGCACGTGGTGTATCCGTTTTTGTTCAAGATTGGCGTAATGTGGCAAACGGGGGCCATCAACCCTGCCCACGAGCATTTCATCACCTACCTGATCCGGCAGAAGATCATCGTAGCCATTGACGGCCTCAAGCCCCAGGCCCACGCACATCAGCGCAAGTTTTTCCTGTACCTTCCCGAAGGAGAACTGCACGAGCTGAGCCTGCTTTTTGCCAACTACCTGATCCGCTCGCGGCACCACCGCGTGGTGTATCTGGGCCAAAATCTACCCCAGCACGACCTGCGGGAGGCCCACAAAGTACACCATCCAGACTGCTTTTTCTCCATCCTAACCGCCGTGCCCGGCCCGCAGGAAATCGAGCTTTACATTGCACGGCTGGCCGAAGATTTTCCCCAGACGCAAATTTTGCTTACTGGCTATCAGGTGGTCGGCCAAGACTTGCGCTTGCCTGCCAACGTGCGGGTGCTCAACCGCATCGAAGACCTGGTGCACCTCCTCGACGCATTGGCCCCCGCTGTCAACGGGCACGGTGTGGGTCAGGCCTCAGCGCACTTGGGCTAGCCCCGGATAAATACCGTGTAGTATCCCTGCACGCCTTTCTGACTGACCCCCTCCACTTTGGTTTTGCCTCGCGCCCGGCCCAGCAGTGCTTCTACGTCTTGGGGTTGGCGCACAGGTTCTTGATTGATGGCCGTGATAATGAAGCCTTCGGCAATGCCCATCCGGCGAATCAGGCCCTGACCAGGGGACACCACCCGCACGCCGTATTCGATGCCCAGGCGGCTGCGCTCTACCTTGGGCACGGTCTCCAGGTCGGCCCCGAAGGCTTGGTAGATGTTGCGCCGCAGCACGTCGGTGGTGCCCTCCCGGTTGGTGAGGGTCAGGCGCGCCCGGCGTGTGCGGCCATCGCGGCGGTAGGTCAGTTCGATCTCGTCGCCGGGATAGAAATAGCTGATCTCTTCGTCGAAGCGGCCCCGGCTCTCGGTGGGCACGTCGTTAACAGCCAAAACCACGTCGCCCATTTGCAAGCCTGCCCGCTCGGCGGCCCCGTCGCGCTCCAGGTACGACACGATCACGCCGTCGTAGCTATTGAGCCGAGCTTGCCGGACCCGCTCGGGCGTGATGTCTTCGACGTCCAGCCCGGCGAAGGGTTTTTGCACTTCGCCGTGGGCGATCAGGTCGCGCACTACCTTGGCCACGACGTCGGAGGGCACGGCAAAGCCGTAGCCTGTATAGGAGCCCGTCTGGCTGTAGATGGCCGTGTTGATCCCGACCAACTCGCCCCGGCGGTTGACCAACGCCCCGCCGCTGTTGCCGGGATTGATGGCCGCGTCGGTCTGGATGAACGACTCGATAGGAAACTGGCTGTTGACCACTCGGATGTTGCGGCCCTTGGCACTGACAATGCCCGCCGTGACGGTGGAGTTGAGGTTGAAGGGATTGCCCACGGCCAGCACCCACTCGCCTACCTGCAAAGCCCGCGACGATCCGAAAGGCAAGGACGGCAAATCTTGCGCGGCCACTTTCAGCACGGCCAGGTCCGTTGAGGGATCGGTACCGACCAGTTGGGCCGGATAGGCCTGCTTGCCGTGTATGACTTCGAGCGTGCTGGCCTTGTCAATGACGTGGTTGTTGGTGACGACGTAGCCGTCGGCTGAGCAGATCACCCCCGAGCCGGTGCTGACGCGCTGGCCCGAAGCCCCGCTAAAAAACCAGTCGAACCAGGTAACCTGCTGCCCGGCAGTGTTTTTAATGTACACCACGGCGGGGGTCACGCGGGCCGCCGCCGCCACAAAGTCGTCGTCGGTATTGCCCGGGGGGTTGGAAGGGGTCACAAATACCTCAGGGCGCGTCGGTTGGGCGTCGTCGAAAAAGGCGAGCCGCGCCGTGGGCGCATTGGCCCCGCCTGGGCTGAGGTAGAGATAAACCATGGCGCCCAGGAAGCCCGCGCCAAAACTGAGCAGCAAAGACAGTAACTTTTTCATGCTTGATGAAAGGTAGGCCGATCGAAGTTGGGAGTGAATGTGAGACCAATGAAAATTACTTTTTTCCGCGCATACCAGCAAAGCCACTGGGTTGTCCCGTGCGCCTGAGTTATAGCACAAGTCGTCAATCCTGTTGTTTGTACGGCGCTGGGAAGTCTGCGCAAGGCAATGTTATTCGGCATAGGACAAAGTCGGATGAAAACCTCCGGGAACTGCAACTATTTTTTCTCCACAAAGCAGGAGGCGCGCCCCCACGGCGCAGCGCACACCGACCAAGCTTCCTTTCAATGAGTGTAGAGAAACCTGGCAGCGTTTTGTGAGGTGTAGGGTAGATGCTGCTCGCCCTTGCGCAAAAACCATAAGCAGCAGGTGCCCCTGGTTCCCCGGGTTGTCTGATAGTACCCACGCTCCTAAGATTCAAATGCACGCAATTGAATAGGGTTGATCCAATCTTATCTGCGACAGGACAAGTTGACCAAATAAAAAGAATTATGTTTTTTACTAAACATAATTAAATCATTTATCAGACAATTGGTTTGTTTATAAATTATCCTAGCGTCCTCGAAAAATTATGATTTCAGGCACTTTGGCCAGACTTGGCACCGTATCTCTTTGCCCAGCACGGCGCTCAGTCGGGCGGCGTTTCGTCGGGCAAGATTTCAATGTCCTGGATCAGCACCCGCTGGGCGATGCGCTGTCCGGTAGGTGTGGCAGCCAGTCCACCTTGGGCAGTTTCTTTGTAGCGACTCTCCATACTCTGGCCCACCTCGCCCAGGGCCTGCACGCACTCGTCCACCGGGATGACGGCGTCCACCTCGGCCAGGGCAATTTGGGCCGAAGAATAAGCAATGGCCGCTGCGCTGGCGTTGCGCACGATGCAGGGCACCTCTACCAGGCCCGCCACCGGATCGCAGACCAGCCCCAACATGCACTGGATCGTGATGGCCACGGCGTTGAAGGCCTGCGTCGGCGTGCCGCCCAGGCAGTGGACAATGGCCCCCGCTCCCATCGCCGCCGCACTGCCCGTTTCGGCCTGGCAGCCGCCCACCGCGCCCGCCAGCGAGGCGTTCTGCTCGATAATCAGGGCAATGCCGGCTGCTACCAGCAGCCCTTCGGCCACCTGGCGGTCGCTCAGGCCGTGGCGCTCTTGCAGCGTCACCAGCACCCCCGGCAAGATGCCCGAGGCCCCGGCTGTGGGGGCAGCCACCACGCGGCCCATAGACGAGTTGACCTCTTTGGCCCCCAGCGCCCGGGCCACCAGCCGCTGAAACTCGGGCGAAAGCACCGTGATGGGCGACTGGTGTACCTTACGGCCGCTGCCCTGCACCATGCCCGACCGCGAGGTAAGGTTTTCGTGCAGACCCGTCTGCACAGCCTCCCGCATAACGACGTAAGCCCTTTCCAGCCCTTGCCAGATGTCGGCTTCAGGACGGCCCTTCTGCTCCGTTTCGTAGGCCAGCACGGGCTGATAGAGCGGTTCGCGGGTGGTGGTGCAGTGGTGGTGCCACTCGCGGAAATTTTCGAAAAGCAGGCTCATAGACTTCGAGGTTAGGTATATCCCTGCAACGCAAGCAAGGGCCCAATTGATCTGTCCGGATCACCTGGATAAAAGAGTGACAGACAGACGTATGTAGAGACGTTGCGTGCAACGTCTGATTCGCGCACGCAACGTCTGATTTACGAACGCAACGTCTGATTCACGCACGCAACGGATGGTTCACGCACGCAGTGGCGTTGCACACCAACGCCAGGCAGAGACGTTGCATGCAACGTCTCTACGGTGCACGCCAATATCTACCGTTTTTTGATCCGCATCTTCACCGAATCCATCATCTCGGCGGCGGCGGGCTGCCATTTGTTCTCATCAGACGCGGGGCAGTTGAAGTGGAAAATATGCACTTGCTGAGCGGCCAGCGTGTACTGCACGTACACGTAGCGCCGGACGGGCGCCCGCGGCCCCCGGGCTACGTTGACCGACTCCTCGCGCTCGGCCACGGTGCCCAGCAACTCAAACACCACAAAGTCTTGTCCGTTGACGGCCCGAATGTCCTCGCGCAGAAACGTAACCGAGTCGTAGAGTTGCTGCAAGTTAGCTCGGTAAAAAGACTGCAAAATGGGCAGGTCAGCGTACGCAAAATTGCTCGGCGCCCGGTTGTAGCCCACGTCGGCCCGCCCCGTCGGGTCGGAATAGACCGCCACGGGCTTGCGGTACGAGGGATAGCGCCGCGCGAGGGCCTCGTCGGGCAGGCGTTGAAAATCGGCAGGCAGCAGCAGTGATACCTCGTCGGTAACGCTGATGCGCCGCAGCTCGGGCGGCACTGCCGCAGCCGTAATTAGCAGGCCGATCAACCACCACCACGAAGGGGTTTTCTGCTTTTTTGCCACGTGAATCTTTTTACCTTTGGTGCCTTTAATCGCACAAATATATGCTAAGAACGCACACTTGCGGCCAGTTGCGGGCCGATCATATCGGGACGTCCGTCACGCTTTGCGGTTGGGTGCAGCGTACCCGCGACAAGGGCGGCCTGGTCTGGGTGGACCTGCGCGACCGCTACGGGCTGACCCAGCTCATCTTCGAAGAGGGCAGCAGCCCAGCCCAGGCGTTGGCTACGGCCCGTGCGCTGGGCCGCGAATTTGTGGTGCAGGCCACCGGCCCGGTGGTGGAGCGAACGGCCAAGAATCCGCAGATGCCCACGGGCGACATCGAAGTTCGGGTGACCGACTTGCAGGTGCTCAACCCGGCCCGCCTCCCTCCTTTCCTGATCGAAGACGACACCGACGGCGGCGACGAGTTGCGCATGAAGTACCGCTACCTCGACTTGCGGCGGGCCGTGGTGCGGCGCAACCTGATGTTGCGCCACCGCCTCATGCAGGCCACGCGCCACTACCTGAGCGGCCTGGACTTCCTCGAAGTCGAGACGCCCGTGCTCATCAAGTCCACCCCCGAAGGGGCACGCGACTTTGTGGTGCCTTCGCGCATGCACCCCGGCGAGTTCTACGCCCTGCCCC
>DAIRSZ010000067.1:0-10886 GCA_036804165.1 Catalimonadaceae bacterium | reverse complement strand
GCTCGGCCGGGGTCTGCTTTTTTTGCAGGGCCTCCCGCAGCAGGGCCTCCGGCGTGGGGGTGGCTGGTCGGCGCTCGACGCGCTGGCTCACGACGGGGAGCGTAGGCAGGATTTGGCGGGCGACGGGCATGAGGTCTATCTGGTGCGCAGGTGTTTTTCCTCCCGTTCGTTCGTGTGGCGCTAGCTTCTTGTCGTAGTAGCGCAGTCGGGGTGGCTGGTCAGTCAACGGCAAGTCCTGTGGGCGCAGTCCGGTGAGCTGCGCCACGGCCGCGTGGGGCGGCCCCCCGCCGTCTGCCCGGACGACGGTGGCTTCCCGTCCGCCCGTGTAGTGGAGGCGCAAGCCTGCCGCGTAGAGGTGTCGATCTACCTGGCTGGGCTTATCGTAGCGTTGGACGACCTGCTCGATGGCGGCACGCTCGGCAGCCGCGAGGGGCGCGTCCACGGGGGCCAGGCCCGCGCGGGCGAGGGCCTTGGTACTGGTTTGCTCGTCCCCTTGGGCGGCGATTTGCTCCGAGGCGAAAGCCACCGGGTCTTGGAGTCGTAGTTGCACAAGGCGGGCCTGCTCGGCGCGGTCTAGCTCACTGGCCTCGAAAGCCGAAAGCTGGTACACGGGAGTGTCCTTCTTCATGGACGACTCGCTGGGCCCCTCGTCCATCCTTACTACTTCGTACATCTTCCCGTAGGTGTCTTGCCGCGTTTCCAGCCGCAGTCCTTCCCTGGCCAGTGCCGCTTCTAGGGCGGCCTGTCCGTTTTTGGTTTGGCTCTCGACAAGTTGGCGGGCCACGAGGCGATCTTCGGCATCGGGCGGCAAGGCTAGTACCTCAGAGAGTGGCGGCAACTGGTCTGCTTCGAGCCGCACGTTCCCCGACCGGGCGTAGTAGTTCTTCTGCCCCTGCCGGGCGGGTGCGTCTAGCTCTCTTAAGGGCAGCACTGCCGACGGGACGGATAGCAGGGGCGATCCCATCGGGTCGGTAATCATCACCCGTTGCCGGGGGGCGGTGATCCCTTTGTCTTGGCTACCTGTGATGGCCTCGATGCGGTATCCTTGGCGGCGCAAGGTCTGCTCGCCCACACCGGGATTGCGCTGTACTTCTTGCAGGGCCGTGCGCAGGTCGAAAGCCGCACGCTGGCGGGCCGTCGGCGTGGCGGGCAGGTAAAGCTCAATGGGTTGCGGGGTCACGGCCTTGGGCAACTGCTTGAGCGTTCGCACCAGCGCATCGCCCTTCTCCTGTTGGCTTTGGTTGCGGATGGTGGCTTGCAGGTCGAGCCGAGCCTGGTAGCCAAGGCTCTTGCGCACGCTGCGGGTGCGCAGGTATTGAAACTGCTCGTGCTCGTCGCGGCGGCTGCGGGTGAGGGGGGCGTAGTAGTCATAGTTGGCCTTTTGCACCCTTCCGTACTTGATGATGTCCACGTGCGTGTCGGAGCGTTTCCCCTCCTGCCCGACGACGGGGCGTACGCGGTAGCCGTGGGATTCGAGGTAGGCGTGCAGGCTCTCCCGGCCGTCGAAGGCGTACTGGCGGGAGGTGCGCAGCAAGGCCCCCAGTTCGGCGCGGTGATTGCGCCGTTCCAGGCGTGCCAGCGACGCTTGCACTTGCAGTCGCTCGAAGTCGCGGGGTAGCCTTCTCCCGTCTTCGGCGATCCGGCTGGCGACGGCGTGCACGTGCAGGTTGTCCGTGTCGTGGTGGGCGTAGATGGCTTGGGGCTGGCGGGCGTAGCCCAGGTCGGAGAGCACGTGTCGGGCGGCGGCGACGAGCTGGTCTTTGGTGTGGCCTTCGTTGGTGGAGACGACCAGGTGAAATTGCGATTCCTTGCCCTCGCCGCGCGTCAGGTTCATGGCCAGTCTGAGGTGGGTTTCCTTCTCCTGGAGGATGCCTACCTTCTGGACGTGCAGCAAGTCCGCGTCGTCCTTACCCACCTTACGTTCGGAGTAGCTGATGCCGTTGAAAGAGTTACTGCCGCCGAGAATTACACCGTTGAGCATACGTTTTTCTGATTGAGTTGCTTTTTGGGCTTTTTGGGCTTTTTGGCCTTTTTGGCCTTTTGGCCACGCTTTCGAATAATCAGGTCTCCTTCATCCGGAGCCACTATCAACCTGATGACCCATAAATCACATAAACATCATGTATTTTTGGCGATCTCTCGCTTGACGTACCTTTTCATAGTCTTCGCTGCTCATCTCTTCCCTGATGCCGTATTCGTCGTCGTACTGAGCCACGATTGCTTTGGCTGCGCTGGCCACCACGGCCCGCACCTGCCGACGACTATCAAGTTCTGCTTGCCATAGCTGCTTGAACTCCGCTTTTTCGTGGGGTAGCAAGCCTACATCGTTACTTTCGTGGAGCACGTAGGCGATGAGCCTGTCAAGTTTTTCCTCGTTTTTCTTGAGTTGGACGCTTAAGTTCAGCAGGGGCTCAGTGACCAAGTGGTAGGGCAAGCGCCCCGTTAGTTCGTAGCGGATGAAGTCGGCTTCCGGCGCGAAGGAGGACTTTTTAAAATGCTCTTGGAGGCCGCCTCTTCGAAGAAATTCAGGTTGACGTAGTGGCGAAAAACCCGTCTTTCTTTTTTCATAAGATTTGCATTATCGGAGGTTCTGGCCGCCGCGTTACACATCCTGCAACATGCAAAAATCTTGGTCTGATTCCGCGAAAAAACCCTCACCGTTTTTCTCCCTACTCGGGTCGGTGAAGGTCTGGTAATGCGCGCTAACCCACCCTGATCTGGTTACCAGTCTAGCGGGTGATCGGGTGGTCGTTTTTCTTGAGTTGGACGCTTAAGTTCAGCAGGGGCTCAGTGACCAAGTGGTAGGGCAAGCGCCCCGTTAGTTCGTAGCGGATGAAGTCGGCTTCCGGCGCGAAGGAGGACTTTTTAAAATGCTCTTGGAGGCCGCCTCTTCGAAGAAATTCAGGTTGACGTAGTGGCGAAAAACCCGTCTTTCTTTTTTCATAAGATTTGCATTATCGGAGGTTCTGGCCGCCGCGTTACACATCCTGCAACATGCAAAAATCTTGGTCTGATTCCGCGAAAAAACCCTCACCGTTTTTCTCCCTACTCGGGTCGGTGAGGGCCTATACGTGCGGGTTAATCCGTCCTGATTTAAACGCTGATCTGGTTACAATTCTAGCTGGTGATGGGGTGGTTGGCGGGCGGTGAGTTGTCCAACTTTCGGGGTCGTTGGCGGGGGCCTGGCTTCCGGTTTTGGTCTGGACTTGGCGGCTGGTCAGGCCTGGCGTTGGGCGGTCGGGCGGTGCTTGCTTTAGAGGCGCAAGTGCTTGGCGTTGCGGAGCATGAACCAAGGGCGGGCGATATTTTTGCTGACGACGGTAGCATTTTGGACGGTGTTTTCGTCCTTGATATGAACAAGAATACGGTCACCTTGGACGACAAAAGTGCTGGATTGGAGGTGGCAAAAGTGCTGTCCGGTGCGGTCTTGGTAAGCCACTACGTCATAACGGGGTGCAAAAACAAGGTAAAAATTGTGGATCAAGCCCGCGATAATGGCCAGGATGAGGGTCTTTCGAAGGCGTTTTTTCGTTGTCTCAACTCTTAGTAAGGCTCTGATTTGAACGGTTTGACCCCTGTTTCAATCCTTGCTAAAGCCACTTGGCGGGGTACGTGGCTGCGTTTTCTACGACACACAACCCCTGTTGCAGTTGTGGCAGGGATGGAAAAAGTCTAGGCATCTCATCGGTTATTGTTTTCCCCTCCCTACCGTTTGCACAGGTTGGCCGAGGGCGGCAGCGCTCGATCAACTTCGGACTGCGGCTCATCAACTTCAACAACTTCTTAGGGTCTCACGACGACTTGTCCCCTTTTGGCCTCCCTTTTTGGGCTTTGAGGCGGAGCCTACTCATCAAACTCAATGACCATCTTTCGTGCGGTTTGGTCGAACTGAAAGCCTACTTTTTGGGGCGGTCGTGGTTCGCATTTCCTCCACCACGAAAGCCGACAAGCATTATCATACTTTTTCTGGCTCGAACAGAAATTCTTCGACGCATTCGTACGGCGGACGTGGCACTTTCCGCATCTACTCTGGCTCAAATAACGGCTCCATCATGTCGCATTTGTACTATGCGCGATCGCGCCAACTGCTTTAACATTACAAAAAGACTGGGCAGTTAATGGCACTCACATGGACTACAAACAGACTGTTGTAATCAGAAATAAAACCACAGGATTTTATTTAGTTATAGCCGCCGTGGCCACCCTCATCACGGTAGTGGGCTTCGCCCGCAGCTACTTTCTGCGGGGCTATTTCACGGCAGTGCCGCTTTCGTGGTTGGCCCACGCGCACGGCCTGAGCATGATGCTCTGGTACGCCCTGTTTGTGGTGCAGGCCGTGCTCATCAGCAAGGGCAACGTGGCGTTGCACCGACGCTTGGGCATGAGCCTAGTGGTGGGGATACCCCTCATTTTGGGGATAGGCGTTATCACGATGATCGAGGGCGCCAAGATTGGCCATACGCCCCTGCCGGCCGTGCCGTTTTTGGCCATCTCGACGGTGCTGTTTTTTCAGTTTGCCCTGCTGTCCGGCCTGGGTATCGCCCTCAGAAAGCGCCCCGAGGTGCACAAGCGGCTCATGTTGCTGGCGCTGATCAGTACGCTGGCCCCCGCCTTTACGCGGATGCCGTTCGCGTTTTTCTTCATCGGCTTTCCGTTCTCGACCATCTTCTGGTCCAACTTTCTGGTGCTGGTTTGCTGCGCCTACGAACGGATAAAGTTTGGAAAAATACACCCCGTGTTTGTGGCGGGCGGGGTCTTTTTGGTGGTGCTACAACTGGGCAGCCTCGTGATGGCCACCACCAAAACGTGGGAAAGCATCGCCTTGTGGATGCTGCGATGAGGCTTTAAAAGGGTATCTCCGCCTCCGGGATTCAATCAACTACCGACCAGACGTCAATCATCATTCTTATAAATAACATATCATTTTATATGGAAACAGGCACTCAAATTACTAAATCCGCCCTGTTGGCCTTGAGTCTGACGCTCGTATTTGCCGCTGGCTGGGAAAGCTACTGGCGCCGCCAGGATTTTACGCCTGGCTACGACAACGACGACAATGCCTGGGCCGCCGAACGGCAAAAAGTAGCTACGGCCGGAAAATCCGCCACGGTCATCATCGGCTCGTCGCGGGCCAAATTCGACATTGACCTGCCTACGTTCCGGCGCGTTTCCGGTAGTCAGCCCATCCAACTGTCCACTGAGGGCGGCTGCGGACGTCCGGCCTTGCACGACATCGCCGACCATACGTCGTTTGCGGGCACGGTGCTAATTGACGCGACGGAAGGCTTGCTGTTTGCCCCGTCCGGCCAGCGCGCCGAAAAGAAGCTACTGAGCAGCGTGGCGCACGCCCGCCGCTGGTCACCCGCGCAGCAGGCTGGGTTCCGTATTGGCCGGATGCTGGAAAGCCGCATCGTGTCGCTCGACAAAGACGGGCTGAGCATAGATGCTTTGCTCAAATACCTGCCCATTCCGTCGCGCCCCGGCGTGTGGGTGGCCCCCACGTTTCCGCTGAACTGGTCCTACGTAGAGGCCGATCGGCAAACCAAAATGACCGACAAATTCCTAGCCGATACGGTCATGCAGCGGCAAATGAAAGAAGCCTGGATGAAGCTAGGCGCGGGGAGTAGTACGCCTGGCCCGGGCGGCGATACGCTCACGACGATGATCAATGATATCAAGCGCTCCGTGGATAAAATCCAAGCACGGGGTGGACAGGTGTTCTTCTTCCGGCCTCCCTCCGATGGTCAATACTGGATGGTAGAACAGCTAGCGTTTCCGCGCGAATTGTACTGGGAGCGGGTGCTGCGCGAGACAAATACCACGGGTATTCATTTTCAGGATTACCCGAAACTATCGCAATACACCTGCCCCGAATGGTCGCACCTGACACCGCAAGACGCCCTTACGTTCACCGAAGATTTGGTCGAAATTATGCAGCAAAAAGGGTGGAATATCAAGAAATAAACGACGCAAGATAAAATAATATTTGGCTTCTATTTTCATCCGCAGTATGCATGCCGAAGCCCGCGCTACGCTCCATTACCCTCTAATTAGCCAACGTCCAGCAGCCAATTGTCAGCATCTAACCGCTCATAGCCACTTGCCATGACCTTCAACTCACTCACGTTCATCGTGTTCTTCGCAATTATTATGGGATTGCATTATTTACCTATTTTTTCGTGGCGGACGAAGAAAATCAATTTGCTGCTGGCCAGCTACCTGTTTTACGTCGCCTGGAATCCGCCATTCGTTATTTTGCTGTGGCTATCTACCGTAGTAGATTTTTTTGTCGGCAAACGGCTAGGCGCCGAGCAGCGGCCCAACCGCCGGAAAATGCTTGTGTTGGTCAGTCTGGCGCTGAACTTAGGGCTGCTGGCGTACTTTAAGTACGGCTCATTTCTGCTGGAAAATTTCGTGACGTTGCTCGCCTCGCTGGGCGTAGATTACCAGCCTGCCCAGCCGGACATCATTCTGCCCGTCGGAATTTCATTTTATACCTTTCAGACGCTCTCGTACACCCTAGACGTGTACCGCCGCAAGTTTCCGCCTGAGAAATCCCTGCTGGATTTTGCGCTGTTCGTGACGTTCTTTCCGCAACTGGTGGCCGGCCCTATCGTGCGTCCGGGCATCCTGATTCCGCAGTTCCGAGTACCGCACTACGCCACCCGCGATCAGTTTACCTGGGGCCTGGGTTTGCTCACGCTGGGCTTGTTCATGAAAGTAGTGCTGGCCGACAGTTTACTTTCCGGCCCCGCAGATTTCGTGTTTGGCTTTGCCGCCCCGCTGCACCCGCTCGATGCGTGGACGGGCGTACTGGCGTTTTCGGGGCAGATTTTCTGTGATTTTGCCGGGTATTCTACCTGCGCCATTGGCGTGGCGCTGTGCCTGGGCTTCACACTGCCCGAAAACTTTCGGTATCCGTACGCCGCCGTGGGTTTTTCTGATTTTTGGCGGCGCTGGCACATCAGCTTTTCCACGTGGCTGCGCGATTACCTGTATATTCCGCTGGGCGGCAACCGTAAAGGCATTTCTCGCACGTACGTCAACCTGATGCTGACCATGCTGCTGGGTGGCCTGTGGCACGGTGCGTCGTGGACGTTTGTGGTATGGGGCGGGTTGCACGGCCTGTACCTGATTTTGGAGCGTTTGATTCAGCATCGGCAAAAGCAACCCGCACCTGCGGCAGTTTTCGATCAAATAGTGCGTCAGGCGGCCATTGTGCCCAGCGTGCCCGTCGGAAAACGCGCCGCCCTCCTTGGCGGTGCGCTGCTCACCTTCTTTCTCATCAACATCACCTGGGTGTTTTTCCGCGCACCGGATTTTGGTACGGCGGGGCGGCTGCTGGCCGCGATGTTCGGCGTGATCCCCGTGAAAGTGGAAGTGCTCTCCACACTGGATTTGCTGCGGGTGTACCTCGTGATGATTCCGCTCGTGATGATTCACTGGCGGATGCGCGATACGCACGTGGTGACGGTAGCGGGCCGGGCACCCTGGTGGTTGCTGGGTTGCACTTGGGGTGCGATGCTCATCCTGATTTTGCTCGCGCAGGAGTCCGGCGACTCGTTCATCTATTTTCAGTTTTGACTAAATCTTCGGCACTCACCCACCGGGCACCCCAAGGCTGATGCCCCGCTCTACACCACAAAAACAGTGTCCTCTCCTCTTCAAATCAGACCTCATGAAAAAGCTATTCTACCTCACTGCTTGCTGGCTGCTGGCCAGCACGGCCCATGCCCAAGACTTCGAGTGGGCCAAACGTATGGGCGGGACGGGTAATGACCAAGGCCGTGCCATCGTCGTCGACGGGGCAGGTAATGTCTATACCACCGGGTATTTTGAAGGCACTGTGGACTTCGACCCCGGGCCGGGCATCTTTAACCTTACTTCGGCGGGAAGTGCTGACATCTTCATCTCCAAGCTGGACGCGGAGGGCAACTTCCTTTGGGCCAAACGCATTGGCGGAATGGGCGATGATATTGCTACTGCCATCGCCGTTGACGGGGCAGGCAATGTGTACATCACCGGATTTTTTTATGACTTCTTGGAATTTGACCTATCCAGCGGGGGCACTTTAACAATTACTTCGGCGGGGGAAGCTGACATCTTTATCTCTAAACTGAACGCGGCCGGAAACTTCGTCTGGATCGAAGGCATTCGCGGTGTAGGTAATAATCGCTCTAATGCCATCGCCGTTGATGGCGTGGGCAATGTCTATACCACTGGTGAATTTTGGGGCACTGCCGACTTTGACCCCGGGCCAGGTACCTTCAACCTCACCTCGGCGGGATTTGAGGGATATCATGATATCTTCATCTCTAAACTGAACGCAGCCGGAAACTTCGTCTGGGCCAAACGTATGGGTGGAACAGATGTTGACGTCAGTCGTGCCATCGCCCTCGACGGCGTGGGCGATGTCTATACCACTGGGTCTTTCCGGGGAACCGTAGACTTCGACCCCGGGCCGGGCACTTTCAACCTTACTTCAGCGGGAGGATTTGACATCTTCATCTCCAAACTAAATGCAAACGGAAATTTCGTCTGGGCCAAACGCCTGGGCGGAACAGGTGAATCCGAAGGAGGTCGTGCCATCGCCCTCGACGGGGCGGGCAATGTCTATACCACAGGTTTTTTTGAAGGTACGGTAGACTTTGTCCCCGGGCCGGGCACTTTCAACCTTACTTCCGCGGGTAGTGCAGACATATTTGTTCATAAATTAAATGCGAGCGGCAATTTCGTCTGGGCCAAACGTCTGGGCGGAACGGGTTGGGATGTACCTACCGCCATCGCCCTCGACGGGGCGGGCAATGTGTATACCACTGGGGAATTTTGGGGCACGGCCGACTTTGACCCCGGGCCGGGTATCTTCAATCTCACCTCGGCGGGAAACTGGGATATCTTTATCAATAAACTAAATGCGAGCGGCAACTTCGTCTGGGCCAAACGTATGGGGGGAACACTTAATGCTCTTGCTAGAGCCATCGCCCTCGACGACGCGGGCAATGTCTATACCACCGGAAGTTTTAGTGGAACTGCCGATTTCGACCCCGGGCCGGGCACTTTCAACCTCACTGCGGCAGGGCAATCTTTCTTACCTGACATCTTTGTACACAAACTGAGGGAGGAGGCACCCCTTTCGGGCCTCTACACCATTGGGGGCACGGCCCCGGATTTTGCCACCTTTGGGGCGGCGGTCACGGCGCTAACCAATCGGGGCATCAGCGGGAAGGTCACCTTCCGGGCGCGCCCGGGCGTCTATCAGGAGCAGATCAGCATTCCCAGCATCACGGGGGCTTCGGCCAGCGACTCGATCATCTTCGAGCGCGCGAGCGGGGCCGTGACCTTGCGCCACGCGGCCGCAGGCGCGGGCGACAACTTTGTGGTGCGCATCCAGGACGCGGGCTTTGTGCACCTGCGCAACCTTGGTCTGCAAGCCACGGGTACGGGCGACTTCACCCGAGTGCTGGTCTGGACAGGTTCAGTGTCCAACCTCAGCGCAGTTGGTTGTACACTAAGTGCGCCGCTCACTTCAGATACTTTACTCACGCAGACATTGGTATTTGGAAGGGTGTGGTCTATGTCAAATTTTGTCTTTCGAGGGAACACCCTGACGGGAGGCAGTCACGGCCTAAATGTGGCAGGCAATCTTAATAGCGTTCGCGCTGTTGGCATGGTCATCGAAGATAATGTGATTAGCAACTTCGGTGCTATTGGCGTGTCATTGAGAGAGCAGCAGGCTCCCGTGCTCCGAAGAAACACTTTGTCAGCAACGGGCAGCAATGCTAGCGGGCTTAGGTTGACCCGCTGCGATGGCAACTTACGGGTAGTGAGTAATCGGATACGGGTATCTGGGCAGTCCTTACGGCTCAACGATTGCCAGGGCACAACTGCTTTGCCGGGCGTGGTGGCCAACAATTTCTTGGTCTCAACTGCCTCTGGGAGCGATAATGGTGGTGTGCGGGTGGAACTTAGCAGTCAGCAGCGATTATACCACAACAATGTGCGCAGTGTGGGATATAGCCTCAGCATCTCTGGGGGCACCAACAACGAGGTGCGAAACAATATACTTACCTCTACGGGAACAGGTAATACGGGAGGGGGGGTACGTTACACGTCTGCTACGGTCGTCAGCGGTAGCAATCACAATAATTTCTTCGTCTCCGGGAGCACAGGGCAAGTAGGCGGTACCTCCTACGCTACTTTATCCAGTTTGCAAACAGGCACAGGTCTGGATATTAACTCCATCAGCGTTGATCCGCAGTTTGTGAATGCCGCAACGGGCAACCTGACCGCTACTGCCAGCGCCTTGTCTGGGGCGGGCCTGAATCTGCTCAGCGTGGTGCCGACCGACATCAACGGCACCGCCCGTGCCAACCCGCCATCCATCGGGGCCAACGAATTGACTCCCACGCAGCTGCTCAGGCCTTTACGTTCGGCCTTGCTCGTGTATCCCAATCCAGCTACCGAGCAGTTGCGCGTCAGCGGCTGGGCCGTGCCCAATGCGGCCCGGGTCATGGTGCTCTACGACGCCCTGGGTCGACGGGTGCGGCAGGTGCAGGCCCCGGGTCTGGTGGCCGAGCTGGACGTTTCCACCCTGCCTGCGGGCGTCTACAGCCTGTGCGTGCACGACGGCAGGCAAGCCCATACCGAAAAGGTGGTCATTCGGCGGTAGCAATCCGTCTTGAGGAGCTGCCCCGCGCAGAGGGTCGCTCTTTATGCTTCGCACTCACCCACCGGGCATCCCAAAGTTGATGCCCCTCTCTATATCATAAAAGTACCCTTCTCTCCTCCTCAAATCACACCTTATGAAAAAGCTATTCTACCTCACTGCTTACTGGCTGCTGGCCAGCACGGCCCACGCTCAATACTTCGAGTGGGCCAAACGCCTG
>DAIRSZ010000066.1:0-10950 GCA_036804165.1 Catalimonadaceae bacterium | reverse complement strand
AGATGGTGTGCAGCCGGTGCTGATCTACCAACTTGCGCACGCGGGCATATTCCTGACCGACGGGCAGCTTGACGCGGAGCCAGTCGGGCTTACGGTTTTTTTTGGGCGAAGTATCGGCCGATATAACGGGTAGTTCGATCATGGAGAGAAGCGGTTTTATCAACCAGAAGCCCGTCGCCAAGGCCAGGAAGGCACTGCGGACGGGCCCAATGGCGCGTTGCCCAAAGTAACAAGAAAATTTTGGTACGTGTTTCCGCCGGCCTCAGTACTTGTTGCCGTAGTAGAGCGTCAGGAAAGCGGAGGTGAAGACGGCGCGGTTTTCGGCATCGGGCAAGATGACGATCTTGCGCGTGAAGGCCTCGGCCAGCAGGCCGATTTCGATGCCGACCACGCTGTTGTTGAACCGCCCAAACTCGAAGCTCAGACCCGCTTTGGCGTGCCCACCCATCCGTAGCCGAATGTTGTCGAAGCCCTCGGTGAAGGGGGCCGTCCCGATGATCTGGTTGATGGGCACCTCGGGGCCGTTCTGCACATTGATGGTGCGGGCACCGGGCACGTTAGGCTCAAGGTCGCGCACCACGTAGTAGGGCTTGAGCAGGCCGAACGTGGGCCCGACGGCAAAGATGGCGTTGAGGTGTACGCCGTCGTCGGGGGCTTTGCGGAAAATGACAAACTCGGTGCCGTAGTTGGGCCGGATCGAAAACAAATAATCTACTTTGTTGGGGATGAAGGGGCTGCCGCGAAACGTAACCCGAAATTCTTGCGGATGCTTGACGTTGACAATCTCCAGTCCGAAGGTCTGGTAGCGCAGGGGCGTCTGGGCGCGGGCATATTTGAAGGCTACCCCGCCGATCAGCCCGCCGTTGGTGTTGAAATTTACGCCGTAGGTAAACTCTTCGTTGTAGTCGTATTCGTCGCCTTCAAACGCGTCGCGGGGCTGGGCTTGTCCAACTGATGCAATCAGCCAGGAAAAAAGCAGGAAGAGGGGCGCAATTTTTATTTTCACGGCTGCAAGTTTGAGAGCCAGACAATATAACGTATAATCACCTAACGCCAAAAGTGGGCAAGCGTTGTTTACGACAACGTAAATGCCGTACGTATGGCCGCAAGCATTTTCACCAAAAGCAAAACACCGATGTCCACCATGACCTTGCACTACGAGGGCGACCTGCGCACGGCCGCTCGCCACGATGCGTCGGGCGCAAGCCTGATTACCGACGCCCCCACCGATAACCACGGCAAGGGCGAAAGCTTTTCGCCCACCGACCTGGTCTGTACCGCCCTCGGAACTTGCATGCTGACGCTGATGGGCATTGCGGCCGAACGTGCACAACTCGATTTGCGGGGTCTGCGCGTGACGGTCGTCAAGCACATGGCCGCCAATCCGCGCCGCATCTCCCAAATTGACCTGACCTTTACACTGCCCGATATCGCCCTGACGGCGGCCCAACGCAAACTGCTCGAGCAGACGGCCCGGCAGTGCCCGGTGGCGCAGAGCATTGCCCCCGACATCGTACAAAACTTAGTCTTCTACTGGCCCGCATCGGCAGCAACCCCCAACTGACCGCTACGCGCCTGCGCAGTGCCGATGTGCGCTTTTTTTGTGCATTTTGCGCGTAAAATCTTACACAATGGCAAAAGCAGAACGAATCATCGTAACGGGCGGGGCGGGCTTCATTGGTTCGCACGCCGTAGTAGAACTTCACGCAGCGGGCTATGTGCCCATTATCGTGGATGACTTCAGCAACTCGGAAGATTCGGTATTGGAAGGGCTGCGCCAGATTGTGGGCCAAGAGGTCGCCAGTCACCGGGTGGACTGCAACGACGAGACCGCCCTGGCGGCGGTGTTCGAAGCGGAAGGGCCCGTGCGGGGCGTGATCCACTTTGCGGCCTTCAAGGCCGTGGGCGAATCGGTGCAAAAGCCGCTCAACTACTATCACAATAACCTCAACTCGCTGCTGACGCTGCTGCGCGTCATGCAGCGCTACGACGTGCGCGACCTGGTCTTTTCTTCTTCGTGTACCGTCTATGGCCAGCCAGCCCGGTTGCCCGTTACCGAGGCGACGCAATTTCTGCCGGCCGAGTCTCCCTACGGCCACACCAAACAGATCTGCGAAGCCATGCTGCACGACGCCGTACGAGCGCAGCAGCCGCTGCGCGCCGTGAGCCTGCGCTATTTCAACCCCATCGGGGCGCATCCTTCGGCCTATATCGGCGAGTTGCCGCGCGGGGTGCCCGGCAATCTGGTGCCCTTCATCACCCAGACGGCGGCGGGCCTGCGGGCGGAGTTGTCGGTGTTTGGCAACGACTATCCTACGCCCGATGGCACCTGCGTGCGCGACTACATCCACGTGGTGGACTTGGCCCGGGCACACGTGCAAGCCTTTGACTGGCTGGCAGAGCGGGCCAGCCAGCCCCTCTACGAGGTGTTCAATATCGGGACGGGGCGAGGCAGCAGCGTGTTGGAGGTAATCCACGCCTTCGAGCGGGCCAGCGGGCAGGCCCTGCGCTACCGGATTGCGCCGCGACGGCCCGGCGATGTGGTCGAGATCTACGGCGATGTGCAGAAAGCCCAGCGCACCTTGGGCTGGCAAGCCGCCTACACGCTCGAAACGGCCATGGGCGACGCCTGGCGGTGGGAGCAGCGCTTGCAGCAACGGCGGGCCACCGCCTAGCTCAGACGTCCGGCGTTTCGGCCAGTAACTCTTGCACTTCGCGCATCAGTTGGCGCGTCGAGAAGGGCTTGGTCAGGTAGCGGTTGGCGCCCAGCCGCAGGCCCCGATCTACGTCTTCTTGCTTGCTCTTGGCACTGAGAAACAGAATGCGAATGTAGTTCCACTCTGCCCGCCGGCGCACAAACTGACACACGTCGTAGCCGTCCAGGTCGGGCATCATCACGTCGAGGACGATCACGTGGGGCGCCTGGGCCTCGACGATCTCGAGGGCTTCGGTGCCGTTGCGGGCAATGAAGACCTGATAGCCCTGCTTGACCATCAGAAACTCGAGGGAAAGCAGGATGCTGGGGTCGTCGTCCACGATGAGCACCTTCTTTGTGTCGGTAGTGGCGGTCATACGAGTCAGGCCTTGGTGTGATGGAGGGTGCGCACCCCCACGGGCAAACTGATACTGAAACGCGCGCCTTCGCCCAACTGGCTTTCTACCCAGATGCGGCCGCCGTGATATTCGATAATTTTCTTGCTGATGGCCAGCCCCAGGCCCGAGCCTTCGGGCTTCAGGTTGGTGCGTCCCTTCACCTGCTGGAAGCGCTCGAAGATGCTCTGGTGGTGTTCGGGACTGATGCCTGGCCCATTGTCTTTGACGTGGACGTAAAGATAATTACTCATAAGAAAGGCCGTTACCTGAACCTGGCCCACCTCGGGTTCGCAGTATTTGATGGCATTAAAAATAAGGTTGATCAGGACCTGAAGCAGGCGGTCGCGGTCGGCACGCACGGGGGGCAAAGTCATGTGAGCACTCGACAGCAAGGCGACGCACTTCTCGGCCGCCAGGGGTTCCATACGTGCCACTGCCTGCTCAATAACTTGCTTGATGTCGAGCTGTTCGAAATTAAACGCTTGTTTGCCCGAGTCGAAGCGCTCCAGGTCGAGCACCTGGCTGATTAGACGGCTCAGCCGTTCGCTTTCCCCGACAATGGTTTCCAGAAAACGCGTGCGCTGGGCTTCGGGCAGATCGGGGTTGTCGTGCAAAATCTCCGACAGGGCACGCAGCGACGTGAGGGGCGTACGAATTTCGTGCGTCACGGTCGAGATGAACTCGTCTTTTTGGCGGTCAAGCTCCTTCAGGCGCTCGTTGGTGCGCATCAGCTGGGCAGTGGTTTTGCGCAATTGGGTGGATTTGTACTTGAGTTCTTTGTTGTAGGCCAGCAGGTACTGCGATTCGCGCAGCATCTCGACGACGTCGGTCATCTGAATGGTATCTTCTTGCACCACCGAGGCCACCATCACGCGGGCCGAAGCTGCGCCGATGACGCCCGCCAGCAATTTTTCGGCGTAGTTGACCAGCTTGGCGTCGGCTTGGGCCGTGTCGTCGAGCGAGGTGTTGTACCGCTGGGCATAACTGGCCAGGGCCTGCTCGGTGCGGGTATTGCCCAAAAAGCTGGTCAGCAGTGCCCGAAGAGCCGCCACGTAGGCTGTGCCCTTCCAGGCCAGCGAGCTTTCATAGATATTGCCGTAGCGAAAAATATCTACGAACACTTCGGCCTGGTTGATCTCCTTGGCCGTCTGGCGCGAGAAAAACGACCCGAGCACGTAGGCCAGCACGTTGAGCAGCAGGCTCCAGAACACCGAGTGCGCCACGTTTTCCATGCCCGAAAGGCCAAACAGGGCTTGCGGATGTAGCCATTGCCAGCCGTAGGGGCCACGCTGTAAGATGTCGGCCGACAACATGCCCGCCCGGGCCAGCAGCGGCACAATGGAGGTGTAGCCCCACGTCAGAAAGCCCACCGTCAGGCCCAGCAACGCGCCCGTGCGCGTGGCTTGCTTCCAGAATAACCCCCCCATCACCGACGGGGCAAACTGGGCAATGGCTGCAAACGACACCAGCCCAATGGACACCAAAGCGTAGGAGTTACCAATAAATTTGTAGTAGAGGTAGGCCAGGCCCAGCACCAGAAAAGTGCTGGCCCAGCGAATCAGCAGCAAGGTTTCGCCCGCCAGCAGGTGCCGCAGGCGGATGCCTTTTATCATCAAGGGCACCACCAGGCTGTTGCTGATCATCGTGCTCAGGGCAATGGTGGCCACAATGACCATGCTGGTGGCCGCCGAAAAGCCCCCCACGTAGGCAAAGAGCGTGACAAACTCGTTGCCCTGCACCATCGGCAGGGTCAGTACAAAAGTATCGGCATCCACCGCTTGTTCTTCAAAAAATATTCGTCCCCCAAAGGCCACGGGCAGCACAAACAGGTTGATCAGCAGCAAATAGAGCGGAAATAGCCAGATGGCTTTGTGGAGATGCCGCTCGTTGACGTTTTCGATGACGGCCACCTGAAACTGCCGGGGCAGCAGCACGATGGCCAGTGCCGAAAGCAGCGTATGCCAGAACCACGCACCCTCGAGCATCCGACCGCCCGCATCGAGCGTGAAAAGTGAAAGCAGTTGCGGCTGGGCAGCGGCCCGGCGGAAAATGTCGCCCGGCCCGTCGAAGAGGCCGTACGTCACGTACAGACCTACCGTCAGGAAGGCCAGCAGCTTCACGAGCGACTCCAGCGCGATGGCCGCCACCACGCCCTCGTGCCGCTCGGTGGTCTCGATGTTGCGCGTGCCGAACAGGATCGTGAATACGGCCAGCACGGCCGCGATGTAGAAGGCCGTATCCTGGTGAAAAGGGGTGGGCTGCCGATGATCGGTAGGCACCTGGGTGAGCACCTCCAGGCTGGTGACGATGGCCTTTAGTTGCAGCGAAATGTAGGGCACAATGCCCAGCACGCAGATGATGGCCACCAGCGTGCCCAGCTTGGCACTTTTGCCATAGCGCGCCGAAACAAAGTCGGCAATGGAGGTGATGCGCTGTACTTTGCTGACGCGGATCATCTTGCGGAGCAACACGCCCCACGTCGGGACGATGAGCAGGGGGCCCAGATAGACCGTAATAAAAAAAATACCGCTCTGCGCGGCCAGCCCCACGCTGCCGTAGTACGTCCAGGCCGAGCAATAGACGGCCAGCGAAAGTGCGTAGATGTAGGGATTATTGACCAGGCTGCGCCCCTGCCGACTGCGGCGCTCGCTGTAATAAGCCACGGCGAAGAGCAGTGCCAGGTACAGAAACGACAGACCGATGAGTACCCATTGGTTGTGCATGGCTCAGTCGTGCGAGTGGCGTTCGGTGAAAAAAGCCAGAAACAAAATGAAGCCTCCCCAGACGGCAAAAAGAAAAAAGTAGAGCAACGGTACGCCGCCCACCAGCACGGGTACGTCGAAGATGCGCAGCAGCGGATAGTTAACCAAAATCAGCACCAGCAGCGTGACGCAAAACAGTACCTGATGGGTGTGTTTGTTCTTTTGCATAGGCCCAAAAAGCCCCAGTAAGGTACAAAAATCTGGCAAAGGTAGGCGTTATGCCATGGCGGCGGCCTGCTGCCGAAAAATCCTAGGAGTTGAACCAGCTTGCGCACGTACCCCTCTCGAAGGGTTTCTGCTGTGCGGTGCCGGCCAACTCCCAAAAGGGGCCTTTCAGGGAAGGGGGATCACTATCCGCTGCCCCACCTGCAACTGGGGGTTTTCCATTCGGTTGGCCACCAATAGCTGGGCTTCGTCGGTCTGGTAGCGCCGGGCAATGTCCGCCAGGCTTTCGCCCGTGGCCACCGTGTGCACCGCCCTCACGCGGATGCGGAGCGTCTGGCCAATTTGCAGCGCGTCGTTGGTCAGGTTGTTGGTTTGGCGCAACTGATCGGCCGACTGCCGATAGCGACGTGCAATGCCGAACACGGTTTCGCCCTCCCCGACAGTGTGCAAGTGCTGATTAGGGCCGTCGGCCGTTTCGTTGGGGTTGTCCAGTGCGGGTTCGGGCACGGCGGCACCCGCCTCCTCGGCGTTGGCAAGGGCCACAATGTCGGTGTCCGTCAGCAGCGAAGAAGGACTCGATTGCGAGTTGGCGTACACCACGAGGGCCACAATGAACAGGACCAAGGCGCCAAACACGAGTGGAAGCACCGGGTTGTGCGCAGCTTGGAGGCGCGGCCTGGCGTTGGTTTTGGTTTTTTTGGGAGGCATACACAAGAAAACTAGGGTGATCAAAGTCCCGAACGGCGGCAAAATTAGTTTGATCTGCCACAAACCGCTGCACATTGGTGTAGTTGTTTTTGCATCACACCGGGCCAATGTCTGCAAAGACTTTTTTTGCGTTATACATGCCAAGCAGCTTTTTGCTATATTTCATCATGGCTACACAGACTTTTTGCCATCCTGTGAGTTATCATTCTCCAAGTTTTCACACAACGCCCGCATGTCAACCAGAACCTTTTTCATCAGTTTGGTGATCGCCTCCGTCCTGGGTTCGGTGTTCACCGTGCTGGCCCTGCGCCTTACCCAACGGCCCGCCCCGGCCTACGAATCGTTCGAGCAAAACCAGCAGGTTCGGCTGTCGCGGCTGCTCTCCGAGACGGACGTAGTCATTCCCGAAGGGCTTAACTTCATGGTGGCCGCCGAAGCTACCCTGCCCGCAGTGGTGCATATCAAAACCTCTTACGGCACCCATCGCAAAAGCGGAGAAGACCTCTTCAAGAACTTTTTTGGCGATGGCGAAGGCTTTCACGGCAAGCGCGGCTTTGGCATACCGCGCGAAGCCTCCGGCTCGGGCGTCATCATCTCCGACGACGGCTACATCGTCACCAACAACCACGTCATTGACGAAGCGGCCGAGATAGAGGTGGTGCTGTCCGACAAGCGTAGCTATCGCGGGCAACTCATTGGCGCCGATCCTGCCACCGACCTGGCTTTGGTAAAAATTGATAGCGAAAACCTGCCCTTTGCCCGCTACGGCAACTCCGACGACCTTCGCATTGGGGAATGGGTGCTGGCCGTAGGCAATCCGCTGGAGCTGACCTCCACCGTGACGGCGGGCATCGTCAGTGCCAAGGCCCGCAATATCAACATCCTCCGTACGGCCGATAATTCGGCCATCGAGTCGTTTATCCAGACCGACGCGGCCGTCAATCCGGGCAACAGCGGAGGGGCACTCGTGAACCTCAAGGGCGAGCTGATCGGCATTAACACGGCCATTGCCACCACCACGGGTTCCTACGCGGGCTATTCTTTTGCGGTGCCCGTGATGCTGGTAAAGAAAATCATGGACGACTTGCTCCGCTACGGGCAAGTGCAACGGGCGGTGCTGGGGGTGCGCATCATTGAGGTAACCGCCGACTTTGCCCGTGAGAAGGGCATCCGCGACGTACGGGGCGTGTACATCTCCAGCGTCGGCGACCAAAGCGCGGCTCAGGAAGCCGACATGGAAGCCGGCGACATTGTGCTGGCCGTCAATGACGTACCCGTCAATACCCCCTCCGAGCTGCAAGAGATCGTGGCTCGCTACCGCCCTGGCGACGAGGTAATCGTGGACTACGTGCGCAAAGGCGAACCCCGTACGGCCAATGCGACGCTCAAAAGTCTGGAAAATACGCGTCTGACAGCCGCTCCGCCCGTGCCTAGCTCGTTGCGGATCGAAAAGATCGGCGCCGTGCTTCAGCAACTATCTCCCGATGAACAGCGCACCCTGGGCCTGACGGGCGGCGTGAAGGTGATGGAGCTGCTGCCGGGCAAGTTCAAAGAAGAAGGTATTCGCCAAGGCTTTGTGATCACGACCATTGACAAGCAAGCCATCACCGAACCTACTCAGGTAGAAACCCTAGCCGAAGAATCCGAAGGGGCCTTGCTCATCGAAGGGCTCTACCCCGACGGCAAGCGAGCCTACTACGCCATCGGCTGGTAGGCCGCGTTTGGCCAACCGTCATCTTTTTCGTTATTTCGCCCTCCCGTTCGGGATGTAGCGCAGCCCGGTAGCGCGCGTCGTTCGGGACGACGAGGCCGCAGGTTCGAATCCTGTCATCCCGACCCCCACCCAGAAGCCCCCCAAACGCCCGTTTGGCGGGCTTTTGCCTTTACGGAGTGCCATCGCCATCGCCCAACTCTTTCAAGATTTGGTGGACGTCGGCCTCGGTCTTGCCCAGCTTGGTGCGGCAGAGGCGAATCAGCAGGGCTGCCCGCTCGACCTTGTGCGAAAGTTCGTCCACTGAAATTTCGCCCCGCTCTATTTCGGTGACAATGGTTTGCAGCTCCTGAAAAGCGTCGGTGTAGTTGGGCGTGTCATTCATCAGAGGGAAGGGAGATAACGGTACTCAAAATTTGGCCGTCGGCCAGCAAAGTACGCAGGGTCTGGCCCGGTCGGAGGTCGGCGGCCGTGAGTAGGGCTTTGCCGTCGCGCAGGGTGATGCTATAGCCCCTTCGCAATACGTTCTCGGGGCGCAAGTACGCCAGGCGCTGGTCGGTGTCGTGGAGGGCTTGCTGGCTTTGTTTCAATTGCCGGGCGGTCTCTTTGCGCATCAGGTGCTGGCACTGGCCAATGGTAAATGCCTGCACCGCGCAAAACTGGTAAGATTCTTTGCGAATGGTCTCGCCTGCCGCCCTTAGGCGCTCTTTTTCCCGGCGCAGGCCAAACTGGGTCTGTTGCAAAAGGGTCTGTGCGTGCTGCTGCACGGTGTGTTGCTGCTGGGCCAACAGGCGCCTAGTGGCTGCGTGCCACAAACGTACTTCGGCCGCAAACCGCGCCGTGGCCTCCGCAAGCCGCTGCCGAGACAGTTCGGCCACTCTCTCCTCGGCCCTGCGCAGCGGGAGGGCAAACTGGTCGAAGCAACGCACCAGCGACTCGGCCAGTTGCGTGGGCGTGATGGCGTTTTGGCAGGCGACCTTCTCGGCCACGGTTTCGTTGGTGGCGTGCCCAATGCCCGTCAGCACGGGCAAAGGAAACTCGGCAATGGCCCGTGCCAGGTCGTAGTGGTTGTAGCAGGCCAGGCCCGCATCGCCGCCGCCACCCCGCACAATGGCCACCACGTCGAAGTGATGGGCCACCCGACGGATACGGGCCAGTTGTTGCACCAGCGTGGCTACGGCGCCGTCGCCTTGCAGCAGCGAGGGAAACAGCAGGTAGAAAAACCTGTAGCCATATCGGCGCTCCGCCTCGGCCAGCACCTGGATGAAGTCGGCATAGCCACGGCTGGTTTCAACCGAAACCACCGCCACGCGCTGGGGCAGCAGCGGCATGGGGCGCCGTTGGTTGCGTGTCAGCAGCCCTTCTTGCTGCAACCGCTGCCAGGTTTCCTGTTTTTCTCGCTCCAGGTCGCCGAGCGTAAAGGCCGGATCAATATCGGCGATGTGCAACGTCAGGCCGTATTGCGGATTGTATTTGACCGACGCCAGCAGCAAAATCTTGATGCCGTCCCGGAGGGGTTCGTGCAACGTACGTTCGAACTGGGCGCTGATGCGCGCGAAGTCGCGCTGCCAGATGACGCCCCGAAACTGCGCTACCACTTTGCCGGCGCGCTTCTCGACCAAGTCGGGGTAGCAGTGGCCCGAGCGACTGTAATGGTTGAGCCTGATAATTTCGGCCTGTATCCAGTAGGCACCCGTGTAGCATTCGGCCAGCGCTTTCTCGATGCTCTGTGCTACTTGAGACAGGGTAAAAATCTTGCGGACTTCGGCGGGGCTTGCCATGTGTATGGATGCGATAGAGGCAAGCGGATGCGTGTGGCAGTGCCTGCCCGGTGGCGGGAATATCCCCTGACGACGAAGATACTACGCAGCCAGCAGGCGTGCACCAATTTTGTGCGGTGGGGGCCTCAGGGCATCGCGCCGTGGTGGGCGCGTTGCCGGATTTGCTCGGGCGAAAGATGTTCGGAGAGCGTGGCTTCTAGCAAAGGGGCCAGGATGTGGGGCGGTGCTTGGCGCAACGCGGCTACCTGCTCGGCCGTTAGGGCCGCAGATGGGGCCATTGCGCGGGGTTGCAACAAGTAGGCCAGCGTCAGTACCAACGCCTGACAGAGTAGAAAAAAAGCCCCTTCGGGCCACGAGCGCGCGGCTAGCAAATAGCCCGTAGTGCCAGCCAACAAGAGACAAAAAGGTACGAAAACAAAATAATACACCCGATGGGTGTGCCCGAAGGACGTTGACATGCGAAAGAAGCGAGGAAAAAGGCGCGGCGAAAGTTAGTTATTTGTTGCCCAAGTGCGTCATGGTGCGCCCAAAAAACCATTTATATACCTTACAACAGTATCGTTTATGTTTGCGCAGTGGTGGGACTTTGAAACACTTCTCTGTCCCACGTGACCAAACGTTGAACGAAGATAACAGTTTGAATTTACACTGAACCCCACCATTGCGCAAACATTTTGTTGGTGGCAGTATTTCATTTATCCTTTTCAGCTAGCATCTTTTTTATCAACGA
>DAIRSZ010000065.1:0-10981 GCA_036804165.1 Catalimonadaceae bacterium | reverse complement strand
TTCTTAAAATCCTGATAAGTAGGCGGATTTAATGGCGTCACGTCGCAGCCGATTTCCTGCGCCTTGTCGGCAATGGCCTCAATACGGTTATCAGGGTTGGGGTGCGTACTGAGAAACTCGGGCAACTGGGCGCCGCTGCCCGCTTCGTTGAGCTTGAGAAAAAAGCCCGCCGCGCCGTCGCACTGGTAGTCGGTGTCGGCCAGGTAGCGGACGGACTGGTCGTCGGCTTCGCGCTCGAAATCGCGGCTGTAGCGCAGGTTGATCAGCCCGCTGGCAATCTCGGCCAGGCGGCTGGTGTCGCCCCCGGTAATAATGCCGATTAGCGTATTGAAGCCGTATTGACGGGTGATCTGCCGCGACGAGTGCCGCAGGTCGGCGTGGGCAATTTCGTGGCCCATCACGCCGGCCAGTTGGTCTTCAGTATCGAGAAACTTGATCAGGCCGGTATAGACGTAGATGTAGCCGCCGGGCGTACAGAAGGCATTGAGCGTGCTGTCGTCGCGGATAATGTAGGTCTGCCAGGCAAACTCGTTGCGGTACACGACGGCCTGCGAAGCCAGCACCCGCGCCGTGATCTGCCGCAGATAGTTGTACGCCTGCGGATACTGCCCTTCGTCGAGAATATCGAAATTGGGGTCGGCCCGAATCTGTTCGTCCACCTGGGCACCCAGTTGGAGGTCGTCGCTCACCGAAAGGATGTTGAGGTTGTTGTTGCGGTCGCACGCACCACAGGCCAGCCACACAAATAGAACGGAAAAATACTTTGCTTTCATGAAAATGTTTCTTTAAAAAATGGAGGTCTATCAAACCAAAAGAACGCCGCGCTCAGGACAGCCTCACCCGGAAAGCACGGCTCGCTGATGCCAGATCCGGCGTCAATCGAATGTATCTTGTGCGGATCAGATGCGGATCTCCGGAACTTCGCCTTCTACGATCAGCTTGCCCGCCGTGGCCGCCCGGATCTCTTCGACCGAAACACCCGGTGCCCGTTCGCGGAGGACAAACCCACCCTCGGGGGCAATGTCGAGCACGGCCATGTCGGTCACGACGCGGCGCACGCAGCGCAAGCCCGTGATGGGCAGCGTGCAGGCGGGCAGCAGCTTCGAGGCACCGTCGCGGCTGCAGTGTTGCATGGCCACGATGATGTTCTTGGCCGAGGCCACCAGGTCCATGGCGCCGCCCATGCCCTTGACCAGCTTGCCGGGCACTTTCCAGTTGGCCACATCGCCGTTTTCGGACACTTCCATCGCGCCCAGGATCGTGATGTCCACGTGCCCGCCGCGGATCATAGCGAAGCTCTCGGCCGAGCTGAACAGGGCCGAGCCTTTGCGCATTGTGATGGTCTGTTTGCCGGCGTTGATCAAATCGGGATCCACCGCGTCTTCGGTCGGGAAGGGACCGATGCCCAGCAGACCGTTTTCCGACTGCAGCACCACGTCAATCCCATCGGGGATGTAGTTGGCCACCAGCGTGGGGATGCCGATGCCCAGGTTGACGTAAAAGCCGTCTTGCAACTCCTGGGCAATGCGGCGGGCAATTCCGTTTTTGTCTAACATGGTTTTCTAATTTGCAAATGTGTTTTCGTGTGCTGATGTGCAAATAGTTATTGTCTATCACGTAGCACCCGTATTACCAAAAAGACGCGCTCACTTACCTGAGTTGGCTTTGCTCGTCACGATGATTTTGCCAAGCATGCGTCGAATGGGTTCTAGCTGTGCGCGCAAATTTGGCACCTCCGGGTAGTCCGGTGAATGCTCACAGAGCAAAAGCCAATAATCTGTTTCTTCGGCTTCTTTGGCTGCTACTTTCATCTTGTGAATAAAATCGCTCCGGCTTTCTGCGTGTTGCGCTTCACGCACCAAGGCACCAATGGCAGTGCCCGAGCGTACCAACTGATTGGCAAGCACGAAATGGCGGTTTTGCTCTAACACCTTGGTGTACGCCATCACGTTCAACGCGAACGCGAAAGTCAGCGTCATGATGGGGTTTTGTTCGTTATCCGCAGCCTTCATTGACTTATCCACTTCAACATATACCCATTAGCAAATTTGCATACCCGCACATTGGCACATCAAACGCGAACAGTCCGCTGCTCGATGCGTTTTTCGTAGGCTTTGCCCTCGAAGATGCGCTGGACGTAGATGCCGGGGGTGTGGATGCAGTTGGGATCGAGCGTGCCCGGCTCGACGAGTTCTTCCACCTCGACGATGGTGACTTTGCCGGCGGCGGCCATCATGGGGTTGAAGTTGCGGGCCGTGCCCTTGAAGATCAGGTTGCCCGTGGTGTCGCCTTTCCAGGCCTTGACCAGCGCAAAGTCGGCCCGCAGCCAGCTTTCGAGCAGGTACATCTTGCCGTCAAACTCGCGGGTCTCTTTGCCTTCGGCCACCTCGGTGCCGTAGCCCGCCGGCGTAAAGAAGGCCGGAATGCCCGCCCCACCGGCCCGTATGCGTTCGGCCAGCGTACCCTGCGGAATGAGGTCCACCTCCAGCTCGCCGCTGAGCAGTTGCCGCTCAAACTCGGCATTTTCGCCCACGTACGAAGAGATCATCTTGCGCACCTGCCGTTGCTGGAGCATCAGGCCGATGCCGAAGTCGTCCACCCCGGCGTTGTTAGAGATGCACGTCAGGTCTTTGACGTGCTTGCGCACCAGGGCCGCAATGCAGTTTTCGGGGATGCCACTCAGCCCAAAGCCGCCGAGCATCAGCACGGCTCCGTCGAAAATATCGGCGACGGCCGCATCGGCATCGGCCACTACTTTGTTGACCATAAGAAAAAATGATTAGAAGTTGACAAATAAAAGCTGATTAACATTCGATCGTAAGTCCGTCGTAGGCCAGCTCGACAAAGTCGGGCAACTGGGCCGACACTTCGCGGTGGGTACCCATCAGGTGGCTGATGTGCGTCAGGTAGCCCTTTTCGGGACATAGTTCGGTGAGCAAAGCCACGGCCTCGTCGAGCGAAAAGTGCGAGATGTGGGGCGTCTGGCGCAGGGCATTGAGCACCACAAAGCGCGAGCCGCGCACCTTGTCGAGTTCTTCGGGGCCGATGTGGTTGGCGTCGGTGATGTAGGTGAAGTCGCCGAAGCGAAACCCCAGCACGGGCAACTGGTAGTGACTCACCGCCACGGGCACCACGCGCTGGTCGCCTACGCAAAAGGGCTGCTCGTCTATTTCGTGGAGAGTCAGTTGGGGGATACCCGGATATTTTTTCTCGGCAAAGACGTAGGCATACTCCTGTCGGAGCTGAGCCAGCACGGCCGCCCGACCATACACGGGCATGTCGGCCTGTTGGAGGTGGTTGTAGGCCCGCACGTCGTCGAGACCCGCCGTGTGGTCTTTGTGGGCGTGGGTAAACAGGACGGCGTCGAGGTGCCCTACCCCAGCCCGGAGCATCTGCTGCCGGAAGTCCGGCCCGGTGTCCACCACCAGGCTCAGCGCATCGGTGGCCACGTGAATGGAGGTGCGCAGCCGCTGGTCGCGGAAGTCGAGCGAGCGGCACACGGCGCACGTGCAGGCGATCACGGGGACACCCTGCGAAGTACCAGTACCCAGAAATGTGATGCGCACAGTATCAATTGGTTTGGAGCAAGGCGTCGAGCAACTGTTGGTTGCGTTCGCTCAGGCGTTCGGCTTCGGGGGTCAGTGCCCGCAAGATATCCACCAGACAATTGATTTTGCCTTCTAGCGGATAAAACTTGTTCACGACCACCACTCGGTTCTGATGAACCAGGCAGTATCCCGACTGAAAAGACCCCTTTTCGTAGCGCAGCACGTAGTCGGACTCGGCCAACAGGTCTTCGAGGCGACGCAAAAATTGGGGGGTATATTTGATTTTCATACGCCACTAGGTCTGCCACCAAGATGCCCCTGCGTGGCTTGCGGTGCCCCTTCAGACAATGGCCGTCAGGCCTTTTACTACCTCTACGAGGCGGTCGAAGTCGAGGGGTTTGAGCAGAATTTCGTTGATGCCCGCATCCCGAAAGTCATCGTCGGAATAGTTGCGGGCATTGCCCGTGATGGCCACAATGGGCGTTTCGCGCTTTTTGGGGTCTTCCATTTTCCGGATGTGCCGGGCGCACTCCATGCCGTCCATCACCGGCATGTTGATGTCCATCAAAATGACATCGTAGTCCTGCTTGCCGATCATGTCCAGTACCTGCTGGCCATTTTTGGCCGAATGAATCTGAAAATTCTGAAAAGAAAGGATTTTCTTGGTCAGGTTCTGGATCACCGAACTGTCTTCGGCAATTAGGACGGTCTTGTACATTGCGCTCATGGTAGCGGAGTTGTGAGGGTGTGAAAATGCATTTTAAATTGTTCAAACAGTTCGTCCAGACACCGAAGGTTGGCCATCAGGTGCGTGGTTTCGCCCCGCCGGAGTTGGGTTTCTGCTTCGCGCATTTGCGCTGCGAGCCTTTCGGCTCCCAGCGTACCGGCGTTGCCCTTGAGCGTGTGCAGAAGGCTCAACAACTCAGCGTGGTCTTCGTGCGCCGCCGCCTCCCGGCATTGTACCAACTGAACAGTTGCCTCTTCAACGAAATCGTTGTACGTATCTTGTGTCATGTCGTTGCCGATCATCTGTTGCAACTGGCGCACCACGCCTTCGTCGAGCACGGGCAAATCCTGCCACATGGTTTGGTCGGCCACCGGCGAGGGGGCCACTACGGCGACGGGTGGCACCGGGCCTCCTGTCCACTTGTGTACCATCCGGTAGAGCTTCTCGGCCTTGATGGGCTTGGAGAGGTAGTCTTGCATGCCCGCCCGCAGAAAACGCGCTTCGTCGCCCTGCATCGAGTAGGCCGTCATGGCGACGATGGGCGAAAAGCCGTCGGGATAGCGGCGGTGCAGCGCTTCGGTGGCCGTCACGCCGTCCATCCGCGGCATCTGAATGTCCATCAGCACCACGTCGTAGGGAGTGCTGGCCGCCGCCACCTTGTCGAGGGCTTGCTGGCCGTCGTGGGCCGTTTCGACCTGGCAGCCAAATTTGCGTAGCATCTCGCCGGCCACCTTGCGGTTGATCTGGTTGTCGTCCACGAGCAGCACACGTGGCCCCGGCGACGCAAAGCGCAGCGCGTCTGGAGCCCCCACGCCGGGGCGTACTTCCAATGGCTGGGAGGCGTCGGCCACGCGCACACGAAACGTAAACCAGAACGTGCTGCCCTGGTCGGGTTGCGAGGTAACGCCGATATCGCCCGACATCAGGCGGACCAGCTCTTTGGAGATCACCAGGCCGAGGCCCGTGCCGCCGTGCTGCTTGGTGGCCGAGTTGTCGAGCTGACTGAAGGTACTGAAGAGCTGAGATTGCTGCTCGGGCCGGATGCCAATGCCCGTGTCGCTCACCTCGATCCGCAGCACGCACGGGGCCGCCGCTTGCAGCACGCTCAGGCGCACCACCACGCTGCCCGCTTCGGTAAATTTGATGGCATTCGAGACCAGGTTGGCCAGCACCTGCATCAGCCGCACGTCGTCGGCCTGCACCAGGGGCGGCACGTCGTCGGCTACTTCGGCGCGCAGGGCCAGCCCTTTGGCATTGGCCCGCTGGCGAAACAGGTTCACCAGCTTGTCGAGCAGGTCGGCCGGGCTGATCGTGACCAGCCGCAGCTTCATTTTGCCCGCCTCAATCTTGGATATGTCGAGGATGTCGTTGAGAATGGCCAGCAGCGTATCCGACGACTGCTGAACGGTCTCGACGTAGTCGCGCTGCTGTTCGTCGAGGGAAGTGTCGCCAAGCAAGTCCATCACACCGATGATGCCGTTCATCGGCGTGCGGATTTCGTGGCTCATGTTGGCCAGAAATTGCTCTTTGATACGCAACGACTGTTCGGCGATGGTCCGCGCCTGGAAGGCTTCGCGCGTGGCGCGCCGCAGCTCGGTGATGTCGCGGGCCACGCCCTCGATGCCTTGCCGCCGACCGTGGGCGTCGCGCAGGAGGCGAATGTTGCATATAAAGTCTATCCGGCGGCCGTCCTGATGAATGATGGGCACCTCAAAGTTGCGGATAGAGCCTTGCCGCCAAAGCTGCCGCAGCGACTGCTTGCGGGCCACGTTGTAGATGTAGAACTCCGTAATTTTTTTTCCTTGAATCTGCGCCGGCTCGTAGCCACACAATTCTTCGACCGAAGGGCTGATCATCTGGATGACGCCGTCGGGCGTGGTGCGGAAATAGATATCCTGGAAAGACTCGTAGATGGCCCGAAACTTTGTTTCGCTTTCTTGCAGGGCCAGCGCGTCTTGTTTTTTCTGGGTGATGTCCAGGGCAATGCCCGATATTTCTTCCACCTGGCCACGGTCGTCGCGGATGGGGTTGAGGAAGACCTCGTACCAGCGCTCCTTGCCCCGCCGGGTGCGCCCGCTGAGTTCGAAGCGCTGCGGCTGGTCATCAAAGGCCCGTTGGTTGTGCTGCATCCATCGCTGATACAATGCGGGAGGCGCCGTTTCGCCGAGAAAATCGCGTGGCGACGTGCCGATCGTTACTCGACGTCGGCCAAAGTGCAGGGCAAAGGCCTGCTCGAAGTTGCGATTGAAAGAAGTGAGTTCGTGCGCCCGATTGAGCGACCAGATCAGGTGCGTACCGCTGTCGAAGATGGCTTGCAGGCGGGCCGCCTGGCGGCCAATTTTTTCTTCGGCTTGCTTGCGCTGAATGCCTACGGCCACCTGCTCGGAAATAAAATTGAGCGTGTCCAGGTCACGTTCATCGAAGGCCTCCCGGTCGTGATACGACTGGATGGCGATCACGCCCGTCACCTGGTCGCGCACCCGCAGGGGCACCCCCAGCCACACTTCGGGCACTTGCCCGCTGACCGCTTGCTGGTCGGCTAGCAACTGGCGCTGGATGTCCTGGCCGTAGAGCAGCAAAGGGTGATTGAAGTGAATGGCGTAGCGGGCCAGTTGGGTGTGGAGCTGCCTGCGAAACGACTGCGTGGCCACGTCGGCCTCGGTCTGGCGGGAATAGGCAAACGATATTTGGCCATGCGCCCAGAGGGCGATGTAGAAATTACGCGTGTCCATCACCTCGCTCAGCTCCTCGTCAATGTGCTGATAGAGGTCGTCGAGCGTCAGGCTGCCCGCCGTGTGGGCCGCCATGCGTCCGTAGAGTTGCTCGGTCTGTTCGGAGCGCGCCTGCTCGGTGATGTCGTGCAGAAAACCCCGAAAAGCCACGGGCTGGCCTTGTTCGTACTCGCAGTTGATGCTGGCGTTGAGCATCACCTTCCGGCCCTGCTTGGTGACGTAGATCGTACGGAACTGCTCATTTTTGCCCGAAACGCGGGCCTTTTGCTGGGCCTCGCCGAACTCTTCGAGGCATTCGGGGTGCACCACCCTGTCTAGCCGCAGCCCGGACACTTCCTGGCGATCGTAGCCCAGAGTGTGGCACCAAGCCCGGTTGACAAACAACGGCTCGCCGTCGAGCGAAAAGACCTGAATGAGGTCGTGCGCATTGTCGAAGAGGTCTTGCAACTGGCGGTTGTTTTCGCGCAGGGCTTCGGTGATGCGGATTTGCTCGGTGATGTCCTCGCCGATGAGCATAAGGCGCCCGGTGGCTTCGGCCGTCATTGGCTGGCCCATCATCACCACGTTGAAGAGCACCACTTTTTCGCTGTCCCAGGCCGTGCGCAACTTCACTTCGAGGTGGCCCCGCATTTCCCCCTGGCGGGGCAGCAATAGCCATTCGCGACGTCCAAGCGCGTCTCCGAGCAAGAAATCGTAGATGTTCTTTCCTACTACCTCGGGCTGCGTCCAGCCCGTAGTTTCCAGAAAAAACGGATTGCAGGCCAAAATTTGTCCTTCCTGCGTAACGGTCAGCCCAATCAGACGGGCTTGGCGAAGGGCCTCCTGCAAGTTTTTTTCTATTTCGGCTTGCGCCTGCTGGTAGCGCTGCTGCTCTTCTACCACCCGCCGATCGGTCACATCAATGGCACAGGCGATGTAGCCCTTAAAGCGCCCGGCGTTGTCTTGGTAGGGCACGCCCGTATCAATCAGCCAGCGATAGTGGCCTTCGGCACTGCGTACGCGGTAGCTCAGCTCGAAGCGGCGGCGCTTCTTGAAGGCCTGATCCAGGCGGGTGAGTACTTCGTTGCGGTCGCTTTCGTGCACCAGGTCCAGCCAGCCGTTGTGCCGGGCTTCTTCTTCGGTGCTACCCGTGAAGCGCAGCCACTGCTGGTTAAAGAAAAAAAAGTAATTGTTGGCATTGGCCATTTTCATCAGTACGGGCGCGTGCTGCATCAGCGACGAAAAGCGCGACTCGCTTTCTCTGAGGGCAATTTCGGTTTGCCGGCGCAGCGTTACGTCCCGCACCACCAGCAACTGACACCATTCCTGGCCAATGCGCAACGGACTTTGGCTCACTTCGGTGAAAAACACCTGCCGATCGGCACGGATAAAAGACCATTTGAAGGTTTCTCCGGCGGGCACATTGCCGCGCGGGGCCATTGTTTGCAGCTCTTGTGCGAGCGGATCGGCCTCTCCTAGCGGCAACAAACCCGTGAGCGGATGCCCCAACACGTCGGCCTGCGCGCGTCCCAGCAGCCGCGCCGCCTGCGGGTTGCAGTCCACCACCACCAGCCTTTCGCCCACCAACAGCATGGCGTCGGTGGCCGCGTCGAATAGCTGCTCGTAGCGCTCGGCATACGGAGCTGTAGGTTCGGCCACGAGCCGCCGCAACCGGGCTACTTCGGCTTCCAGCGCACTGATCCGTTCTTGTGCCCCTTGCATGCTACCCCGCTTTTGTCCGACGTGTTTGGAAAGATGACCCGTGCACAAAGGCCTTTGTGCTCAAAAAAAGGCGTTATTACAAAAGTATTATTTTTCTAACTCCGACGGGCCGGGCAAATTTCGACCCGCGTGCGCCGAAAAATCAGGACGTCGCCGCTGGTAGTCGCTCAGCAACAACTCGGAGGCAAACATATAGTCAGCCGATGCCTGGTTGCTCGCCACGGGCACGTTCCAGACGATGGCAATGCGCAGCAACGCCTTTATGTCGGGGTCGTGCGGCAGGGGTTCGAGCGGATCCCAGAAAAAAATCAGAAAATCAATTTCTTCGGCGGCGATCAGGGCGCCCATCTGTTGATCGCCACCCAGCGGGCCGCTGAGCAACTTGCGCACTGGCAACTGCAACGCCTCTTCGAGCAGTTGCCCCGTGGTGCCCGTGGCGCAGAGCTCGCAGGCTGCCAATTGCGTGCGGTGGGCCTTCGCCCAAGCAATGAGGTCGGCCTTTTTGTTGTCGTGCGCCACCAGCCCGATGCGCTTGATTTTGGGTGTGCTCACGGCTCAGATTTGTTCCTGTACTTCACCGCAACGAAGCATTTTGTCCCCAAAATACGGGTTACGAATGTCTTTTTCAGCACTGAGCCAGTAGCCACCCTGGTCGTCGAAGGCCATCGGACAGAATTGCTTGTAGAGCGTAGGCGCTTCGCCGGGCTGATAGTCTTTGACAACGCGGTACACCTCGGCCGAAAGTTGCTGAAATATCTCGCGCTGGGTGGCCAGGTCTGCGGCTCCCGACAGGGCGCGGGCGTGACGGGCCGCCACGGGCTGGTTGGTGGTTTCGGTGCGGTCGGCCAACTCGGCGGCAGCCTGCTGGGCAGCGCGGAGGTCACTGACTACCAGCGCATCTTTCACCTTCAGATAGCCCTGTACGATTTCGGGGGCGCCGTCATACACAGCAGCGGACTCATTGGGTGCGCCGCCACACGCTGCCAGCCAGAGCAGCGTCACCAGGGCCATTGCCGTGTTTTTGAAAGTAAGTGTCATGATCAAAAGGGTTGTACGTATGGAGGTAAACTTAGGCATTTTGCTAAAAAAAACGACCCAAACTCAGCGCGGAAGAAAGGTCTGCACTACTTCGCCGCAAGTCAGCATGGCCGTGCCGTAGTAGGGATTGCGTATTTGAGGCGTGGGGCTGAGCCAGTCGCCGCCCGTGTCGTCGAAGGCCATCGGGCAGTGGGCCTGGTAGGTTTTCTGATCGGGCAGGCCCACGGCGGCCACCATCCGGAGCACCTGCTCGGAAACGCCCCCAAAATGCCGCCGCTGTTGGGTCAGGTCGGACGTCTGCTGCAAAGCACCCAAGGCCTCGTCGAGCGGGGGGGCCATCGTGGCCCACTGCGCACGGACAGCCTCTGGCAACGCAGCGGCGGGCACGGCGGCCAGCGACCGGGCCGTGGCTTGGGCATGGGTGCGGGCCTGGGTGACCTCTCCCGCCGTCAGAGCCTCGCTCAGCTCGAAATAACGCTCGATAGCTCGCCCCAACTGCTGCCGAAAACCCGCCGACACCTCCCAGCTAGCCGGGGTTTCGGGGCGACTCATCATGCTGTGCCGCCCGCTGAGCTGGGCCGCCGCATCTACGGCAAATGCTCCCTGCGTAACTACCTCTTCGCCCGCCATTAGGCCCGAAAGTACCGTCACGGCAGTGGCCGTACTGCTGCCCAGTGTCACCTCGCGCATTTCGTAGATAGGCACGTCTCGATCGGGCACCCGGACAAAGACCACGGAGCGCGGCCCCGTCCAGAGCACCGCGCTGCGCGGTACGGTCAGGGTCTGACCCTTGGCGGCGCGAGGGCCGTGTAGCTCGGCCCTGACGAACATTTCGGGCTTAAGCACTCCTTGCGGGTTTTGCACTTCGGCGCGAACGGCCGCCGTGCGCGTGCTGGGGTCGAGCATCGGGTCCACGTAGGTCACCTGCGCCCGGAAGGTCTGGCCCGGCAAGGCCGCCACTGCAAACTGCACCGAGTCGCCCACTCCCACGTGCGCCAGGTCGGTTTCGTAGGCGTCGAGCATCACCCAGAGGCGGCTTAGGTCGGTGACTTCGAAGAGTAGTTGGCCGCGTGCTACGTAGTCGCCCACGGCCACGGCCCGTTGCGTGACGTAGCCACTGCGGTCGGCGTACACATCGAAGCGGCTGTCGGGCGAGGCGCCGCTTTCGAGGGCCGCAATTTGCGCGTCGGTCAGGCGCCAGTCGCGTAGCCGGGCGCGGGCTGCCTCGTAGAGCG
>DAIRSZ010000064.1:0-11178 GCA_036804165.1 Catalimonadaceae bacterium | reverse complement strand
CGCCGAAGTACTGGTCGGCGCCGAAGCTGCCGATGCCGTTGCTGACGGCCGGCCCTCCGACGTTGATGCGATAGACCACCTCCTCGCCGCTGGCGGGCGGCGGCGGGGGTGGGGGCGGCGTCGGATCGTTGACCTGGCTGACGACCGTAAACGAAACGGTGGTGGCCTGTCCGGCCGTGCCGTTGCCGCCGCTCTGGCTGTAGGGCGTCACGGTGAGCGTGTAGCTGCCCGGGGCCAGGGTGCCGTCGTTGTAGTTGTCACCCGCGTTGCCGTACATGGCGTAGAGGTGGTTATTTTCGAGGTAGTCGGTGCCGTTGAGGCGGAAGACCACGCTGCCCACGAAGGTAGGGTTGATGTCGGCGCGAACGTTGAGGTTGGTGCCCGTTTGGGAGAGGTTCACCACGGTGCCGTTGGCCAGGGCCATGAGGTCCTGGTTGCTGCTGGCATTCACTAGCGTGATGGCCCCCACGGAGGCGTTGAAAACGGGTTTTGAGTCGGCAGCAGCCCGGGCCGGGCTGATGACCCACGCGTGGCCCGCTTGTGCGTGTAGGAGAAAGACCAATAGTGCCACAAACCCATTGCACCTATACCTTTTTGAGAACTGTAAGAACTGTATCATAAAATACGTTTTGTTAGTGAAATGTGAAAATTTTTATGTCTCGAAGAACTCGCAGATTCTGCTGCTTACCATGGACTTATATCAATTTTACATATCAAAAAAATAGCACTTCGCGCTGGTGCTTACTTTTTCTTGCGCTAAAGTACATGTATAAACTAAAAGCTACATGACCCTTCGAGCATTTATTCGATTATTCAAGTTATTTCCTACTAACGTATATTAAAAGTCATTTTTATTAACTTTATTATAAAATTTATAAATAACAAATAAAATATAAAGGCAATTTTTTACAACTCACTGATAGTCAGGTCTAAACGAGTGATTGCCAGCGTATTTGATAACATCTTTGTTTTGGCTCAAATACTGGGCAGGATTGCCTATATTTTTGGCTTACGCAAAGGCACCCTCAATTCTTTATCTTCTTCAGGGGATTATTTTACTGATGCACTCAAATATCATTTTCAATTCGCAATTATCGGCCTAGGGCTGTCTGCATTTTGCGTCTTTATAGTGATCAATTTATAGTAAAGAATATTTGCTTCCACATTTCATTTCAACCAGCCTTTTATCCAAGCAAATTTTTTATCCCCTTTTTTTAACTCGCTGCTTATCAATGGCTTATACTTTTGCCTGAATCTTATTGTTGTTTCCTCAAATGATAAACTATCAACCCAAAATGTAGGGCCTGGGCTAAAAAAAAGGCGACCTCTGCGAGGTCGCCTTCCATAAGGTAGGGGCGGGGCCTAAGCCTTGACTTGCTTGACCACTGCTTCGAAGGCAGCAGGATGATGCATGGCCAGATCGGCCAGCACCTTGCGGTTAAGCTGGATATCAGCCTTTTTGAGGGCACCCATCAACTGCGAATAGGACACCCCGTGCTGACGGGCACCGGCGTTGATGCGCTGGATCCAGAGGGCGCGAAAATCGCGCTTTTTCTGCTTGCGATCTCGGTAGGCGTACACCATGGCCTTTTCAACGGCGTTCTTGGCGACGGTCCACACATTTTTGCGACGGCCATAGTACCCCTTGGCCATCTTGAGAATTTTTTTACGACGGGCCCGCGAGGCCACGTGGTTTACTGATCTTGGCATTTTTTACTGTTTTTTGACAGGGGGCGACGGCCTCAGGCGCGTGCTTTAGGCCCACTGTCGGGTGAAACTTTGAACCTGCTCGGCCGTCGTCAGACGTTGAGCATGCGCTTTACGTTGGCCTCGTCGGCCTTACTTACGAGTCCCGTTTGGGTGAGGCGATGCTTCCGCTTGTTCGACTTCTTGGTCAGGATGTGACTTTTGAAGGCGTGCTTCCGCTTCACTTTGCCCGTACCAGTCAGGCTGAAGCGCTTTTTGGCGCCCGACTTGGTTTTCATCTTCGGCATGGTCTGATTATTAACAATTGAACTATTTACTTTTCTTAGCTTCTTTCTTGGGAGAAAGCATCAAATACATCCGCTTACCCTCCAACTTGGGCAACTGATCTACCTTGGCGTGGTCTTCGAGGGCCTGGGCAAAGCGCAACAAAAGCACCTCGCCGCGATCTTTGAACACGATGGAGCGGCCCGCAAAGTGCACATAGGCTTTTACCTTGGCCCCTTCTTTGAGGAAGCCTTCGGCGTGCCGAAGTTTGAAATCGAAGTCGTGATCGTCAGTATTGGGCCCAAAACGGATTTCTTTCATCACCACGCGCTGGGCATTGGCTTTGAGTTCCTTCTGCTTCTTTTTCTGGTCGTACTTGAACTTGGCGTAGTCTATAATGCGACATACAGGAGGCTCGGCAGTCGGGGCGATCTCCACCAAGTCGAGGCCTTGCTCTTCAGCCATAGACATGGCTTTTCGAGTGCTGTAGATACCCGTTTCGATATTTTCTCCCACCAAACGCACTTCGGGCACCCTGATCCGCTCGTTGACGCGGTAGGGTTCTTCCACCCTGCCCCGGCGATCCGGTGCTCTTCTTGGTCTATTGATAGCTCCCTCCTTTTCTAAAATAGGCTGCAAATTTCGCAAAAATTTACTAAAAAACCGTATGACATCGTTTTTTTGATAAACAATGCCTCTTGTCCCATACGGGCCTCAGACGGCTGCGTTACTAGGTTCGAGGGCCTGGGCCATTTCTTGCTGAAAATGGTGCACAAACGCATCGAAGTCCATGCTGCCCACATCGCCCGTGCCGTGGCGACGTACGGACACTTGCCGCTGGGCAGCTTCTTTTTCGCCCACAATGAGCATATATGGGATTTTGCTCACCTCCGCATCGCGAATCTTACGCCCGATTTTCTCGTCGCGAACGTCGAGGGGGCCGCGGATATCGTGAGCAGCCAGCAGGCGGTGTACCTCTTCGGCGTAGTCGTTGAAGCGCTCGGAGAGGGGCAGCACCGTCACCTGCTCGGGCGAGAGCCAGATGGGAAAATTGCCGCCGCAGTGCTCGATGAGCACGGCCACAAAACGTTCCATCGAGCCGAAGGGCGCCCGGTGGATCATCACGGGGCGGTGACGCTGGTTGTCGCGCCCGATGTACTCGAGCTCGAAGCGCTCCGGCAGTTGGTAGTCCACCTGAATGGTGCCCAACTGCCACTTGCGCCCGATGGCATCGCGCACCATAAAGTCGAGCTTGGGCCCGTAGAAGGCCGCTTCGCCCAGCGCGGTCACGGTGTTGAGGACCTTTTCGGCGGCGGCCTCCACGATGGCCGATTCGGCCCGCGCCCAGGCCTCGTCGCCCCCGATGTACTTTTGGCGGTTGTCGGGGTCGCGCAGCGATATCTGCGCCGTAAACTCCGAAAAGCCCAGCGTGGTGAACACGTAGAGCACCAAGTCAATGACCTTCTTGAACTCGTCCTTGACCTGTTCGGGCGTGCAGAAGATGTGGGCGTCGTCTTGCGTAAAGCCCCGCACGCGCGTGAGGCCGTGCAACTCACCGCTCTGCTCGTAGCGATAGACGGTGCCAAACTCGGCCAGGCGCAGGGGCAGTTCGCGGTACGAGCGGGGCCGCGCCTTGTAAATCTCGCAGTGGTGCGGGCAGTTCATAGGTTTGAGCAAAAACTCTTCGTCTTCGTCGGGCGTGCGGATGGGCTGGAAGGAATCCTTGCCGTACTTTTCGTAGTGGCCCGAGGTGATGTACAGTTGCTTGCTGCCGATGTGCGGCGTCACGACGGGCTGATAGCCCGCCCGCGTTTGGGCCTTGCGCAAAAACTGTTCGAGGCGCTCGCGGAGCATGGCGCCCTTGGGTAGCCAGAGCGGTAGCCCTTGCCCCACTTTGTCGGAGAAGGTGAACAGCTCCAACTCACGGCCCAGCTTGCGGTGGTCGCGTTTTTTGGCCTCTCCGAGTTGGTGGAGGTATTCGTCAAGTTCTTTTTGTTTGGGAAACGTAATGCCGTAAATACGCGTGAGCTGCTTGTTCTTCTCGTCGCCTCGCCAGTAGGCTCCGGCTACGTTCATCAGCTTGACGGCCTTGACAAAGCCCGTATGCGGAATATGCGGTCCCCGGCAAAGGTCGGTAAACTGACCCTGGCGGTAGAAGGTGATGGTGCCGTCGGCCAGGTCTTGCAGCAGGTCGAGCTTGTAGGCATCGCCCTTGTCGGTAAAGTAGGCGACGGCCTCGTCTTTGGCCACGGGCTGCCGGACGTAGTCGCTCTTCTGGCGGGCCAGCTCGCGCATCTTTTCTTCTACTTTGGCGAAGTCTTCTTGCGAGAAGGTGCGGCCCTCGCCCAGGTCCACGTCGTAGTAGAAGCCGTTTTCGATGGCCGGGCCAATGCCAAACTGCACGCCCGGGTAGAGGGCTTCGAGGGCTTCGGCCAGCAGGTGCGCTGATGAATGCCAGAAGGTAGCCCGTCCGTCGGCATCGTGCCAGGTCAGGAGTTGCAGCGTGGCGTCGGCCTCGAGGGGGCGGGTGGCGTCGCGCACTTCGCCGTTGACGCGGGCGGCCAGCACGTTGCGGGCCAGCCCTTCGCTGATTTGGGCGGCTATTTCCAGACTCGTGGTGCCGCGTGGCACCTCACGAACGGAGCCATCGGGCAGGGTAATGCGAATGGGATGATCCATCATTCAGGGTTTTTCCGCCGGGGCGGGTATGGGGGATGTGGGACTGAGAATGTTGCGAGGCTTGAGTTCGGGCTCGGGTTCGAGAGCCGGGCGCGGCCGGGGGGGCGGTGCGGACGGACGGCGCAGCACGCGCAAGGCCCGTTCGGCCTCATCGCGGTAGTCGCCGTCGCGGGCCACCACGGCCTCGAAGCCCGCAATGGCCTCGTCGCGCTGCCCGGCCACCCGGTGGGCCACGGCAGACCAATACTGCGGGGCCACCTCTTGCGGTTGCAGGGCGGCGGCCCGGGCAAAGTGCCCGATGGCCATTTCGGCCTCTCCCTTTTCGAGGGCGATCAGCCCCAGGTTGTAGCGGGCCAGGTAGAAGCCCGAGTCGAGCTGCAAAGCCCGGCGGTAGGCGTAGGCCGCCGTGTCGGGCTGGCCCATGGCCGTCAGCACGGCCCCTTTGTTGAAGTGCAAAAACGCATCGTTGGGCAGAAAGCGCAGCCCCGAGCTGATGTATTGCAAGGCCAGGGGGTATTCGCGCTGGGCCGTGTAGATGGCCGCCAGTGCGTTGTAGGCCTCGGCGTAGGCGGCATCCTGCTCGATGGAGGTCTGAAAGTTGGAAATCGCCCGGGCCGTGTCGCCCGTTTCGGCGTACACCACTCCCTTGTAGAAATAGGCGCGCTCTTCGAAGGGGGCCTGCCGCAGGGCTTGGTTAAAGTATTCAATGGCCTTGCCGTACTCGCGCAGGATCAGGTACATTTCGCCCATCACCACGAACAAGTCGGCTTCGCGGCTACCCAGTTGTTCGGCGCGGTGGGCCGCCCGCAAGCCGTCTGTGACGCGGGTAGCAGCCCGGTAGATGCGAGCCGCCCGGTAGTGATAGCTGGCCTGCTGGCTGTCGAGGGCCAGTGCCCGTTCAATGTCGGCCACAGCCTGAGGCAATTGTTGGGCCTGGTAGTATTCCTCGGCCCGTTTGTAGTAAGTGTCCGGCTCGTTGGGGCGCCGCGCAATGGCATCGGTCAGGGCACGTATCCGCGTACCGACCCGAGACTCGTAGGCCGTGTCGGGCGGATGAATGCGCTCGGTTTGTGTCCGCTGCTCGCCGCAGGCCATCAGACTCAACACCAACCCCCAAAAAGCAACAATCCGCATAAAACTCTGCTGTTCAAAGGTCAAAAGTAGCCTTTCTGTCGTCTTTTTTCAATGTCCGGCCCGATCTAAATTGTATTTGGCTATCCGCTCTGCCCGCGCCTGCCGGGCGCCACGCGCAAAAGCACGCTGGTTTGCGCCGGACACCCTACCTTAGCAATCTCTTTTGATTATGTCCGACGCATCATCCGACACGCTCCTTGTTTCCGTCACGGGCATGGGCTACGTGGGCTTGCCCATTGCCCTGGCCTTTGCTCGCACTGCCGAAGTGGTGGGCTTCGACGTGGACGCCGCTCGTGTGGCCTTGCTGTGCCAGGGACAAGATCCCAGCCGCGAGCTGTCGGCGGCCGATTTTGCCGACCGCCGCATCCGCTTTACCTCGCGGGCGGCCGACCTGCACCGGGCCAATTTCCACATTGTGGCCGTACCCACCCCTGTGGACGTGCACCTGATGCCCGACCTGGGGGCGTTGCTGGGCGCCACGCGCTCGGTAGGGGCGGCCCTCAAGCCCGGCGACTACGTCGTCTATGAGTCCACGGTCTTTCCGGGCTGCACCGAAGAGGTCTGCGTGCCCCTGCTCGAAGAGCTCTCGGGCCTGCGCTGCGGCCCCGACTTCAAGGTGGGCTATTCGCCCGAGCGCATCAACCCCGGCGACCGCACCCGTACCCTGGCCAACATCACCAAAGTGGTGGCTGGCTCCGATGCCGAGGCCACGGCCCGCATCGCCGAGGTGTACGCCCGGGTGGTGACCGAGGCGGCCATCCACGTGGCGCCCTCCATCAAAGTGGCCGAGGCGGCCAAGGTCATCGAAAACACCCAGCGCGACCTCAACATTGCGCTCATGAACGAGCTGTCGCAAATTTTCGACCGCCTACAGATCAACACCTACGACGTGCTGGCGGCGGCGGGCACCAAGTGGAACTTTCTGCCCTTTCAGCCCGGACTGGTGGGCGGCCACTGCATCGGCGTGGATCCGTACTACCTCACCTACAAGGCGCAGGCCCTGGGCATTCACCCACGGGTGATCCTGGCCGGGCGGCACATCAACGACGGCATGGCGGCCTACGTGGCCAAAAAAACCGTGCAGCACCTGGTGCGCCTGGGCAAAGACATCGTCCGGGCGCGGGTGCTGCTGCTGGGCGTCACCTTCAAAGAAGACGTGGGCGACATCCGCAATTCGAAGGCCGCCGAGGTGGTGCGCGAACTGCGCGACTTCGGCGTGCAGGTGGACGTACACGACCCCTGGGCCGACAGTGCCGAGACGCGGCGCATCTACGGCTTTGACTTGATAACCGAACCCGCTGGCCCCTACGACGCCATCGTGCTGGCCGTGCCCCATCGGCAATACCGACAGCTAGCACCCGCCTGGTTCGAGTCTCTGGCGCCCGCCCCTGCCCTGCTGGCCGACCTCAAGGGCGTACTGCGCCACCAGCCCACCGTCCTGAGCTATTGGAGCCTCTGAGCAGCTGCGACGCCTGCGGGTGCCACGGCGTCGGGTGCTATGTGTCGCTGCGATCCCTTTGGTGTTGCCGACCCCCTGAAGGAGAGAGGTACGTTGCGGGCCTGAATCAGTCCTTTGACAGTTGAGGGGCTGGGATAAAATTTTGAAGACAAAATTTCTTGTCAAAATTTATCATCATTAAAAATATTATTCTTTAATCTTAAATTTAAAATGAAAATTTTCTTACTAAATAAACAGATCATATTGTCCATGAGGCAACAAAGCCGACGCCGTTTATTCTTATCTGATGCGCCCTGGCATTGGGCTTCTTTCTGCGCCTTTTTGCCCGGTTTAACCAAAAAAAACTAAACCTTGCCTTTTATGGAAGCAGGTGAATTACTCCGTAGGCTGCGCAGTTTTGCGCTCTTCAAGCAAGTGCCCGATGCCCAGCTTTCGTGGTTCATTGCGCAGGCCGAGCTGCTGCGCCTCCCCGAAGGCGATGCCCTGTTCCGGCCGGGCGAGCCAATCGAATACACCATTTTGGTTATCGAAGGCGAGTACAGGCTCTTCGCCGTCATGGCTCAGCAGGAGCGGGAAATCAGCCGCAAAACGGCAGGTGAGGTGTCGGGCTTCCTGCCCTTTTCGAGGGCCACCAATGCCAACGCCCAGGGTCGGGTGGTGGTGCCATGCACGGTGCTCAGGCTGCACAAACGGCACGAGCGCACCATGCTGCGCGACCATTACGAACTGAGTCAGTGCCTAGTGCACGAGCTGACCTCGCGGGTACGCGAGTTTACCACCTTCCAGAAACAGACCGAAAAAATGGCGGCGTTGGGCAAGCTCAGTGCTGGCCTGGCCCACGAACTCAACAATCCCGCCTCGGCCATTGTGCGCAGTGCCCATTCGCTCAGGCAGCACCTGCGGCTGCAACCCGAAAAGTTCAAGCGGGTGATCAAAGCCCAGCTCAGCGATGCCCTCACGGATCGCCTCAACGACTTGCTTTTCGCCAAGATAGACGCGCCGATGCCACCCCTGGGCTTGCTCCAGCGCAAAACCAGGGCCGACGACCTGCGCTACCTGCTGGAAGACTACGACTTGGACGACGCCGACGAACTGGCCGAGCGCTTCGCAGAATTTGGCTTTGACCAGGACGAACTCCAGCCGTTGCTCGACGACCTGCGCCCCCAAGACCGCCCGGGGGTGCTGCACTGGATAGACGACAACCTTACTCTGGAGAAAACCGTGGCCGACATCTACGAAGCCTCCGAGCGCATTGCCAAACTGGTGCAGTCGGTGAAGGTGTACACCCACATGGATCAGGCACCCGACAAGGCTCCCGCCCGCCTCGAAGAGGGACTGCAAAACACCTTGCAGATGCTTGGCCACAAGCTGCGACAGCACGCCGTATCGGTGGTGACCGACTTTGCCGAAAGTGGGCCGGCCGTCCCAATCTACGTGAGCGAAATGAATCAGGTCTGGACCAATTTGATTGACAATGCCATTGATGCCCTGGAAGGGCGCTCCAACGCCCACCTGCGGGTGACCGTGCGCTACGAGAAGCAAGAGGCCGTAGTCGCCGTGACCGACAACGGAAAGGGCATTGCGCCCGAAGCGATAGACCGCATCTGGGAGCCTTTCTACACCACCAAAGCCGTGGGCAAAGGCACGGGCCTGGGGTTGGAACTGGCGCGCCAGATTGTGGTGCGTCATCACGGAAAGATTTCCGTAGATTCACAGCCCGGCCATACCACCTTCACTGTGTGCTTGCCCCTTGCCTGACGTACCATGTCGCTAGCCATTCTGTTTGCCATTGACGACGACCCGCAGGTGCTGCGGGCCGTTGTGCGGGACTTGCGCACGCGCTACCGCAGCACCTACCGCATCCTGAGCACCACGTCGGCCGAAGAAGCTCTCGACAGCCTGCTCGAACTCAAAAATCAGGGCGAAACCGTGGCCCTGTTTCTGTCCGACAACCGCATGCCCCAGATGCAGGGAGTTGATTTTCTGGAAAAAGCCCGTCGCTACTTCCCCGAAGCTCGGCGCGTGTTGCTCACGGCCTACAGCGATACCACCTCGGCCATCAAGGCCATCAACGACGTGCGGCTCGACTATTACCTGCTCAAACCTTGGGATCCTCCCGAAGAAAAGCTCTACCCCGTGCTCGACGACCTGCTTGCATCTTGGGAGCAAACCCATACGCCCGCTTTCAGGGGTATTCAGGTGGTGGGCTATCAGTTTTCGCCGCGTTCGCACCAGCTCAAGGATTTCCTTTCGGGAAATTTGCTTCCCTACCGCTGGCTCGACGTCCAAACCAATGCCGAAGCCCGGGATATGCTGCGCCTCAACGACCTGACCGACGAGCACTTGCCGGCGGTGTTTCTCGAAGATGGCCGCTCTCTCAGAAAGCCCGACGTGGCGTCGCTGGCCGAAGCCTTGGGCCTTAACGTGCACGCCAGTGCCGACCTCTACGACGTAGCCATCGTGGGTGCTGGCCCGGCTGGCCTAGCCGCTGCCGTGTATGCCGCCTCGGAGGGCCTGAAAACCCTGCTCATTGACAAGCGCGCCCCGGGGGGCCAGGCCGGCACCAGCTCGCGCATCGAAAACTACCTGGGCTTTCCCAACGGGCTTAGTGGCGCCGACCTCACCCGGCGGGCCATCACGCAGGCTACGCGCTTCGGGGCCGAGTTTCTTTCTCCGCAAGACGTAGAGGCGCTGGCGTTTCAAAACCCCTACAAGACCATCGTGCTCCGGTCGGGCAAGCACATCAATACCAAAAGTGTAGTCATCACGACGGGCGTAAACTACCGCACCCTGGCTGCACCCGGCATGGAAGCCCTTACGGGCGCAGGGGTGTATTACGGGGCGGCCAACACGGAGGCGGCTTTTTGCACAAACAAAACGGTGATGGTGGTGGGCGGGGGCAACTCGGCCGGGCAAGCAGCCATGTACCTGAGTCAGTACGCCGCCCGGGTGATCATCCTGATCCGGAAAGACGCCCTGCATTACAGCATGTCGAGCTACCTCATTGACCAGATCGAGGGCACGGCCCACATTGAACTCTGGACGTGCGGCGAAGTGAAAGAAGCGCAAGGTCAACAGCAACTCGAATCGGTCGTGGTGGAGTTTGCACCCGACGGCCGCCGGGAAGTGGTGGCCCTTGCCGCCTTGTTTATTTTCATCGGTGCGCAGGCTGTTACGCAGTGGCTGCCCGAGCAGGTGCTCAAGGATGCCCGCAATTTTGTGCTTACTGGCGTGGACCTCAAGGCACAACCCGGCTTTGGCAAACGCTGGAAGCACAACCGCGACCCCTATCTGCTCGAAACAAGCGTGCCCGGTGTGTTTGCGGCGGGCGATGTGCGCTCGGGGGCCATGAACCGCGTGGCCTCGGCCGTAGGCGAAGGCTCGATGAGCATCAGCCTGGTACACAAATATTTGGCCGAGCTTTAGCAGCCCGCACCTCGGGGCCGCGGTGTTGGCACAGAAAAGTACGCAGAATCCAGTGGCGTAGGACTCTAAACGCGTTTGTGGCCCGGTCCTGCTCCGGACGGGCGGGGCAGCGGCGTGGTTCGCAGCAAGACCAGGCCGATCAGGAAAAATAAAATCAGAAAGGCCGCGCTGTTGCGCATACTGCCCGTAAGTTGGTCAATCAGTCCGTACGAGAAGGTGCCCAGCACGATGGCGACCTTCTCGCTGACGTCGTAGAAACTGAAGTAGGACGCCGTGTCGGGCGATTCGGCGGGCACTAGCTTGGCGTAGGTAGCCCGCGATATGGCCTGCGTGCCGCCCATCACCAGGCCGACAAAAGCGGCCAGTAAGTAGAACTGCCACTCGTTCTGGAGCAAGTAGGCCCCCAAACAGATGCCTAGCCAGATGAGCAGCGCGATGGAAAGGGAGCGCCGACTGCCCCGCGTGCGGGCAATCCAGGCAAACAGGTAGGAGCCGCCAATGGCCACCAG
>DAIRSZ010000063.1:0-11281 GCA_036804165.1 Catalimonadaceae bacterium | reverse complement strand
TCCACGCGCCCTACCAACCCCAAGGCGATCAGCCCCAAGCCATTCGTCAACTCGTTGAGGGAATCGAAAACAACGAACCCGCCCAGACTTTGCTCGGAGTGACGGGCTCGGGCAAGACCTTTACGGTGGCCAACGTCATTGAGCGCGTGCAGCGGCCCACGCTGGTGCTGAGTCACAACAAAACCCTGGCCGCCCAGCTCTATGGCGAACTGCGGCAGTTCTTTCCGGAGAATGCCGTCGAGTATTTTATTTCTTACTACGACTACTACCAGCCCGAAGCCTTCATCCCGACCACCAACACCTTCATCGAGAAGGATTTGGCCATCAACGCCGAGATCGAGAAGTTGCGCCTCAGTGCTACCTCGGCCCTGATGTCGGGGCGGCGCGACGTGATCGTGGTGGCGTCGGTGTCATGCATCTACGGCATTGGCAACCCCGACGAGTTTCGCAAGAACGTTGTGCAACTCACGGTGGGCGACCGGGTGAGCCGCAGCCAGTTGCTCTTCGCCTTGGTGGACATCCTCTACAGTCGTACGTCGGCCGAGTTCAAGCGGGGCAATTTTCGCGTTAAGGGCGATACGGTGGATATTTTTCCGGCCTACGCCGATTTTGCCTACCGCATTTTCTTTTTCGGCGACGAGATCGAGGCCATTCAGCGGATTGACCCCGAGGCAGGCACCAAACTGTCGGACGAAGCCATCATTTCCATTTTTCCGGCCAACCTGTTTGTGACAGGCAAAGACTTGCTGCACCAGGCCATCCGCGAGATTCAGGACGATCTGGTGGCGCAGATCAGCCTCTTTGAGGGCGAGCGTCGCTTTCTGGAGGCGCAGCGCATCCGCGAGCGCACCGAGTTTGACCTGGAGATGATGCGCGAACTGGGCTATTGCTCCGGCATCGAAAACTACTCGCGCTATTTCGACCGCCGCCAGGCCGGGGCGCGACCTTTTTGCCTGCTCGACTATTTCCCCGACGACTACCTGCTGGTGGTGGACGAAAGTCACGTGACCCTACCGCAGGTACGGGCCATGTGGGGCGGCGACCGCTCGCGCAAAACTAACCTGGTGGACTACGGCTTTCGCCTGCCTTCGGCCCTCGACAACCGACCGCTCAAGTTCAACGAATTTGAAGACCTGGCCGGGCAGTTGCTCTTCGTATCGGCCACGCCGGGCGAATACGAGTTGCGGCGCTCCGAAGGCGTCGTCGTAGAACAGGTAATCCGCCCGACGGGCTTGCTCGACCCGATCATCGAGGTGCGGCCCACGGCCAACCAAATTGACGACCTGCTCGAAGAAATTGACCAGCGGGCCAAGGTCAACGAGCGGGTGCTGGTGACCACCCTCACCAAACGCATGGCCGAGGAGCTGACCAAGTTTATGGAACGCCTGGGCGTGAAGGTGCGCTACATCCACTCCGACGTCAAGACCCTAGATCGCGTCGAGATTCTGCGCGAACTGCGACTGGGTATCTTCGACGTGCTCATCGGCGTCAATTTGCTGCGCGAAGGGCTGGACTTGCCCGAAGTGAGCCTGGTGACGATCATGGATGCCGACAAAGAAGGTTTCTTGCGCGACAACCGTTCGCTGATTCAGACCATCGGGCGGGCGGCCCGCAACGACCACGGCCGGGTGATTATGTACGCCGATCAGGTAACAGACTCTATGCAACGGGCCATTGACGAGACCAACCGCCGTCGGCGTATTCAAGAAGAATATAACCTGGCTCACGGCATTGTGCCGCGCACCATCCTCAAGTCCACCGACGCCATCATGCAGTCCACACGCGTGGCCGATTCGCGCAAGCGCGAAGCCAGCACTTACGAGTTGGACACCACGCGCCCGTCGGTGGCGGCCGATCCGGTGGTGGCCTACATGGACAAAAAAGAGTTGGAAAAGCTGATGACCCAAACCCAGAAACAGATGGAAAAGGCCGCCCGCGAGCTGGATTTTATGGAGGCGGCCCGCCTGCGTGACGAGTTGTTCGAGCTGCGCAAGCTGGTAGAAGACAAAGCTACTGCTTCCTGAAAACGTTAACAGAGCGTTTTGTCTGATTCGCCGGGTATTGAGTAACACTCGTCTAATCCCGTTTTTTAAGTCTATCGTGTAGTTGCATCTTTAACACACAAAGAGAAATTGTTCTGCAATTTTTATTTGATAGTTTTCATAGCTGGTTGAAAGAGCCCGGAACGCGCTGCCCCCATCGGTCGTTTCGGGTTTTTTTTGTGCATTGATTTGTTTAGGTTGATCGCGTGCGAAGCCGTTATCTCCTTCTCCTGCGCATTGCCTGCGGCTGCTTGCTAAGCAGCACGGCATTGGCCCAAACGTGGCGCGGACAAGTGCGTACGCCCGAAGCCGAACCCATTCCCTTCGCCCACGTGGTCAACCTCCGTTCGCTGGCAGGGTCTTATACCGATGCCCAAGGTTTTTTTACGTTGGCCGCCCTACCTGGCGATTCGGTCTGGATATCGGCTGTGGGCTTTCGGCGACTTCAGGTCGTGGTGACGGACGATCGGCTGCAAGCCCCGGCGCCCGATCCGGTGTGGCTCTATCCCGAAATCCAGACCTTGCCGATGATCACGATCGAGGCGCCCCGTCAGGCACTCAGGATAGCGGGCATCCCCAGCTACGACGGCCCGCTCCGAGCACCCCAGAGCGTATATTTGGGCGAAAATCGCACTACTGCACCCAACGCCATGCCCTTTTTTGGTCCGACCATCGGCATTAGTGGGCCATTCACGACGCTCTACGACCGCTTCGGCCGCCAGGGCCGCCTGCAACGCAGACTGGCTCAGGTGCAGACCGAAAATGAGAAAGCCCTTGCGTATGCCGACCTGCTGGCCAGCCGGGTGCGGCGCTCGCAGGTGGCCGAATGGTTGGCCATCGAAGGCGACACGCTCGATGCTTTTCTCCAGACCTTCAAGCCCACGGCCGAATGGCTCCGGCGAGCCAGCGACTACGAGTTGATTCTGGAGTTGAAGCGCCAGTATGCCCGGTTCGAAATGAACGAATAGCCTAGCCGCAATCCTGTGCAAATTGTTGTCTCTCACATTGCCCGTTAGGGCGTGTACTTAAAAAACACGTGGTGCCTGTCGTAATAACTCAACACAATGCCAATGCTTTCGTAATAAAAATCGGATTTATTACCACACTGAATCGCCCACGGGCGATAACTTTTTTGTATGACCATCACCATTATCGGGGGCGGGGCGTGCGGCTTAGCCGTATTTGCCGAACTCGTCACTCAACTGCGTCTCCGCCCGCATACGACGCACCTTTCCATTTTTATCGTCGAAAAAGATCCCGAAATCGGACCGGGGCTTGCCTTCGGTACCCGTCAGTTCGGACATCTGCTCAATACCCCAGCCGATCTGATGAGTCTGTATCCGCACGAAGGGCATCATTTCCAGAACTGGCTGACGGCCCACGAAGCCGAGCGCCAGGAGGCCCTGGCCGAAGTGCCCGTCGAGACGCACGACTATCCGCCGCGTCGCCTCTACGGCGACTACCTGGAAGGACAGTTTCGGCAGACCGAGGCGGTTGCCCGAGCGGCGGGTATTCGCACCGAAGTGCTGCACGATGAAGCCCTCGACCTGCTACCGGTGGGCAACCAGGCCATTGTCCGACTGGCTTCGGGGCGCAAGCTACCCACCGACGTCACGGTGCTGGCCATGGGAACCCCGCGCCCCGGCACCTACCGTCATCTAGAAGGGCTGTCGCGCTACTTTGATTTTCCGTGGCCCTCGTCGGCCCTCACCGAGCAGATTCCGCCCGACGCCGACGTGGCCATTCTCGGCTCTAGCCTGAGTGCCATTGACACTCTGATGACCTTCGCCGACCACGACCACCGGGGCAAGTTGCGCTTCTACTCACCCAACGGCCTGCTGCCGCGCGTACAGGCCAAAGCGGCCTCCGACTACGTGTGCCAATGGCTCAACTTGGGCTGCGTCCGCCAACTGATGCGCGAGCAGGGCCGTCTGCCACGCGTGACGGATCTTTATCGGCTGTTCTGCACCGAATACGAGTCCCTTACGGGGCAGCCCTTCGTAGCTCGGCAGGCCAAGCGCAAACACCTCTCGGCGGCCCAACGCCTCGACGAGGACATCGCCACGGCCGAGCGCAGCGACGACCCCGTCCAGCAGATTCTCTACGCCACGCGCTATGACGCCTCTCCGATCTGGCAACTGCTGCCCGATAGCGAGAAAGTCAGATTTAAAGCCCTGTTGGGCGAAGCCTGGGCTATCAATCGGCACTGTATGCCGCTGGTCAATGCCCGCCGCGTGCAACATTTTTTCCACACAGGTCAGTTATCTGTACACGCGGGCGTGTGCTCAGTCGGACACCATGCCGATTCGGACACCTTCTCGATCGCGCTGGCCGACAGGCGCTGTCACCGGGCCGACTACGTAGTCAACGCCACGGGGACAGCCACTCGCCCCGAACTCATGAGCCTTTCGCTGGTGCAAAACCTCTTGCATCGGGAGTTGATCACCTCGCACCCGGCCGGAGGCATTCGGGTCAATCCGCGTAGCCTACGCGTGGGGGCATCCGAGCCTATCCTCTACACGTTGGGGCAACTGGCCAGCGGCACCCTGCTCGATACGAATGCCCTGTGGTTCAATGTGCAGTGTGCCGAACAACTCGTGGCCGACATCTGCGACCGACTGGCCTAATGGAACTGCTCGGCGAGATTGGGGGGCAAATCCTGCCGCTTTACGGCTTGGTGGTGGCTGGCTTTCTGATCAAGAAATACCTCCGGATGCCCGAAAAATGGGTCTCCAAACCGCTGATCTACGTCCTATTACCGCCCGTTATTTTTCACAACATTGCCACTGCCGACGCCGAATATATCCTGCTCATCCCGGGCATCGTGTTCGTCCTTTCGTTGGTAATGAACCTGCCGGCCCGGCTGGCGCACCGCACGTTTGCTCACCACTACGAACCCAATCTGCTGGCCTGCGCCTTTGCCTTCTTCAACATCGCCTTTTTCGGTATCCCGACCGTGCGCGCCCTTTTCGGGGCCGAAGGGCAAACCGTCGTCATCAGTGCCTACATCGGCAATGCCCTCTACGGCGATACGATCGGGTTCTACCAGGTGGCACGTACCCAAATGAGTAAGCGGGCAGCCGCCACCAAAGTGTTCAAGATTCCGGCGATCTATGCTTTTGTCCTGGCTGGGTTGGCACAAGTGTTCGAGTGGCAACCACCCGCCATTCTCGACGAAGCGTCTGGTTTGGCCAGCAAGGCCGTTTCGGTGCTAGGCATGCTCATTATCGGCATGGGCGTGAGTCGAATCAATTTTCGGGAGACCCGCTACGGGGCACTTAGCAAGATTTTGCTGTTGCGGGCCGTGTCGGCTGGCGTGGTGCTGAGCGCATTGCTGCTAGCCGAAAAATACTGGCTGGGCGTTCTCGACGACGAATCACGCCGGATCGTGGCACTTTTGCCACTCTTTCCGGTGGCGGCCAACGTGTCGGTGTTTGCCTCTTTTCTGGGTACACAAGAAAAAGATGCGGCTACCTTGGTGGCCTTTTCGGCCTTGCTTTCGCTGATTTTGGTGCCGCTGGTGGGCGTATTTCTAGCGTAGATGAAAACCTGCCCGTATGGCCAGCAGCGGCACGGGACCCCGGCGACCATAATTGAAAAAAGGCTGCACGAAGTTGCGTGGTTCGCCCACTTCTCGGGTAGAGGTACGGGCAAACCGAAAGTAACTTCCAAAATAGACGTCCATAAAAAAGCGGCCGTCGTACACTTGCGTGCCCACAGCCACAAAAGGGGACGTGCGCAGCAAGCGTTGTCGTTGTTCAGCTTCCCGAAACCGGAAAAAGATGAGGTCGTCCACTTCGAAAGATTCGAGCACTTCGTCATCGAACCGAAAGTCGAGCAGGAGGGTCTGTACACCGCCCGTTACGTAGGTACTGATCCGGTTCCGTCCACGCTCGGGAGGAACCGGGTAGTAGCGATAGGCCAGTTCCAACCCGCCGCCCGTCAACTCGGCAGGCGTTTGGGCGCGGGGTCGGCTGCGTTCGCCCGACACCTCGCCGCTGTACACGTGCAGCCCCCAGACCAAATGGTGGTGCGGCCGCAGGGCGTGCTCCAGATCGAAGCGCAAGCCGTTGATCAGCAAAGTTTGCGGCACAAAAGCCAGCGACAAGTAATTGCGAGTAAGTACGTGCGCTACGGCCACAGAGTCGGCCGATTGCCCCCACCCTACTGACACGGCAAGCCACGCCAAGAGCGTTGAGAAAACAAATTTCACCTTACAATCGGAATATGACTAGTCTGCCGCAAGGTGCGGTCGAGGTAATCGTACTGGTAGATGCCGTCGTTGCCCACCACAATCAAGTTGCCAAAATAGGGGATCACGTCGTTGGCCGCGATGTCGAAGTGCTGGCGCAGGCGCAAGTTGCGCGGATCGGTGTTGGTAAAGACCTTGAGGCCGTCGTCGCAGACAAAGAGAGTGGTGTCTTGGCCCAGTCCCAGCCCTTTCGGAAAGCTCATCGGATAGGACTGGAGCAGGCGCGGCTGCGAAAGGTCGCGAATGTCCACCACGTCGAGTTGGTTGATGCCCTGGTTGCACATGTCGGGTCCCGAGCGCAGGGTGACGTAGGCGTACTGGTCGTCGGCCACCACGGGATCGCAGGCCGTCACGTGCTCGTACCAGCCCAAGCGTTGCGGCTCGGACGGGTTGTCGAGCGAAAAGATGTGCATACCTCGGCTCGAGCCGATGAAAATAGCATCGCCCCGGGGAAAGATCGTCTCGATGTCCACACCTACGTAGGAGAAACTCGTTTGCGTAGGCGCAGTGGGGTTGCCGAGGCCAAACACCCGCAGGGCGTGGTCGTCCACTACGTAGAGGTGATCGCCCTGAATGGCAAAGCGTGCCAGCGAACCGCCCGCCCCAGCTCGGGTTTCGCCCTGAAGGCTCACGCTTTCGCCGTCGCCATCGCAGGCCTGCATACCGCCCAGTGCCAGCAGAGCCATTGCATAAATCAAAGTCTTTTTCATGATTTCTTTTCCCATTTTACGATGAGCATGTCGGCCGGCAACTGGTCGGGCTGGTATTCGCGGGGGATGCTCCCTCCGTCGGGCGGATAGATGTTAGGATTGGGCAGTGCATTGACCACCCGCCCGGCCACCTGCGGATCGGCCGGATTGCTCAGGTCGAACACCACCAGGTCGGTGACATTGTCGGCGTAGAGGTAGGGGCCGCGCACGGCCACGTCCACGCAGCCCGGCACGCGGATAAAGCCCCGGAATTCGGGTTGGGCCGGGTTTTGGTTGTCAATCACGTGGATGCCGTCGCCCACTTCAATTACAAACAGATAGCGCCCTTGCACGTAGATTTTGCCCGGCTGCCGGAACGGCCGGGGTGCCTCGAACCGGACGGCGGCCACCAAGTCGCTGCGTCGCATCAGCACGGGGGTATATTCAGTAGTCGGGTTGGCGATGGGGTCGGTCTCCCAGCCGCAGGCGGCCGCCGCGAGCAGCAGGCCAACCCAAAGTAGTTTTCGGAACATAGGCGAAGCGAGTAGATTTTTCCGCATAACGCAAAATGCCCACGCAGTCGTTGCTTGCGCGTGCATTTAAATTTTATCAGAAATAACAAGAAACTAAGCGGTTGCCACGAGGCCTTTCTTCGGGCCGGACGGACTTTTGGACCTTAGCGCGCGCTGTAGTTGGGGGCTTCGCGCATGATCACGACGTCGTGGGGGTGGCTTTCGCGCGCACCAGCCGCCGTGATTTTGACAAAGCGGGCCTGCTGGAGTGTGGCAATGTCGGGGGCACCGCAATAGCCCATGCCCGCCCGCAGTCCGCCCACCATCTGGTAGAGCACTTCGGCCACGCGCCCTTTGTAGGGCACCCGCCCGACGATCCCCTCGGGCACGAGCTTCTTGACGTCGTCTTCGGCATCCTGAAAATAGCGGTCTTTCGAGCCGTCTTCCATGGCCTCGACCGAGCCCATACCGCGATAGGTCTTGAACTTACGGCCTTCGTAGATGATCATTTCGCCGGGGGCCTCTTCGGTGCCCGCCAGCAACGAACCGATCATGATGCAACTGGCCCCGCCCGCCAGGGCCTTGACCAAGTCGCCCGAATAGCGAATGCCACCGTCGGCAATGACGGGCACGCCCAGTTCGCGCACGGCTTCGGCGGCCTCCATGACGGCCGAAAGTTGGGGCATGCCCACCCCCGCAATGACGCGGGTCGTGCAGATGCTGCCCGGCCCTACGCCCACCTTGACGGCATCGGCACCGGCTTCGGCCAGGGCCAGGGCGCCTTCGGCCGTGGCCACGTTGCCCGCCACCACTTCCAGGTCTTCGAAGGTTTGTTTGATGCGGGTAATAGCGTCAAGCACGCCGCGCGAATGGCCGTGGGCGGTGTCGAGGCTTACGACGTCCACGCCGGCTTTGCGCAGGGCCGCTACGCGGTCAATCAGGTCGGGCGTGATGCCCACGGCTGCGCCTACGCGGAGGCGGCCGAACTCGTCTTTGCAGGCATTGGGGCGATCGCGCTTCTTAAGTATGTCTTTGTAGGTGATAAGTCCCGTCAGGCGGTAGTCGGCATTGACGATAGGCAGTTTCTCGATCTTGAACTCTTGCAAAATCTCTTCGGCGCGGCTCAGGTCAATGCCTTCGGGCGCCGTCACAAGGTTTTCGCGGGTCATGATCTCGCCCACGGGCCGCTCCATATCTTTCTGAAAGCGCAAGTCGCGGTTGGTGATGATTCCTTGCAGACGCCCCTGCGCATTGACGATGGGAATGCCGCCGATCTTGAACTCGCGCATGATGCGGACGGCCTCACCGAGCAAGGCGTCCTCCGACAGCGTGATCGGGTCGAGGATCATGCCGCTTTCCGAGCGTTTCACTTTGCGCACTTGCTCGGCCTGCTCGGCGATGGACATGTTTTTGTGGATAAAGCCAATGCCGCCTTCTTGGGCCATGGCAATGGCCAGCTCGTACTCGGTGACGGTGTCCATGGCAGCCGACACCAGTGGCACGTTGAGTCGAATGCGGCGTGTGAGCTGCGTAGTCGTCTGCGTATCGCGGGGCAGCACCTCCGAATAGGCCGGCACGAGCAAGACGTCGTCGTAGGTAAGGGCTTCGAAAAGAAACTTGTGGGAGGCGCGGGGCGCAGCTACGGCTTCCAGATTGGAGTCGAAAGCTTCGTAGGGAGTCTTGAGAGAAGGGGGCATGGCAAATTGCGTATTTGCCGCACAAAGCTACTAAAAACTCCGTAGCTGGAAAGTGGCGACCACCAAATTTGTGAATTTGCCGCTACTTTTTGGCTCTGGCCGAAATTGCATTGCCAACCGTGCTCGTAATGGGTTTTTCAATATTTTTGCGACGTGCACGCGCCACCCCTCATCTTTGTGCATCTCCCCCTACTTGTTCCACGTCCATGACGCTTCGTTCTTCCGAAAAAATTCTTGTGATCGGTGCCAGCGGCCAGCTCGGCTCCGAGCTCGCGCCCGCTTTGGTAGCCACCTACGGTGCCGACTCGGTAGTGGCTGCCGACATTCGCCCATTACCCAATCACGATGGACCCTTCGAGCTGCTCGACGCGCGCCATGCGCCCGACCTGGACCGAATGCTGGATCGCTACGGCATCACGCAGGTCTATCACTTGGCTGCGATGTTGTCGGCGCGGGGCGAGGCCGAGCCGCTTGCGGCCTGGCACCTGAACATGGACAGTTTGCTGCACGTGCTGACGGCTGCCGCCAAAAGAAATCTCCGGGTCTTTTGGCCTAGCTCAATCGCCGTTTTCGGCCCCGAAACGCCCAAGCAACAAACGCCCCAGCAAACCCTGATGGCCCCCACCACGGTGTACGGCATCAGCAAACTGACTGGCGAGCGTTGGTGTGCCTATTTTTATCAGAAGCACGGGGTTGATGTGCGCAGCCTCCGCTATCCTGGCCTCATTGGCCACAAAACGTTGCCAGGCGGCGGCACTACCGACTACGCCGTGGACATTTTCTACCAAGCCCTTGCGCACCAGTCCTACACCTGCTTTCTGGCTGCCGATACTTACCTGCCTATGATGTACATGGCCGACGCCGTGCGGGCCACGCTGGCGTTGATGCACGCGCCCGCCGATGCCCTCCGCGTGCGCGACAGCTACAACGTCGGTGCGCTGAGCTTTACGCCCAGTCAGTTGGCAACCGCCATTGGCCAGCACCTCCCGGGGTTTGCTATCCGGTATGCCCCTGACTTTCGGCAGCAAATTGCCGATACCTGGCCCGACAGCATCAACGACAGCGTCGCTCGGCAAGACTGGGGCTGGCAGCCCACCTACGACCTGGAGGGTATGGTGGCCGACATGTTCGCCCACCTGCGGGTGGCGGCCTCGTCAGGCTAGCTGAGCAACAGGCTCAGCAGTTCGCCTAGCCGTTCTTTAAGTTCTTTTCGGGGAACGATAAAATCCAGAAAGCCGTGTTCGAGCAAAAACTCGGCCCGCTGAAACCCCTCGGGTAGGCTCTTGCCAATCGTTTCGCGGATCACCCGTGGCCCGGCAAAACCGATCAGCGCGTTGGGTTCGGCGATGTTAAAGTCGCCCAACATGGCGAAAGATGCCGTTACGCCGCCCGTGGTGGGGTCGGTGAGCAACGAAACATAGGGAACGCCCGCTTCGTGCAACAGCGAAAGACGGGCCGACGTTTTGGCCATCTGCATCAGCGAAAAGCCTGCTTCCATCATGCGAGCTCCGCCCGACCGGGAAATGATTAGCAGGGGCAGGCGGTGGTCGTGGGCGTAGTCAATGGCGCGGGCGATTTTCTCGCCTACCACCGAACCCATCGAGCCGCCGATGAAGCTAAAGTCCATACAGGCCACCACTATTTCGCGCCCCCGGCTGGGGCCATGAGCGACGCGCAAGGCATCGCGCAGCCCCGTTTTTTGCTGGGCAGCCCGGCTGCGCTCGGCATAGGGTTTGGCATCGGCAAACGCAAGCGGATCGGCCGGACAAAGGTCTTCGAACAGCTCGGCAAAGCCTTCTTCGTCGAAGAGCAGCGAAAAATATTCGGCCGAGCCAATCTGGGCGTGGTAGCCGCAACTCACGCAGGTGTAGGCGTTTTCTTGATGTACGCGCGACAGCATGACGGTTTTGCACTCGTGGCACTTGTGCCACAAGCCATCGGGGGCTTCCTTCTTTAGTTCGGTAGGGGTGTTAATTCCCTTTTCTTTGCGTACAAACCAAGCTGCCATAAGTGGTGATTAAACAGACGCATTACACGCGTTTGCAAAAGTAAGACGCCAAAAATAGCAAAACGCGCCGACTTCCGTAGA
>DAIRSZ010000062.1:0-11296 GCA_036804165.1 Catalimonadaceae bacterium | reverse complement strand
GCGCCTTTCTGGTACGATTTCCCCCAAAACCTGACCGATACCACGGCCCGCTACCGGATTTGCCTGGTGGTGACTACCCCGCAAGGCTGCGCCGACACGCTGGTGCGCGATGTGTTGGTGCGCCCGTTCGTAGCGGCGCAGTTCGATAAGTCGGACGACGGCTGTGCGCCGCTGACGGTGAGCTTCCGGGCCGACAGCCTCAGCTTTGGCGTTACGAGCTACCAGTGGGACTTTGGCAATGGCTTTACATCCACCCAGCCCAATCCGGTGCATACGTTCCAGAACACGTCGCCGACCGACACGGTCTATTATACGGTGCGGCTGGTGACGGCCAACGCCCAGGGCTGCCGCGACACGACCGCGCAAGTGGTGACGGTATTTCCGCGTCCGCAGGCCAAGATGGGCGTTGTCGAAGCGCGTCTGTGCAGCCCGGCCGACTTTACGTTCCTCTACCGCAATGCTTTCAACGAAGTCACGCGGGGCGGGCACCTGTACATCTGGGATTTTAACGACGGCGAGATCGTGGACACCGTAGCGGGACCGCTCGACCTGGCCACGGCCTTTTACGCCCGCACGTTCACCAACAACACGCTGGTCAACCGCACGATCAAGGTCAAGCTGACGGCACTAACCGAAGCGGGCTGTGCCACTTCAGACAGCCTGTTCGTGACGGTGACGCCTTTCTTGGCGGCGGGCTTTACGGCCACGCCCGACTGGTCTTGCACGCCCCTCAACGTGCGCATCACCGACACCTCCACGCGGGTGAACGGTCAACCCGTAGCCGACATTGTCCGGTGGTATTACCGCCGCCTCAACGACCAGGCGATTGACTCGATCCTGATTGGCAATGAGCGAAACTTCACCTACACTTTCCACAATCCTGAACTGTTCCCCATCTCGCTGGAACTGATCCAGGAGGTGGTGGACAACCTCAACCCGGGTTGCGCAAAGCTGATGCGCGATACGCTGACGGTGTACCCCAACCCGCGGCCGCGGCTGAACGCTCCCACCAGTGCCTGCAGCAACAGCCCAGCTACGTTTGGCTTCCTGGAATATGTCAGCTCGGGGGGCGAACAACACGTCTGGAACTTCGGAGACGGCCAAACGGCCCTCAGCTCGGAGGGGGAAGCAGTGACGCACACGTTCGTACACACGGGCCTGAGCGATACGGTCTATACTGTGCAAGTCTATACCTTCAATAACTACGGCTGCGACTCGCTGCTCACGCACCAAATTACGGTCAAGCCCGTGCTGGAGGCCTACTTCGCGCCTGTGCCGCCGAGCTGCGCGCCTTACCTCAACGTACCGATTGTGGACAGTTCGTCGCTGAGCGTGACCTCGCGGTTCTGGCGGGTGTTCGATGCCGACAACCCCACGGTAGAGCTTTTCAACCCGACGTCGGCCGAAAATCCTAGCTACAACTTCACCGAACCGGGCCGCTACCTGGTGCGCTTGCAAGTAGGCAATGGCCGTCCGGCTGCCCTCGACTCGTGCGCTGCGACTTTCGAGCGCGTGGTGACGGTCTATCCCACGCCCGAGCCCGTAATCGTGGCACCCGATACGGCGGCCTGCTCGCCGCTGACGGTACTGTTCGAGAATGGCTCGGACACTACGGGCATCCCCGGGCCCATTCGCTACATCTGGAATTTTGGCGATGGCACGGCCCCCGTCGAGACGACTACCCGCGCACCCGTAACGCATACGTACACGCACCGTTTTGGCATCGAGGGTAATCAGGAAATTATCCGAACCACCATCCTGACGATGATTTCGGGCGACAGTTGCGTAGGCACCACCACGCACAACGTCACGGTGCGCCCGGCCCTGCAAGCCGAAATTGACCACATCCTGCTCGAAGACCTGGCTTGCTCGCCCTACCGCTTCCGGTTGGTGAACAACTCGTCGCAGGCGGCCAGTGGGCTAGACTACCGTTGGCGCGTCTGGAGTCCGGAGGGCGAAGACATCACGCTGTCCACCGGGCTAAGCCCGACGTTGCACACCCAAACGGGTACGTTCACGTTGCGCAACACGAGCGACACGGTGCAAACCTACCGGGTTGAGTTTGCCGTCGGGCGCGGCCTGGGCATTGCCCGCTGCGACGCCAGCGCCGAGCTGACCATCGCGGTGCTGCCCCGCCCCAAACCCTTCGTGCGGGTCGAGCAAAACAACTGCGACACGATCCGCGTCCGGTTCGACGGCGCGCGCTCGGTACTGGATCAGCCAGCGGTCAACCTCGATTCGGTGGTGTGGGTGCTGACCCAGCAAACGCCTTCGGGCGATGTGGTGACCTCGTTGCCGGGCAAAGGATTGGTGTGGGATACGACCCTGGTCAACCTGACGCCCACGCCGCTGCGCTACACGATCCAGTTGCGGGCTTTTACGGCGGCGGGCTGCGATTCGATCTCGGCACCCGTCGAGTTCAGCGTCAATCCGCTAGTTCGGGTCAACGCTGGGCCAGATCGGGTAAGTTGTGATCCGTTCGACAACACCCTGACGGCGGCGGGGTCGCTCAACATCCAACGCTATACCTGGCAAGTATTGCTCGACGGGGAGCCCTTCGAGGCGGCTGCGCCGGGCACGGGCTTTACATACTCGCCGTTTTTGCCCAACCAGACGGCCGACCCGGTGGTCTATGCCGTGGCCCTGGAGGGGCGCACCATTCACCCCGACGGCAATGCCTGCTTTGCCTACGACACCTTGCTGGTGACGGTTCATCCGCAACCGCAGGCCCGGTTCGAGTTTGACGGCCCGGACGAGATCATCCTGCCCGACAACGTGGTGCGCGTACGCAACACAACGCCCTTCCGACTAGAGAACCGGGAGCGCTGGGACTTCATCTGGCATTGGGGCGATGGCACCCGCGACACTACTTCGCAAGAATTGGTGGCGCACGCCTACCAGGTGGCCACCAACCTAACCGACTCGCTCTACCAGATACGGCTGGAGGTGATCAATCGGCCGGCGGGCGGGCTGCTGGTGTCTTGTGAAGATGAGCTTACGCGCGAGTTCAAGATCAACCCTGCGCCGCCGGTAGCGCGCTTCGAAGGTAGTGGCGAGGGCTGCGCCCCGGTCACGGTGGTGTTCTACAACCGCTCGCTCTACGGCCACACCTACATCTGGGACTTTGGCGACGGCAACCAACTGACCACCAGCAGCCCCGACTCGGTGGTGTGGGTGTACACCCGCGAGGGTAGCTTTGTGCCGCGCCTGCGCGTGCGCGGCATCGGGGGCGAAACCACCTACACCAGTCCGGACACCATCCGGGTGTTTCCCAACCCGAACGTGTCGTTCTACACCATTCCCAGCGCGCCGCGTCGGGTACGTATCCCCACCGAGTCTATGAGTTTCTTTAGCGTGGTCAACGGCTCGTTCGACAATCCGGCCACGTACAGCTACTTCTGGGAATTTGGGGACGGCGAAACGTCCATCGAGGCCAATCCAGTACACCGCTACCGCCAGGCGGGCGAATATTTCATCACGCTGACCGTGACCAACGAATACGGCTGTGCGATGGTCTTCACCGACTCGTCGGGCGTGATTGCCGAGGCGGGGGGCAATCTCCAGATTCCCAATGTGTTCACGCCCAATCCGGCCGGGCCTTCGCGCCGCCTGATTGGCGACGTGTCGCGTCCCAACCCGGGCAACGATATTTTCTACCCCATTGCCCGGGGGGCGACCGAAATCACGCTGCAGGTCTTCAATCGCTGGGGCGAGCAGATATTTCTCAGCGAGCAACTGGGCTTTGGGTGGGATGGCTATTACCGGGGCGTACTCTGTCAGCAGGATGTGTACGTCTATCGGGTGGATGCCAAGTTTTCGGATGGTCGGCGCGAGACCATCATGGGCGATGTGACTTTGTTGCGCTGAGAACGTGAAATAGCTAGCAAACAGGTACGTTGGAAAGGAAGGTAGTCTGGACTACCTTCCGCCCAGCGGGCCGAAAAAATAGGTGTATGAAAAAAATTTTTATGCTCGCCTGCCTCATGCTTGTGGGCTGGTCGGAGGTACGGGCGCAGGATCCGCAGTTTACGCAGTTCTACGCCGCTCCGCTCTACCACAACCCGGCCTTTGCGGGGGGGGCTTTTCGGGGGCGCATCGTGTCTAACTACCGCAACCAGTGGCCCTCGATCCCCGGTAACTTTGTTACTTACAGCGTGTCGTACGACAACTATTACAGCCGCTACAACAGCGGGCTGGGCTTCATCGTCACCACCGATCGGGCGGGCTCGGCCGACCTGCGTTCGACCACCGTGGCGACGGCCTATTCGTATCAGCTTGAGCTTAGTCGCAACTGGGTAGCGCGCATGGGTGTGCAATTTGGTGGGGGCTTCCGCAGCCTCGACTACACCAAACTGGTCTTCGGCGACCAGCTCGAACAGATCATTGTGGATGGCAATACCAACCCGGTGACGCAAGACCCGGATCGCAACGATTTCAACAACAATATTGGCTATTTCGACGTGGCCTCGGGCTTTCTGCTCTATTCCCGGCTTTTCTGGTTTGGCGCGGCGACGCACCACATGAACGAGCCCAACCATTCTTTCACCGAAGGCAACTCGCTGCTGCCCATGCGGGTCAATTTCATGACGGGGATGAACATTCCCCTCACCCGGCGCCACCTGCGGCGGCGCGTGAGCGGCGCCCCACCCGAAAAGTACCTGGTGCCGGCCATGCTCTACAAGTTTCAGGGCGAGTTCGACCAGTTCGACGTGGGTTGCTATTTGCACTACAACCCGATTATGATCGGCCTCTGGTACCGGGGGCTGCCGATCAAGCCCTACACGCGGGGCCTGCGCAACCACGACGCGGTGGCCATTTTGCTCGGCTTGCGGCAAGACAACTTCAGCTTTGGCTACAGCTACGACCTGACCGTTTCGCGGCTGGGGCCGGGCACGGGCGGGGCGCACGAAATTTCGCTGGCCTACGAGTTCGACGGCAAGCGCAAGAAGAAGAAAAAGCCTAAACTGATTCCTTGCCCAAAGTTCTGAGGATCGGATAGCGCAAAGTCGGCCGGAGTTTTTCAACTTCGGCCAACTTTTTTTATGCCGTCACCTCCCGATCCTTCCCGGCTCTACGTCAGCAGCGTCCGCAACCCGCGGGTGCGGCAGTGGCTGGAGTTGCAGCAAAAAAGCCGTGCCCGCCGACAGGCGGGCCTGTTCGTCGTGGAGGGCGTGCAAGAGATTGCCTTGGCGCTGCGCGGGGGCTATACCCTCGAGAGCCTCTGGCACTGCCCGACGCTGGGCAGCGCGGCCGACTGGGAGGGCCTCGTGGCGCAGGTCGCCCCGGCGACTACGCACCTAGAAGTAACGCCGGAGGTGTTTGCCAAGATGGCCTATCGCGACACCACGGGCGGCGTGCTGGCCATTGCCCACGCCCGGCCCCTTGCCCTCGACGCGCTGCACCTGCGCAACAATGCCCTCGTGCTGGTGGCCGAAGGCATCGAAAAGCCCGGCAACCTGGGGGCCTTGCTGCGCACGGCCGACGCCGCCCGCCTCGACGCCGTGCTGGTGGCCGACCCCAAGGTGGACTTCTACAACCCCAACGTGATCCGGGCCAGCGTCGGTACGGTGTTCACCCGCCCGCTGGCGGCGGCCACCTCGGCCGAGGCCATTGCCTGGCTGCAACAACGGGGCTTTTGCCTCTATGCCACCGAACTGGAGGCCTCGGTGCCCTACCACACGGTGGACTACCGGGGGCCTTCGGCGATCGTGATGGGCACCGAAGCCACGGGACTGAGCCAAGCCTGGCGCACGGCTGCCGATGCCCGGATCATCATCCCGATGCAGGGCGTGGTGGACTCGCTCAACGTGTCGGTGTCGGCGGCTGTGGTTATCTTCGAGGCCTGTCGGCAGCGGGGGTTTGCCTGATGACGGGCAGCCGGCCAAGTCTGGTGAGCCAGAACGCCGTGGCGCACGGCGCACCCAATTTGTTTGTTCGTTTCTTCTTTGCGGGATACTTTGCCTTGTCGAATTTTTTCGGCACCACGCCAAGTCTGACAAGGACTTCCGAGAACCACCTAATAAGTGCCCGCCAGTCCCTCGGGGTTCTGTGTCAGCATATTTTTGGGGCTGTGCGTATCTAACTTGTTTGTTGATGGAGAAACAGGAGAGGCTGTTCTTTCTTTAGCTGTTATGCGATGTGTTTGATCCTTTTTGCCTGGCAGGCGCACGCCAACTATCCGCTGGTGTTGGCCGCCAACCGGGACGAGTTCTACGAACGGCCCGCGCAGCCGGCCGCTTTCTGGGACGACCAGCCCAACTTGCTGGCCGGGCGCGACGAGCGCGGCGGCGGCACCTGGCTGGGCCTGACGCGCACCGGGCGCTGGGCGGCCCTCACCAACTTCCGGGACTTTGCCCGCGAACGCCAAGGTGCGCCCTCACGGGGGGCTTTGCCCCTCGATTTTTTGCAAGGCACCGCACCACCCGGTGACTACCTGCGGCGCCTGGTTCCGACGGCCAGCGCCTACAACGGCTTCAACCTGCTGGTGGGCGACCGCACGCAGCTCTGGTACTATTCTAATCGTCCCGAAAGCGGGCCGCCCATTGCGCTGGCGCCGGGCGTGTACGGCCTGAGCAACGGCCTGCTCGACGCGCCCTGGCCCAAAACCGTGACGGCACGCCACGACCTGAGCCAGTGGCTGGCGGCACCCATCGGCATAGAAGCCCTATTTGAAACCCTCTACGATCTTGCCCCGGCGCCCGATGCGCAACTTCCCGATACGGGCATTGGCCTGCCGCTAGAACGGGCCTTGTCGGCGCGCTTCATTCACATTCCCGAACGGGCCTACGGCACGCGCTGCAGCACTGTGTTTTGCTGCCAGCCCGACGGTGCCACCACGTTTGCCGAGCGCACCTTCGACGCGCAGGCCCAGCCAGTCCGTACGGTGCAATTTAGGTTGAATGTAGGCACCTTTTCTTCGTACAACCCACCTTTGCGCCGCGCGTAGAAGCAAGCAAAATCACTCGTTTTGAAAGTCATGTATAGCTACAAAAAGAAAGATACGGCACCCTGGTGGGTTGGGCTGTGCCTGGTGGGCACCCTGGCGCTGGGCAGTTGCGGGAGCAACGTACCCAAGTCTTACACCGAGCCTTACGGGGGCCGCGTCAATGACGGTCCACAGCCCAAAGACGCGGGCATATCGGGAATCGAAGGCCGCGACCGCATTCAGAACAACGACGTGGACGGCGACAATGGCCGCGTAGTGGCGGCCTACCAGGCCCGTTTGCGCAACGAGCCACCGCCCACCGCCGAAGACCTCCCCACCGAAGACGGCGAAGAAATGGGCGGAACCCAGGCCGAGGAGGCTGGTGGCCCCGGTGAAGGCAGTAGCACGGACACTACCAACACGGGTGGTGCCAACGCAAACGAAAACGCTGAAACGAAAGCAGCTGAAAAAGCCTCTGAGAAAAGCAACCTCCAAGACTAGCCTACCTGACAGACTTCAACAACCAAAGCCCGCTCAGCTACTAGCTAGGCGGGCTTTGTATTGAAGGGGTCTAACACTATTGCTTGACGAAACGGTGGGTATATACGGTTCCGTGGAGGCGCAACCGCAGCATGTACACACCGGGGGCAAGTCCGCGCACGTCGAAAGATTCGGCGTAGGGCGCGCCCTCATACTGGCGCACACCCAACGGCACTACTTGACCAAGGGCGTTGACCACGGTGGCATCTACGGCGCCGGAAATAGGCTGGGCAGTGCTGATTTGCAGGGTGGAGGCGGCTGGGTTGGGATAGATGCGCCAAGCAGGGGCCGTGGCCAGAGGGTCTTCTGCGCTCGTGGTAGCAAGCAGCAGGTCATTGGTAGCGGCAGGGTCAGTGACGGAGGTCTGACAAGCGGCTCGGGGCGACTCGGGGCGGGCGGTGCTGGTAGCAAAACTTTCGGACACACTGTTGGCCAAGTACAGCACGATCCGGTCTATGGCGTGGCCGTCCGAACGGCCCGATACCTCGAGCGAGTACACCCCTGGCTGGCTAAACTCAACAAAAATATTGTGCGGATCGAAGTCGCGCGTAGTGGTTTGCCAAGACCAGAAGCCAATCTGGTTGGTATAAATCTTGAAAAAACCACTCTGCTTGCCACCCGTGAAGTTGCTGGAGCCGGCACGCTCTCCGTAAAAGTTATTGGCGTTGGGCACATTGACGCGCAACCAGTTGTCGTTGTGGTCGGTATTGTTATTGCCTTTCACAATGCGGCTGCGCCATTGCACCCGGTATTTGCCCGGCTGCGTGATCTCAAACTCGTATTTGAGCGTCTCGTTGGTATTGGGCGAGCCAAAGCGATTGGGACCGGTATATTCGTAGAAACCGACGCCCGTAAAGCCCGTGGGCGAGGTGCGCGGAGTCCAGTTGACGATGTTGGGTACCGACTCGATTTCCATCACTACCAAACCATTTTGTGCCTGAAACACCCCGCAACCCGCCGAAGGCGGTGGTGCTGGTGCTGGATTTACAGTCAGGTTTACGTTGTCCGAACCCGTAGCACCTGCATTGTCGGTGGCAGTAAGTTGGAACGTGTACGAACCCGCCGAGAGGTTGGTTAGGGTCAGGTTAGCCGTGTTGGCATTGCCAAGCGTAACGGAGGGCCCCGAAAGTTTCGTCCACTGAAGACCCGTGAGGGTACGTCCGGGGCTGGCCGTACCACTGCCGCTGAGCGTCAGCGAACCTACGGGGAGCGTGGTGGTCTGGTCAGGTCCGGCATTGGCCGTGGGCGGAGCTACGGGCGGTTCTTCGCTCGGATCGCCGATGCGGAACACCTCGATGGCAGCCACCTTGGCCCGATTGGCCAGCGAAACAAAGTCGAGATTTAGGGTGCCATCGGTTACTTGTGTGCTGATTTCGCGCCGGAGGGCCGTCAGCGTCGGGGCTTGGGCCAGCATATCAAAATTGCTGATTACCGTTTGCCCTTCGGCCTGCACACTGAATCGCCGCGAGCCAGGGCCACCCGTCGCCCCCCCGGGGGCATTGAACCATAATTCGGCAAAGTGCAGCACCACGCGGTACTGACCGCTGGCCGCCGGAAACTGATAAGAGAAATTGCCGCCGTCTGCGTTGGGAATGCGTTCGGAACGATAGATGTTGTCGTCGCTGGTGCCGTTAATGTCGGTCGTATTGCTTACGGCATACGTAGCCGTGGCCCCCGCAAAAAACTGATCGGCAGCAAAAGCCCCGATGTTGTTGACAACTGCCGGTCCGCCCGCATTGATGCGATAGACCAGCGTTTCTTCGCTGGGGGGGGGCGGGGTGTCGCCTTGGTCAATTACCGTAAACTGAATCGTAGCCGTGGGGCCGGCCGTGCCGTTGCCGCCGCTTTGGCTGAAGGCCGTTACGGTGAGCGTATAGCTGCCCGGATCGAGGGTGCCGTCGCTGTAGTTGTCGCCCACATTGCCAAACATGGCGTAGAGGAAGCTGTTTTCTAGGTAGAGCACACCGTTGAGGTTGAACACCACACTACCTACTACGGGCGGGTTGAGGTCAGCCCGAATGTTGAGGTTACTGCCCGTTTCGGCCAGGTCAATCGTCGCGCCATTGCCGAGTGTAACAATGTCTTGGTTGGTGGTGGCATTCACCAGCACTAGCGCAAGGGGCGAATCGTCCACGGGGGGCGCTTCGTTTTCGATCACCGAAAACTGAATCGTAGTGGCCGCTCCCGGCGTGCCGCTGCCGCCGCTTTGGCTGTAGGGCGTAACCGTGAGAGTGTAGCTGCCCGGAGCCAGCGTGCCATTGTTGTAGTTGTTGCCCACGTTGCCGTACATCACGTAGAGAAAGCTGTTCTCCAAATACGTGGTGCCATTGAGGTCAAAGACCACACTGCCCACTATTTGCGGACTGATGTCGGCCCGAATGTTGAGGTTGGTGCCCGTCTCGGCCAGGTTTACCACGGCACCATCCACGAGCGGGGCAAGGTCAGCATTGGTCGTAGCATTGACTAGCACCACGTTGCTGACCGAGGCACTGAACTGGGCAGCGGCTTGGCCTGCGCAGAGGCTGCCCAAAAGTACGCACATCGTCCACCACAGACGACCCACGCGAGAAAGTAATAAATAGTGCATAAATGATTTGTTAGAAATGGAGAGATGATAGAATCAGTAACTTATCACAAAAAATCCGACTACGCAGCATCCTCATAAATCATTCATAGATAGGCTTCATGGCGTAGTAATCGAGCAAAAAATACCATAAAAGCCCATGGACGCCAAATTTCTTCTATTAAGAAGTTATTAAATATTATTTGGAATAATGTTTTGTAATTTAGGTCACTTACGAAAATGCCCATCACACAAGCGTTTGTAATAAAAAAATAGATGTTTTAAGAAATGCTACACTAGTAGCAATACCAGCACAGATGGCATGACTGGCCATCTCAGAAGGGCATCGTCAGACTTTCAAAAAAAGCCAGTTCCTAGGTTATCACCAGTCGCTCGCGCAGTGCCTTGGCCACGGCTTCGGTCATGCTGGAAACCTCCAGCTTGTGATAGATATTCTTGAGGTGGGTTTTGACCGTATGAAACGAAAGGTGACAACGGTCGGCGATGGACTTCTGATTTAGGCCCTCGGTGAGCAGGCCCAAGATCTCCTGTTCGCGGCGACTGAGCGTGTAAACAGTCGGCGGGGAAGGGGGCACTTGCTGAAAGCGAGTCCGCAGCAGGCGCAGCAAACAAGAGGACACTGTTGCCGACAAGGGCGCACCGTTATCCATTACATCTAACAGCAACGTTGATACCCGTGCGGGCGCTTCCGACTTGAGCAGGTAGCCGTCGGCCCCCCGGCAAAGGGCCGCGAAAATGCGCTCGTCGTCGTCGAAGACGGTTTGCATCACCACCTTCACGTGCGGAAAATGCTCCTTGATTTCGACCAGGGCCCGGATGCCATCCAGCGGCGCAATCTGAATGTCCATCAACACCAGGTCGGGATGGTGAGTGCGCAGGCGGGCGGCCAGGCGGCGGGTATCACCAAAGGCACCGGCCAAAAAAAAGGCATCGTCGGTCTGCAGTTGCGTACGGCAAGCCCTTAGCCAGGGCTGGCTGTCGTCGAATACCAGGACACGGTAGGCCATCGGGAAAGGGTTTAGAATGAAAAGCGGCCTGCCGACTGGGCAGGCCGCTCGCAAAATCATACTACTACCAGCGTAGCCGAGGCCTGTTGGGGCGTTAGGTGCGCCCTGACCTGGTGGGCGGCCTGCGCGTGATGAACTACAAACGCGTAGGTGCCCGGCTGGCTCACCTCCACCGACACGTATCCGTCGGCGTCGGTCAGCATCCCGACGTCCTGCACCTGACCCGGGGCACGGGCCACC
>DAIRSZ010000061.1:0-11310 GCA_036804165.1 Catalimonadaceae bacterium | reverse complement strand
CCTGCGAGGACACGCAGGCCGTCATGCGGTCGTCGGCCGGAATGAGCACCCCCTCCACGATGTGGCCATCGTGGAGGCGAAAAGCCGACTTGAGGGTGCCGTCCTGACTGCGCTGGTGGCTGGCCACGGTCACGGGTCGGATGGCAAAGTGGGTTTCGAGCCGTTCGCGCAGGGCCTTCGAGAGGTTGGTCATGTCGGCGATTTCGCGCGCGCCCTTTTTCCAGAGCCATTCGTACACCTGCCGGGCACGGAAGGCGGGTTCGCCCCACTCGGCCAGGGCCGTTTGCAGTTGCGGAAGCGTCAGTTGCCGAAGGTCGTTTTTTTGATCAGAAAGCGTAAGCATAATCAAGTATTGAACCGTTGGTCAGCCGAATCGTCTTTTAATTTTGCGGATAACCAACGAATTAGACAATTTATCAAGTTGAGAAAGACGTAATAACTGTACATAGTATGTTGTTAAATCAATATTTCTACATAATAAAAACAATTTTCTATTGTTTTTTAATAATATAAAAGTGCTTTTTTTGGTCAACACGCAGTTGGTCAGGTACCCCTCAGTTTTTCCGGAGAATGGACGTTTTTTGCCGACAACAAGATATTTTTGTGCGCCCAAACGATATTTGAGGGCCATCTTATGCAATTTGGCAGTACGTCCCGCCTCCTATGCTTGGCGGGGGCTTTTGCATGTTGCGCGGTCTAGGTTTCTCCGATGCAGTGTGCGCTAGTTTTGGGATAATGTCATGTAAGGTTTTACAACAAAATGCGGGCAATGATTCCTCTTTGGCCGCAATGGCTAGCGCACATTTCCGGTTCGGAGTTGCCCGATCACCTTGTTGAAGTACACGTACAACCCCAGCACCGACAGCAGCACCAGCGCCGCTGTCAGCCAGGTGCTAGTGGCCGAACCTGGCGCAGTCAGGGCTTCGCGCAGTTGGCGGGCCTGGTGGCCTGCCAGCACCATCAAAGTCGTGCGGGGCAGCATTCCCAAGGTGCCAGCCAGCCAGAAGGTGCCCATCGGCACCCGCGCCACGGCCAGCACCAGGTTCATTACCGCAAAGGGCAGCAAAGGCGAAAGGCGCGTGAGCACCACCAACCCAAACGAACGCGTGCGCACGGCCTGCAGCACCTGGTCGGCGCGTCCGAACGACTGCAAGGTGGCCTGCAAGCGGCTGCCGTCGAGCCAACGGGCCAGGCCATAGCCCGCAAGCGCCGCCAGGCTGTAGGCCACTACGAGCGGCAGCAGCGCCGACCAGCCCAGAAAATAGCCCGTCAGCAGCGCCACGAAAGTCGTCGGTGTCAGGGCCAGGGCCATCGTCAGGGCTGAAACCACAAACAGCACCAGCCATTCGCCCGTTCCCCACGCAGCGATGTTGGCCTCGTAGCCGATGGCCAGGGCCGTCAGGGCCGAACTGGCCAGCAACGGTGCTAGGCCTAGCCACAGCATTACGAGCAGCAAGCGGCGATTCGAACGCAGGCGAGAGAAAAAAGTGCGAAGTGGCAAGGGTTGAAAGATAAAACCGGCCCCCTGGGCGGCTGACTGCCTACGTTACGCACGCGCGGCGCGCTCCGATGCAATGGCCTCGGCTGGATAGTAGCGCCGTCGCAGCCAAAAAGCCACGCGGACCAGCAAAATCAGGGCGGGCACTTCTACCAGCGGGCCAATCACGCCCGTGAAGGCCTGCCCCGAATTGAGTCCAAATACGGCTACGGCCACCGCGATGGCCAACTCAAAATTGTTACCTGCCGCCGTAAAGGCGATGGCGGCGTTTTCGCTGTAAGGTGTTTTGAGGGCATGGCTTACGAAGAACCCGACCAAAAACATGACGGCAAAATAGATGAGCATCGGCACGGCAATGCGCACCACGTCGAGCGGAATCTGAACGATCAGCTCGCCCTTCAGCGAAAACATCACCACAATCGTGAACAGCAGCGCCAGCAGCGTAATCGGTGAAATGGTGGGGATAAACTGCGTACGGTACCACTCTTCGCCCTTGAGGGGCACGAGAATGGTTCGACTCAGAATACCCGCCAAAAAGGGCAGGCCTAGATAAATGGCTACACTCTCGGCGATGGTACCGATCGAAATGTCCACCAGGGTGCCTTCAAAACCGAACAAAGGGGGCAGTTTGGTGATGAACAACCAAGCGTAGAAGCTGTAGCCAAATACCTGAAACACGCTGTTGAGCGCCACCAGCCCGGCGCCGTATTCGCTGCTGCCTTCGGCCAGGTCGTTCCAGACCAGCACCATGGCAATGCAGCGGGCCAACCCGATCAAGATCAGGCCCACCATGTATTCGGGATAGTCGGCCAAAAAGATGAGGGCCAGCGCAAACATTAACACCGGGCCGATCACCCAGTTGAGCAGCAACGAAATAGACAACACCCGCACATTGCCAAACACGCGGGGCAGCAAGCGGTAGTTGACCTTGGCCAGCGGCGGATACATCATCAGGATGAGTCCCACGGCGATGGGCACGTTCGTAGAGCCGTAGCTGAAGGTATCTATGAAGGAGGCCGAAGAAGGGAAGAAGTAGCCAATGGCCACCCCCACGGCCATGGCCAGGAATATCCAGAGGGTGAGGTAGCGATCGAGAAACCCGAGCTTTTTAAGCGGTTTTTGCATAACCCAGTCAGGAGTTTTTGTTAGAAATCAGGTACTTTTTTATTTCGCCCACCGTGGCCCGGGCCGTACGCCCCACGCCGACGAGCGTGGCCGAAGCAAAGCCCGTCCAGCCGCCGTAGCCTACCAGCCAAAGCCCGGGCAACTGGCGCGCGCGCGTGCCCTTGGTGGCCACGCGGCCCCGGTCGTCGAGCAGTCCCAATGGTTCCAGAAAGCCCAAAGCTGGCCGAAAGCCCGTGCAAAAAATGACGGCGTCGAGGGGGGTGTAGGCACCGTCTTCGAACAACACCCCGTCGGCGGTGAAGTGGGCAATGGCTCCAAAACTGCGGAGCACGCCGCGCTGGCGGGCATCGCGGACGGGCGGCACCATCACGATGTCGCCCAGCGAGGGAGGCTGGTAATCGAGACCTTTTTGCTGAGCTTCGTACATGGCCGTGGCCGCATCGAACAGGTAGCGGCCGTCCACGTGGTCAGGCAAAAACTGCGGTGGCTTGGCCGTAGCCCACACGGTGTCGGCCACGGTCGAGACTTCGGCCAGAATTTGCGCGCCCGAGTTGCCTTCGCCCACCACCAACACGCGCTGCCGGGCAAAGTCGTCGGGGCGGCGGTAGTCGGCCGAATGCAGCTTCCGCCCTCCAAAATCGGCCAGTCCGGGCACCTCCGGCACAAAGGGCGCCCGGTAGGTGCCCGTGGCGCACACCAGCGCCCGGCAAGCAACCCCCCCCGCCGTAGTGTCGAGCCGAAAGCCTGCTTCGGTGGCGTGTACGGTCATCACTTCCACCGGACGGCGAACGGTCAGCCCATACTTATGCTCGTAGCCTTCCAAGTAAGCCACCGTTTCGTCCCGACTGGGATAACCCCCTTCGCTGCCCGTCATCAGAGTGCCCGGCAACGAACTCCACCGCGCCGGCGAAAACAGCCGCAGCGAATCCCAGGCCTGACGCCAAGCCCCGCCGGGCTGCGCCCGGTCGTCGAGGACGAGGTAGCTGAGGTCGGCTCGGCGCAAAAAATAGCCCACGGCCAGGCCGCTTTGCCCCCCGCCAATCACGATGACGTCGTACGGCTCCATACTGATTTATTTTTTGAGTCGTGCGAACGCGTAGGCCAGTTCGCGGGCAATCTGGTGGCTGCGTTCGCGATACTTTTCCGTTTCCTGGGGCGTGTCGTCAAAAGCTTTGGGGTCTTCGTAGGTCAGGGCAATGCGCAGGTCGGCCCCCGGCACAAACGGACAGCCCGCGTCGGCCTCGGCGCAGGTCATCACGGCCCCGAAATGCTGCTGCGGATTGCCGGGCGCGTCGAATACCTTCGACCAGGCCCGGAGCGGCGAAACGCCTTCGGCATAGTGCACTTCATACACCGGGTTGGTTCCTTCCTGCACCATTTCTATCCGGAAACCCTCGGCTTGCAGGGCCGCGACCGCCCGCGGGTTGAAGGCCGTGGCCTCGGTGCCGCCTGAGTAGGTTTCGAGCGGCCCCGCACCGTAGTGATGGGTCAGGGCAGCCGCCCAGAGTTGGCCCAGGTGGCTGCGCCGCGAGTTGTGCGTGCAGATGAAGACAAGCTGCGGCGTGCGCCCGGCCTGTTGCGCTTGCCCGACGTAGTGGGCCAACTTGTCGAGCAAGGCACGGCGCAAGTCACTGATCTGGTCGAAGTCGGCTTCCAGCCCAGCCACATAGCTGGCTAGGCTGGGGAATAGGGCTGAGGTAGTCATCGAGAATTTAGGGTAAGTTTAGCAACACCCGGGGCCACTACAAGCAGCGGCGGGCTTTTCGCCATAGAGCGTGATGCTGACAATGCCCGTGGTGCCGCTACGGAAGTGGGCAATGTCGTCGGCACTCAAGTACTTAGTCAGCATCTGGTCGGGCAGTTGGATGACGCGCTCTTTCTGGAGGCGCAGGTTCGTAAAGCCCGCTGCGCGGGCCAAGCCCAGGTATTCTTCCTGCTCGATGGCTCCCGACACGCACCCGGCATACATTTCGGCGGCCTCTTGCAAGCCCGTCGGCAACTGGCCCCGCAGCACGATGTCGGAGATGCTGAAGTGGCCCCCCGGGCGCAGCACACGGAACGTTTCGGCGAAAGCTCCCGCTTTGTTGGGCACCAGGTTGAGCACGCAATTGCTCACCACTACGTCCACCGTATTGTCAGGCAGGGGGAGGGCTTCGATCTCACCGAGGTGAAATTCCACGTTGGCAAAACCGAGCTTGTGGGCGTTTTGCCGAGCTTTTTCTACCATCGCCGGGGTCATGTCCACCCCGATCACGCGACCAAACTCGCCCGTCTGGGCACGGGCCACAAAGCAATCGTTGCCGGCGCCCGAACCAAGGTCGAGCACCGTTTGGCCGGGCCGTATGTGGGCAAACTCGGTGGGCAGGCCGCAGCCCAGGGCCAGGTCGGCATCGGCGTTATAGCCCGCCAACTGGCGGTAGTCTTCGGCAAAGACGGTGTAGTCGGTCGGGGCGCAGCCACTCATGCCGCAGCAGTCTTGGGCGCCTTCTTGCTGGGCAATTTCGCCGTATTTTTCCCGAACGAGGGCTTTTAGTTGTTCTGCAGTTTGCATGGCAGTGGGGTTTTTAGGGATGATAGTTGAATTAACAGCAATTGTTTTCCGGTGGAAAAGCGCCGAGCAGGCGCTGGAAATGGGCCGTGGCCGCTTGCCAGGCGTCGGCATCAATGCAATAGCACATTTTGGGGCCTTCTACTTCGCCGCGAATCAGCCCAATGCGCTTGAGTTCCTTGAGGTGCTGCGAAACAGTGGACTGCGACAGAGGCAGCACCTCCACCAAGTCGCTACAGATGCAGGCGTTCTTGGCGAGCAAATATTCGAGAATCGCCACGCGCGCCGGGTGTGCAAAGGCTTTGGCGTATTCGGCCAGTTGGTTTTGATCAGCGGCGAAGGCTTCAGTTTTGGTAAGTCCCATTTTTAAAATCGTAATAACGCAATATTACGATTCAATTATTTAAATCACAAGACCCCCATTCGCATTTTGGACATTATTTTGTTAGGGCCAACGCCCGTCGCATCAATTCCGGATAAAAGCTTTCCCACCCTAGCCAGCCCGCTGCCGCCCCGCCTACCGACTCGTTGTGAAACAAAGTAGTAAACTGCCCGTGCGCCGCGCGTACGTGGTCAATCAGCTCGCCCACCGCCGCGAGCGCCGCCGGAGCCGTAGCAAACTGCCGCCGGAGCGTCACGTCCATGCACGCAAAGGGCACCACGCGCAAATCAGTGACGGCTTCTTGCAACAGATCGTACCACCAGAACGGACGACTGGTGCCCGCCCGAAAGCCTATTGCGTCGGCGAAGCCCATCGAGTGTTCTTCTGTTAGCCCGGCCGCACGAAGGTGGCGGTAGGTGTCGGGCAGCCGAAACCGCAAGTAGTGCTGCCGACTTCGGAAAACGGGCCGTGGGCAGATGACTGTCAGGCGGGCGCGCTCGGTGGCAAAGCGGGTGGGCTGCTCGCTGCTTGGGTACGAGGGGTGCAAACCAATGTCGGCGTGAGCGGCCGTTTGGCAAATCAGCTTTTGCAGCGGCGCCCGGTGGGCGGGCAAGTTCTTGTCGAAGCGGCCGTAGTTGCCCACCAAAAAAAAGAAAATCGGCCGCGGGCCCGCCGCCGCGTGCCAGGCCTGCAAACGGTCATAGGTATCGAAGGGGTCGGGCTGCTGCCCGCGCAGCACCCGCCAACGCGCACGCAGGTGCGCCCAGCGGCCAGGGCGCAAGTCGGTCGCCAGGCGGGCCGTCGTGCGCCAGAAGCCTTTGTGCCGGAAGGCGTAGGCGTTGTCAATGTCGAAGGTGGGCTGCCAGGCGTAGGCGGGCGGGCGAAGCGGCAAGTTGGGGAAGTGCGCCTGCAAGCACTTGCCCACGGCCTGCGCCCACTGCTCTACCAGCGGCTGTCGTAGCCAGCCCAGAGCGTCCAGGCGGCTAGCGGTTGCCGGAAAGCGGCCGTGCGCATCGGGGGCAAAGGGCAGGTATTCTTCGTAGCGACTCAGGCAATAGAACGTCGCCGCGAAAGGGTCGTAGGGCAATGCCGAGTTGCTCACTGGAAAAAGACCGCCCGCCACGCCCGTCGGCTGGCAAGGCGCCAGGCCCCGTGCTTCGAGCAGGCCTGCCGCTGCAAAGAACGGTGCCCCGGGCAAGGGCCGTCCGTACGCACACTTGGCCCCGCCGAAGCTTCGCCACTCGTCGGCATCTTGTGTCAGGCGGTAGGCCAGCCCCAGCCTTTCGCCCAGCAGGGTGTCGAATGCATAGGCATGACGTGGGCTACGCACGGGCGTAAAAACGAGCAAAGCGGATGAGGCATTTTGTCAACACTGTGATAACTCTAATCGGAAGCTGCGCGTACTAAGCAACTGTATGCCTTTTGCCGCTCCCTGCGCTGGAAAAGGTAGTTCACAAATAATTTTTTCTCTAACCCCCTATTTTATTTTTATGAGAACGATCAAAAAACTCGCGTTCCCCACACTTTTCGCTGGTCTCATTACTTTTTCGCTGGTCGCTTGCGACAGCACCCAGCAGCAAGAGTCGCGCGTGGAAGATGCCCGCGAAGAACGCGCCGAAGCCGACGGCATGATGGAAAAGGCCAAAGCCGAGTACAAGGTGCGCCTCGAAGAGCAGAAATTGAAGATTGAGCGCCAGCTCGACCGCATTGACGAACGTAAGGACAATGCCGAAGGCCAAGCCAAAGATAATTTGAAGGCTACGGAAGACGAACTGAAGGCCGAAAAAGACCGCATTGACGAGCGCATTGATCGCCTCGAAGATGCCAACAAATCCAATTGGGATCAGGTAAAAGCCGATATTGACCAATCTCTCAACCGGACTGAGCAACGCCTCGAAGAGTTTGGCCGCAACATCGAGCAGGCCTTCACGGGCAACAAATAATTATTCTTTCTAACACAACAAACAGCCGATGGCAGCCAAGCTGTTATCGGCTGTTTGTGTTGAATCCTAGCCAATAGGGCGAGGTGTAATTAGCAATTCCACACCGATTTTCAAATCCAACCAATTATGCAAGACAATCAATATTCGACCATGGTGGAGGCTTCGCAACAACTAGCCGAGCGCGGCTACACGACGCGGCTGTCGTTGCAGGAAGGCACTGGCCAACTGATTAGCGAAGACAGCCAGCGGGCCTACGGCCCCGCTGAGTTGCGCATCGTGGAGCACCACCGCTTCGAGGGCGACACCAACCCCAGCGATATGGCCGTGATCTACGCCATCGAAGGCCCCGACGGCCTGAAGGGCACCCTGCTCGACGCCTACGGAGCCAGTGCCTCGGCTGAGCTGGGCGAAATCATCCGCCAGATTCCGGAGAACGATTAACTTTCGTGCCCGTTCTCAATTGCGCGATCCGGCCCCAGGCCGGGTTTTTTTAGTCGAACCGAATGGCCCGGATGGGCTGGATGGAGGCAATAATGAGCGTGGGCACCAGCAACACGGCCGTTGTCAGCACAAACAGCAAGGCGTTGAGCTGCAAGATGACGGGCCAGTCCCAGGCGATGGGTACAAAGCTCATGTAATAGTTTTCGGGGTCGAGCGGAACGAGCCGAAAGTAGTGTTGCACGGCGCACAGGCCAATGCCCAGGGCGTTGCCCCAGAGCAAACCGCGAACAATCAGGCGCATGCCGTTAAACATGAAAATGGTGCGAATCTGTTGGTTATGAGCCCCTAGGGCCTTGAGCAGCCCAATCATCTGCGTGCGCTCCATGATCATGATCAGCAACGTAGAAACAATGTTGAAGCAAGCGACGATCAGGATCAGCACCAAGAAAATGCTCACGTTGCGGCCCAGCAAAAACAGCCAGTCGAAAAGTTGCGGGTAGCGGTCGGTGATCTTCTCGATGCCCAGGTCATAGTCCATGGCCTCGTACACCCGGGCGGCCACTTCGGGCAGTTTCGCAAAATCATCCACGAACAGTTCGTAGCCCCCCGCCAGCGAGTCGGGCCAGTCGTTGAGCTGGCGCAGGAGGCGAATATCGCCCAGCAGAAAAGTCTGATCAAATTCTTCTAGCCCCGTTTGGTAGATGCCCCGCACAGTCAGGCGACGAAAGCGCGGCGGGTCTTGCAAAAAGAAGAGCAGCATTTCGTTGCCCACGGCCAATTGCAACTGATTGGCGATGCGCTGGCTGACAAGCACCTCTTCGGCCGACGTGTCCCCAAAACTCAGGAATTGCCCGGCGATCAGGTTAGGTTTGAAGGCCTCAACGTTGAAGTCCCGACCGACACCCTTGAGCACCACGCCCTGCACCTCGTCGTCGGTTTTGATCAGGGCCGGCTTGTGGCTAAAGACCTGAATGTGCCGCACGCCCACAATAGTGCGCGCCGAATGGTAGAACGGCGAGTGCACCGATACGGGCAACTCTTCGAACTGATTGCCGAGGCTGAAGCGCGTGACCTGCAACTGGCCCGAAAGGCTAAAGATTTTGTTCTGAATCGTTTGGCGAAAGCCCCCCAGAATGGCGAAGGCCACAATCAGCACGGCCAGCCCCACGGCAATGCTGCCCACAGCGATGCGCATGACGGTGCCCGTAAATGAAGCCGAGGGGCTGCGCCGCAGTTGGCGGGCGACGAAATAGGGGAAGTTCAACTGACCAAGACCAAAAGTTGCGTGATGCCCACGCCCAGCAAAGATGCCACATTTGGGGTCGTTGGGCAACCCCCCTCACCAGCCCGCCACCACGGCACCCACTTGCAAGCTCAGGTTTTGCGCCAAAAACACGTGGCCCATCACCCAGCCAGCCGTTTTGCCCTCTACCTGCGCATAGGGGGTAAACACTGTATCTGTCCGGTAGCGTGCGCGCAGGCCCAGCAGCCCGCCAGCAGTGGCCTGCCGGGCATCGAACGCCTGGCCCCGGGGCTGTAGCCATCCCAGCGCCCTGCCCGTCAGCCACCAGCGCGGGCCGCAGCCGTATTCGAGCACGGCCACCTCCAGTCCCGGAAAGGCCCGCTCGCCATTGGCATAGCGGTGCGACGACACAAACACGTTGTAGCGCGGCGACTGGTAGAACAGGTTGATGCTGAGGCTTTCGCCGAAGGAGGTCAGCACGTGCCGCACGGCAAAGTTGCCAAAATAGTCGCCGCGCGACGTACGCGCCAGCCGCAGCCGCGCAAAGCCATAGAGGTGCGGCGAGAGCACGTTGAACCACTGCCGCCGCCCTTGTTTTTGCAAATAGGCTCGCGCTTCGGGACTCAGGTCGGCGGCCCGTACGTAGCGGTCAATGCCAACGCCCGAGGGGTGCAGCCCACGCGCCGCGTAGGGCCGATCCGGAAAAAAAAGTTTGTCGGCCCAGGCCGTGAAGTCTGGCCCCGTAAAGTCGCGGCGGGCCACGTCGGCTCCTTCGCGGGCGTTGGCCTCGTCAATTTTATCATCGAAGAAATCGCTGCCCGACTGGTTTACATAAATGATGTTGGTAAAGGTGCTGAGCCAGTAGAGCGGGATGTGGGGCAGGTCCTGAGCAAAGTAAAAGTTTTGCTGCTGCAAGGTCTGTACTTGGTGATATTGCCCCTCTAGCCCGGCCGCCATCAGCCGGACAAAGTCGGGGGCGTGCGCATCGGCCAGGCCCATGAGGTCCTCGTCGCGCACGTTGCGCACGGCCACCAGGTCTTGCCCGAAGGGAAAGGTGTTCATCTCGTTGAAGCTGTCGGCGCCCCGGCGCGTGAGCACGGCCCGGTGGTACTCTTCGTGCAACCAGCCGTAGCCCAGAGGCAAGTAGAACGAAAAGGCATCGAAGGCCGCCGCCGCCGCGTTGCAAAACAAAATTCGCCGAAACTCCGACGCGGGCCGGATCAGGCGGCTGATGCCGTCGTGCGCCGCACTGTAGAAACCATTGGATAGGGCCAGCGACTGGGCCATCGAAGGGTTGGCGTAGCCGGACAAAAAGCTGCCCGTGGTTTGACGGGCGAGCCGCTGGTAGGGCCAATCCAGCACCGGAAACTCCAGATAGAGCCCCAGGCTATCGGGGCGCGGCTGGCTGCGGAGCGTCGGGCACCCGAGCAGCATCAGGCAAACGAGAAGCCACTTTTTCATTTTCAGCAAGTTGTAAGGGTAACCAAATTTGAACACACTTGTCGGGCAGGGGCAAAAAGGCCATGCCCGCGGCCGAGCCACCCACCAGCCTGAGCTTGTCGAGGGTGCTCTGCAGGCCGTAGCCGGGCGTCGGCTCCGCCGGAAAGGGCGCGCCGTCGTCGCAGACGGCCAAACGCAACTGGTTGCCGTTGCGGCCTATCCGGATCGCGATTTCGCCGCCTTCCGTGCGGGACGAAAGGCCGTGCTTGAGCGCATTCTCTACCAGCGGCTGCAACAAGAAGGCGGGCACCAAGCCGCGCATCAGGTCGGGTTCGGCGCAGTGTACCGCGTAGCGGAGGCGGTCGCCAAAGCGCACCTTTTCCACTTTCAAATAAGTGCTCACCAGTTCCACCTCTTCGGCGAGCGTGGTCTGAAACTGCCCCTGGCGCCCCGTGCTGTAGCGAAAAAATCGCGCCAGCAGCAACACCATTTCTTCGGCGCGGTCGGGGTCTTCGCGGATCAGCCCCACCACCGAGTTGAGCGCATTGTAGAGAAAGTGCGGGTTGATCTTGGCCTGCAGGGCGTCGAGTTCGGCTTTGGTATTGAGTTCGCGCAAGCGCAAAAGTTGGTATTCCTGCTCGGAGATGCGGCGCGTGCGCTGGCGCTCGCGCGTGGTCAGGTGCAACAGCA
>DAIRSZ010000060.1:4337-11338 GCA_036804165.1 Catalimonadaceae bacterium | reverse complement strand
TCGGGCGAACACGTAGGTTCGCCCCTACGGGGGGTGGTGCAATGGTTCAAAACCATGACCACCAACGAATACATCCGTGGGGTAAAACAATTGGGTTGGCCCCCCTTCCGCGGCAAATTATGGCAACGCAATTATTGGGAACATATCATTCGCGACGAACGATCTTACCACCGCATCTCGGAATACATCATCAACAATCCTAAAAAATGGAACGGTGATAAATTATACCAATAATACATAAAACGGCATGGCCTATAAAATCCCCAAACTCCCCCTAACGCTGGATTTGGAAACCAAAGCCGTCCTGAAAAAAACGGCGGCGGCCCGCAGTGCCATCGCCGAAATGAAGGGGGCCGCCCTGAGCATACCCAACGAAAGCATCCTGATCAGCACGCTTTCCTTGCAGGAAGCCAAGGACAGTTCGGCCATCGAGAACATCATCACCACGCACGACGAATTGTACCAGGGCGACTATCTGAAAAGGGAGTTCAAATCGGTGGCCTCCAAGGAGGTACACAACTACGCGGCGGCCCTCCGTTGGGGGTTTGAGACCGTCAGGCAGGAGGGAATTTTGATAAATAACCACATCATCCGGGTGCAGGCCATGCTGGAGGGAAATGACGCGGGTTTCAGAAAAGTGCTGGGTACCAAACTAAAAAACGAGCAAACCGGAGAGGTGGTGTACACACCGCCCCAAACCCACGACGAAGTGGTAGCGCTTATGCACAACCTAGAGCAGTTTATGAACGACAATGACTTGTGCGACTGGGATCCGTTGGTGAAGATGGCCGTGATTCACCACCAGTTTGAGAGCATCCACCCCTTTTATGACGGCAACGGCCGAACGGGCCGGATCATCAACATTTTGTATTTGGTAAAAGAAGGGCTGTTGAATTTACCGATTTTGTATTTGAGTCGCTACGTCAACCAAAACAAAGCGGATTATTACCGTTTGCTGCAAAAAGTAAGAACCGAAAACGCCTGGGAAGAGTGGGTGCTGTACATGCTAGAAGGCGTAGCGCAAACTTCTTTGCAAACCATCAAGGTCATAGATGGGATCAAGAAGCTGATGCAAAGCCATAAGGAGCGAATACGAACCGAACTGCCCAAAATTTATAGCCAAGATTTGCTCAATAATCTGTTTCGGCATCCGTACACCAAAATTGACTTTGTAATGGTAGAAACCAGGGTAAGTCGAAAGACAGCCGCTAAGTATCTGGACGAACTGGACAAACTCGGAATTGTGACCAAGCAAAAGATTTGGAAAGACAACTATTACATCAATACAGATTTGTTCAATCTTTTTCAGAATGTTAACAAACTTTGATCGGGTGTGCAGATAAATAGAATTTACCCATGAGGGTCTTTTCGTGAGTAAATCATTCGATTTTCTACCTATGACAACCATATTGTGTGTAAGAAATAGGTAAAAGCTACGCATGAGCCACCCATCATGTCAAGGAAATGCCAGGAATCTGTACATGATTGAATGCAAACAGGAAGTTCAGGAAGTCGTGAATCAAACCCTTAACATTTATAACATAAGAAAATGGAAACCCCAAGTTTTAAAGAAGACCACATCAGCCAAATTCCGGCCCTGCAAATGCTGGTAAATTTGGGCTACACGTATTTGAGCCCGGCCGACGCCGAACGGTTAAGAGGTGGAAAAACCAGTAATGTACTTTTAGAAGATGTGCTGCGAAAGCAGTTGAAAGAAATCAACACCATCAAGGTGAGTACCACCAAGACCCACATTTTCACGGACGAAAACGTTGAAAGGGGCATACTGGCACTAAAAAATCTGCCCATGAACGAAGGTTACATTGCGGCCAGCGAAAAAGCTTACAACCTGCTCACCTTGGGTCAGGCACTGGAACAAAATGTAGATGGCGATAAAAAAAGCTTCACGCTGCAGTTCATTGACTGGAAAAATATCAACAACAACGTATTCCACGTAACCGAGGAATTTAGCGTGATGCGCAGCACCAGCAAAGCGCACTACCGCCCCGATTTGGTGCTGTTTGTCAATGGCATTCCGCTTTGCATTATCGAGTGCAAACGCCCCGACATGAAAGAGCCGTTGAAACAGGCCATCAGTCAAACACTGAGAAATCAGCAAGAAGATGGGATAAGAAGCCTCTATGTATATGCTCAGGTATTGCTTGGCATCAGTTGCACAGAGGCTCTGTATGCCACCAACGGTACACCCGAAAAGTTTTGGGCAAGGTGGCAGGAGAAATTCAGTAGCGATGCAGCAGCGCGCCACTACAAAAGCGAGTTGCTTGTCCTCAAAAATAAAGCGCTTCCTGGCCCCGTCAAGACACAGCTATTTGCCGAGCGCTTCAGATACGTTCGGCAATACTTCGATGCACTGGAGCAGGAGGAGATTTTGCCCACCGAGCAGGATCATTATTTGTACGGCCTGTGCCGACCGGAACGGCTGATGGATATGATCTTTAATTTTGTGCTGTTCGACAATGGCGAAAAGAAAATAGCCCGTTACCAGCAATTTTTTGCTATCAAAAAATCCATGCGACGGATCACGAATGTCGAAAACGGAAAGCGCAGTGGCGGGGTGATCTGGCACACGCAGGGGAGTGGCAAATCGCTGACGATGGTGATGCTGGCCCAAGCGATTGCGATGGAGCCGACCATTCGCAACCCGAAAATTGTGTTGGTTACCGACCGAACCGATCTGGACAATCAGATTACGGGCACCTTCCGCAAGTGTGGCAGGTTTGTGGAGAATGCCACCACGGGCCAACGATTGGTAGAATTGCTAGAAAGCAAAAGCGATGCAGTCGTGACTACCATTATTAACAAATTTGTGGCCGCCGTAAAGAAAATTGGCAAACCCTTGGAGAGCCCCGACATTTTTGTGTTGGTGGACGAAGGGCACCGGACGCAGCACGGCACGTTCAACATTGATATGCAAAAAACCTTGCCGAATGCGTGCTTTATTGCCATGACGGGAACGCCGCTTTTTAAGAAAGACAAAAGCACCGCCGAGAAGTTTGGCGGAATGATTGACTCCTACACGGTTGACCAGGCTGTGAAGGACAAAGCCGTTGTACCGCTGCTTTACGAAGGCAGATTGGCCTTGCAGGACGTAAATGCCAGTCCGATAGATACTTTTTTTGGAATGGTGTCCGAACCATTAACCGATTATCAAAAAGCCGATATCAAAAAAAAATTCGCCCGCTACGACCACCTGAATGCCGCTGAACAAAAAATGCGCATGATTGCCTGGGACATCAGCTACCATTTCCGTGATAATTGGCAAGGCCGAACGCCCTTTAAAGGCCAGTTGGTTTGCGATAAGAAAGTGAATGCCATCAAATACAAAGAGTATCTGGATGAAATTGGCATTGTAAGCAGTGAAGTATTGATATCGTCCACGGACGAACGAGAAGGGGAAGAAACTGCTTATGAAAAATCAACGCAAAAAGAAAATCAATTCTGGAAGCGTATGATGGACGAACATGGCAATGCGAGAAGCTACGAAAAAAACATTGTCAGTCGTTTCAAAAATCAGAAAGACCCGGAAATCATTATTGTAGTTGACAAATTGCTTACTGGTTTTGATGAACCTAAGAATGCGGTTTTATATCTCACAAGAAATTTACAGAGTCATAAATTGTTGCAGGCCATTGCACGGGTGAACCGTATTTATCCCGACAAAGAATTTGGCTACATCGTGGACTATTACGGTGTGATTGAGAATCTGGATGATGCCTTGCAGCTATATTCGTCTTTCGCAGATTTCGACGAAGACGATTTGGCGGGAACACTCACCAACATCACGGAAGAAATTAAAAAACTTCCGCAAAAGCATTCGGACCTTTGGGGTATTTTCAAAACCATTGCCAACAAACGTGACGCAGAAGCCTATCAGCGATTGTTGAAAGATGAGGCGGTACGGATTCTGTTCTATGACAAATTGGCTGCATTTGCCAAGGGTCTGAAACTGGCGTTGTCTTCTATTCAGTTTCACAAGGAAGTAGAAGAAAAGGTGATCAATCGCTACAAAGAAGACCTGACGATGTTCCTGAAATTGCGCTTGGCGGTAGTAGAACGATACAGCGACGAAATAAACTATAAACAGTACGAAGGCCAAATTCAGAAACTGATTGACACCCACATCACTACTGAGAAAATTGAAACCATTACGGAACTGGTAAATATCTTTGATAAAGACAAATTTCAGCAGGAAGTGGAAAACGCCATTGGTGATGATGCCAAAGCAGACAGAATTGAAAGTAGAACAGGCAAACACATCTCTGAGAAAATGGATGAAGACCCCGCGTTCTATAAAAAGTTCTCTCAAATGCTGAAAGATGTGATTGAAGAATACGAGGCGGGCAGAATGAGCAGTGCAGAGCGGTTGAAGCGAAGTCAGGATATTATGGATACTGTGTTAGCTCGTACCGATGGTGATATTCCGGAGCAACTCAAAGGCAGAAATGTGGCCAAAGCATTTTACGGTTTGACAATGGAGGCATTATCTGCAAAGATCCAGGACGATGTGGTTCGCGAAGACGTTTCAACGCAAACGGCTTTACAAATAGACGACTTAGTTCAGGATGCTGTTTTAGACAATGGCCAACCCATTGTGGACTGGCAGCACAAAACAAATATCACGGGAAAGTTACTTATTGATATTGGCGACCATTTGATTGATGAGGTGCGAGACAAATACCATATAGACTTATCGTTTGAGGACATGGATAAAATTGCAGAAGACTGCATTGACGTAGCGAAATTAAGATACAAGATATGAGCGAGGAGATCATCACAGATAGCATTCAATTCGGGAGTAAGTTGATTAACTATCAATTAAAATTTGCGGATAGAAGATCGCTTGGTATTACCGTAACGCCTGAAATGGAAGTGTTGGTAAAGGCACCTGTAGATAGCTCTGTGGAAAAGGTAAAAGAGAAAATAAGGAAAAAAGCCCCTTGGATAATCAGACAACAAAGCTTCTTTCTCTCCTTTCAACCAAAAACACCCCAACGAAAATACATAAGTGGGGAAACGCACTTATACTTGGGCAGACAATATCGCCTGCAAATTACCATCGGAAACGAGGAATCTGTAAAATTAAAAGGCAAGTTTATCGAAGTGACTGCAAGTGAAAAGTTAAGAGCAAAAGAATTATTAAATGACTGGTATTTGCACCATGCACGGACGAAGTTTTTTGCCATTGCAGCACCCCTGATTGACAAATTTAAAAGACATAAAGTAGAACCTAGCTCTATCGTACTGCGTGACATGCCAACGCGGTGGGGAAGCTGCACACCGAAAGGGAAAATAATTTTAAATCCGGAATTGATCAAAGCACCAAAAGGCTGTATCGAGTACGTAATCATTCACGAACTTTGCCATTTAGTTCATCATGACCACACACAAAAATTTTTAGATTTACAAACCAAAGAGATGAAAGACTGGGAAAAGTGGAAAATGAAATTGGAAAAACTTTTAGCATAAACTCAAGTGGATAGCGATTCGATAAGAATGGAGGATAGAAGGCCAACTTGTAACACAAATTTTGGGCAACAGCGGGAAATGCGTTGCTGTAATAGTTTAGTGGTTAAACAATCTTTGGTTTTTCAAGCGAACATCGGCGTTAATATTCCGCCATTGCGCCAAGCCCGAAGCCGAACCACCCCATGTCTGTAAAGCCAGCCCCACGTTTTCAAGTCACGCGGGCCTACGCCTGGCTGGGGCTTTTGCTGATGCTGAGCATAGCCGCCGGAATGTTGTTGAAGCCCGACCGCGCCGGGGCCACGGCTCACTGGGCCGACCAGCGCGGACTGATGCAGGCCCTCTGGCTCAACGACTTTTGCCTCACCACCGAGTCGCGCCACCTGCGTCACCTCTCGACGCCGGAATGGATGGGCGTTTTTCAGGACTATCCCGGCTTTCACGATCACTTCCCGGCCTCGGGCTTTTTGCCGCCCGGCCCGGTCTGGCTTCCTCCTCCCCATGCGCCGACAGATTAACCTGCTCGATTACGCCCTCCGGAGCCTGGGGCGGCACTGGCCGCGGCAACTGGCCTTGTGGGTGCTCTACGCCTTGGTAGTGGCCTTCTACGCCTCGGTGGTGTTTTTCACCGAAGCCTTGCGCCGCGAAACCGAAGCGGTGTTGCCCGCCGCGCCCGATTTGTGGGTGCAGCAACTGACGGGCGGCCGCCTGGCATTGATACCTGCCGCGTGGGCCGACTCTATTCGCACCTATCGGGGCACAGACCAGGTGCGCGGGCGCGTGTGGGGCTACAACTACGACTCGCCCACGGGGGGCGTCTTCACGGTACTGGGGGCCGACTCGGTCGGCGAATGGCCGCTGCTGGCCACGCGCTACCGGGGCCAGCTCGACAGCACCCAGGTGCTGGTGGGCACGGGCTTGCTCGAAGCCCGCGGGCTGGAAGTAGGCGATCGGCTCACGCTCTTCGACAGCCGTTCGCGGCTGCGCTCCTTCACCATCGCCGGGGCTTTCGAGGCTCCCTCAGACTTGCTCACCCGCGACCTGATTGTGCTGGCCGACGCGGCCGCCCGGAACGTGCTGGGCATTCCGCCCGGCTATGTCACCGACATCGGCGTGCGGGTGCGCAACCCCGACGAGGTCAGCAACCTGGGCAGCAAAATTGATCGTGAGTTTGCCGGGGTGCGCGTCGTGACGCGGGCGCAGTTGCGCAACACCTACGGGGCGTTGTTCGGCTACCGGGGTGGGCTGCTGGTGTTCGGGTCGTTGCTGGCCGGGCTGGCCTTTTTGCTGCTGGTCTTCGACCGGGCAGGTGGGCTCCACGCCACCGAACGGCGCGAACTGGGCATTCTCAAGGCCCTCGGCTGGGGCATCGGCGATGTGCTCTGGGTCAAGTTCTGGGAGGGGATCAGCCTGTCGCTCACGGCCACGCTGGCGGGCTTGCTGCTGGCCTACGCGCACGTGTTCTGGCTGCACGCCCCTTTGCTGGCGCCGCTGCTGACGGGCTGGTCGGTGGTGCT
>DAIRSZ010000060.1:0-4237 GCA_036804165.1 Catalimonadaceae bacterium | reverse complement strand
TCTGGCTGCACGCCCCTTTGCTGGCGCCGCTGCTGACGGGCTGGTCGGTGGTGCTACCTGTTTATCGGCTAGCACCCGTGGTGTCGGGCGGCAGTGTGCTGACTGTGCTGGCCCTGGCGGTGGTGCCCTACCTGACGGCGGCCCTGGTGCCGGCTTGGCGCGGGGCCATCACTGACCCGGCCAGCATTCTGCGCTAGCGGCGTCGCTTGGGTTTGGGGGTATCTTCCTCCTGGTCGTCATCGAAGTTATCCAGTTGGTCGAGGTCATCGAAATCTCCGCGCAGGGTGGCTGTTTCGTCGAGGTTGTCTTCGTCCAACTCGGCTTCGGGCAAAGCGTCGAGGTCGTCGGTGGGGACGTCGCGCCCCAGGATGTCGTTTCGGTCGCGAAACTTCTTGTCTTCCACGTGCCGATTAAGAAACAGGTTGATCTTGTCAATGTCGTAGGACGAGATGACCTCGCCGAGCGGATTGATCTTGATTTCGAAGCCGTCGAGTTCGGGATGCACGCGGGGTTTCTCGTCGCTTTTGGGTTCTTTAGGCGTTTTTTTGCGGGACATACAACGTGTGGTCTGGGGTGAGCGGGGCACCACCGACCCTCGGTGGTGCCCCTGTTTACGCAAGTACTTACGCAAGCGATGGCAGTCGGGTGTGCTGGTGGGCTAGGCCTAATTTTGTTTTACCGCCAGGGTTTGCTCGGCTCGGTCAATGCGCCCAACGGTTTCTTCCGGCCCCAGAATGGCGATAATCTCCATCAGGTCGGGTCCGGCGCCCACGCCCGTGATGGCCAGCCGAACGGCTTGCAACACTTTGCCAAGCTTGATGCCTGCGGCATCGGCGGCGGCATTCAGGTGCGTGCGGGCTTCGTCGGCCGTGAGGGCGGCCTGGCCCCGTAGCCGATCCCGGAAGGCGTGCAGCACGGCCAGGGCCTCGTCGTTCCAGCGCTTGGCCGCCACGGCCTCGTCGTAATGCGCGGGCGGCGCGAGCAGGTATTGCCCTTCGGCCCAGAGGTCTTGCGGAAAGGTAGCCCGCTCTTTTACCAAAGCCACCACGCGCTCGGCGCGGGCCATCGGCACGTCGGTGCCGTGCTGGCGGGCAGCCTCCATCAGGAAGGTCGCCAAGTCGGCGTCGGAACGCTGCCGCAGATACTGCTGGTTGTACCACTTGGCTTTGTCAATGTCGAATTTGATGCCGGCCTTGCCGATGCGTTCCACCCGGAAGGCGGCAATCAGTTCGTCTTCGCTAAACAACTCTTGCGCGGTGCCGGGGTTCCAGCCCAGAAACGCCAGAAAGTTGCGCATGGCTTCGGGCAGATAGCCCGCTTCGCGGAAGCCCGCTACGGTTTGGCCCGATGGGTCGTCGTGCCATTGCAACGGAAACACCGGAAAGCCATGGCGTTCGGCGTCGCGTTTGCTGAGTTTGCCGTTGCCGTCGGGCTTGAGCAGCAGGGGCAGGTGCGCAAACTGCGGCATGGTGTCTTCCCAACCCAAAAAGCGGTAGAGCAGCACGTGCGTCGGGGCCGAGGGCAACCACTCTTCGCCCCGGATCACGTGGGTGATCTCCATCAGGTGGTCGTCCACGACGTTGGCCAGGTGGTAGGTGGGCATGCCATCGCCTTTGAGCAAGACCTTGTCGTCGAGGGTGTTGGAGTGTACCAGCACCCAACCGCGCACCAGGTCGTGCAGGCGAATTTCTTCTTTGCGGGGAATCTTGAGCCGCACCACGTAGGGCGTGCCCGCGTCCATCAGGCGGCGCACCTCGTCTTCGGGCAGCGTGAGCGAGTTGCGCATCTGCAAGCGCGTGATGGCATTGTACTGGGGCGTGGCCACTTTGGCCCGCTTGAGGCGCTCGCGCATTTCGTCGAGGTCTTCGGGCGTGTCGAAGGCGTAGTAGGCGTGGCCTGCGGCCACCAGTTGCTCGGCGTACTGGCGGTACATGGCTTTGCGCTCCGACTGGCGGTAGGGCGCGTGCGGCCCGCCCAAGTCAGGACTTTCGTCGGGCGTAATGCCGCACCAGGCCAACGCTTCCCGGATGTACGCTTCGGCCCCGGGCACAAACCGTCCCTGGTCGGTATCTTCGATGCGGAGAATAAACTGGCCCTGGTGCTGGCGGGCAAAGAGGTAGTTATAGAGGGCAGTACGTACGCCACCAATGTGGAGGGCGCCGGTAGGGCTGGGGGCAAAACGTACGCGAACGGGTCGGGTCATGAATAATGGCGTCGGGTGGAAAGACAAAATTAGTGATTCTCTTTGTTAACCCGGACGCTTTTGCATGGTTATAAATCTGGGCGCACGAAAAGGAAAACCCGGCGGAACAAGCGCACTACGGCCGCTTTTCTTGCGAAAGAATTAATCAGAAACAGTATTTTCTGTAAATTTGCTTATGGCGATGCGTACACTCCGGTACTAAAAATCTCCTTTGCGCAAGACCGTACTTCTCCCAAACCGAGTCATACCACCCCATCCGAGTTTATGATCCAAATTATACCCGCCCTGTCGGTACTTAATGGCAAGTGCATCCGCCTGACGCAAGGCGACTACCAAAACCCCAAAGAATACCATTATGCCCCGCTGGAGATTGCCGAAAGCGTAGCGGCCAAAGGATTCCGGCGGCTTCACCTGATTGACCTCGACGGTGCCCAGCGCGGTCGGCTGGCCAATTACGACGTGTTGCAACTGGTGCGGGCGCATACCGACCTGGAGATCGAGTGCAGCGGCGGCTTCCGCTCCGATGGCGACGTGCGCCTGGCTTTTGAGTCGGGGGCCAGCGCCGTGCATTCTACCAGCGTGGCCGCCCTCGATCCGGACCTGTTTATGTCGTGGCTGATTACCTACGGCCGCCACAAACTGACCCTGGCGGCCGATTCGCGCGGGGGCTACATCGTGACGTCGGGCTGGCAGCGGCGGACGCCCATTCCGGTGCTCGAACACATTGCCCATTATCACGAAAGGGGCATTCTCTACGTAAAGGCCACCGATGTAGGCCGCGACGGCACCCTCGAAGGTCCCAACTTTGATCTTTATGCCGACATCCGGGCGCAGTTTCCGGACTTGCGCCTGATCGCCAGCGGGGGCGTGCGCTCCCTCGACGACATCGCCGAGCTGGAGCGGCTGGGTTGCTACGCCGTCATCGTGGGCAAAGCCCTCTACGAAGGCAAGCTCACGCTCCAGATGCTGGCCGACTTTGCGGCCACCCGGGTGCCGCGCTGACACAAAAAGGCCGGGCATCGCGGCCCGGCTCCTTTGCGTTCAGTCAAAATATCACAACGCCCAAGTGGGCTTCAACAATCAGACCAAACCGGCCGGGGCCGTCTGGCCAAGCACCCAAAAAGCGGGGTTGAGCAGGTTTTCTTTGTTGTAGCGCAGGGGGGTGTCGGCCGGATAGGCACACACGCGGCCTCCGGCGGCCTCCACGATGGCCTGGGCGGCGGCCGTGTCCCATTCCATGGTGGGGGCAAAGCGCGGATAGACCTCGGCTTTGCCCTCGGCCACCAGCAAAAACTTGAGCGAACTGCCCATGCTGATCAGTTCGGGGTTGTCCAGTTTTTCGATGAAGGCCCGCGTGTCGTCGTTGAGGTGCGAGCGCGAAGCCACCACGCGCAGCCCCCGGGCCTGCAAGTCCGTGCGGGCACACCGCAAGGCCGTGGCCGTGCCGTCGGCCTCAACCCGGAAGGCCCCGCCTTCCCGGCTGCCGTAGTAGAGCCGCTGCGTAACGGGTACGTACACCACCCCCGCCACCGGGCGCCCCGCCCGAATCAGGGCGATGTTGACGGTAAACTCGCCATTGCGTTTGATGAATTCTTTGGTGCCGTCGAGGGGGTCTATGAGCCAGAAGGTATCCCAAGCGGCGCGCTCGGCAAAAGGTACGGACCTGCCTTCTTCGCTGAGCAGGGGCAGGCCCAGCGGTTGCAACAGGTCGGCAATGGCCGTATGCGCGGCGCGGTCGGCCCGCGTCAGGGGCGACTCGTCGGCCTTCTGGGTAATGTCTAGGTCGCCCTCGGCGTACACACGCATGATGGCCGCGCCCCCCAGTTGGGCAGCGCGGCGGGCAATATTAAGGGCAGTCTCGGTATGCATGGCGAAGCTGTTCGGTGAAAAGCCCAAAACTAATGGCTTTGCGCAGAAGTGCAGGACGATACCCGATGCGGCCAGATTTTCCTGCTTCGTGATGTGTATTATTATTTTCCCAAAACCCGTACTTTGGCATTCCACCTACGCCACGAACGCACCCACACCGTTCGA
>DAIRSZ010000059.1:0-11418 GCA_036804165.1 Catalimonadaceae bacterium | reverse complement strand
GCGGCAGGCGCGGACTGAGAAACACGGTGGTGCAGGCGGCGCAGCGGCGGAACGAGAACTTGGGCTCTGGGTGGCCCTCGTGCAGGTGCGCCGCCGTCTGGAGGTACGGCGTGTGGTGGGAGGCGTGGCAAGCCGGGCAGTGCCGGACAGCTAATGGATCAATCATAAGCAGCAGACAACTACGTACGCGCGAGCCGCGTGCGCATCTACTTAACTAATCTTCTAGCGGATTGGTCAGAAAAGTATTTTTGGTGGACAACCACGCCAGAAAACACACCACCGACCAGGTGAGGTACACGTGGTAATAGTCCACCGTATCCACGTAGCGCGTTTCTTTGATCTCGACTTTTTCCAAACGATCAATTTCGCCAAACACCTCGGCGAGGGCCTGGTTGTCGAGCGCCCGGAAAAAACGTCCCTCGCCAATTTGGGCAATGTCGCGCAGGGTGCCTTCGTTGATAGACTCTTCAATGTATTGCGTGCGGCCAAAGGGGTCTTTGCCAAAAGGCACGCGGCCGTCGCGCCCCACGATGATGGAGTAGATGCGGATGTCGTAGGCATGGGCCAGGCGGGCGGCCGTTAGCGGGTCAATGTTGCCGGCGTTGTTGTCGCCGTCGCTGAGCAAGATCACCACCTTCGATTTGGCCTCCGATTCGGTGAGGCGGTTGGTGGCCACGGCCAAGGCGCTGCCAATGGCCGTGCCGCCCTTGCGGATCATCCGAAACTGGACTTCGTCGAGGTAGCTATCGAGCAGGCTGTAGTCGGTGGTGGGCGGGGCCAGCGAAAAAGCTTCCCCCGCGAAGATGACCAGCCCGATCCGGTCTTGCACCCGTCCCTTGACAAACTCCTTGGCCATGGCCTTGGAGGCTTCCAGCCGATTGGGGGTGAAATCCTCGATTTTCATAGACTCGGAAATGTCCATCACCAGCACGATGTCTATGCCTTCGGCAAACTGCTCTACGCGCTCGTCGGTGCGCTGCGGACGCGCCAGGGCCAGCAAGGCCAGCGACAAAAACAGCAAAAAAAGCAAGGCCGGAAAGTGCCGCAACCAAGCTTGCTGGCGCCCTGGGGGCCGCCCCGAAAAGAACGCCACGTCGAGGCGATCGCGAAAGCGGTGAAAAACTGCCCAGCGCAGCAGCCACAGCAACGGCAGGGCTGCAATGAGGTAGAGGAACAGCGGGCTTTCGTACTGAAACTGGCGGAGGGTGGAGGGCGCAAACCAAAACGCCGATAGCCAGCCCCACACCTGGTTAGCTTGCTCCAGCATGGCGGAGGTTATTTTGGCGGTGTGCGTACAGGGTGCGGCTCACTTCGAGCAGGGGCGGGCCTACTAAGTTGTTGTCGGGCGGAATGCCCTGCCCGTAGATGAAGCGGTCGGCCGCGTGCAGGGCGGTGCCCAAGGTGTTTTCCGGAAAATGCTGGAGCAAATCGCGCGTGGTGTAGGCCCGGTAGGGCTGCTGGCCCATCACTTCCAGGTGCTGCTTCCAGTCGGCGATCAGGAGACTCAGGTGCTCGGCCGTGGGCTGAGCCTGCCAACGGGCCAGCCGCTCGGCAAAGTGCCGCTCGAAGCGCCGCTGCCGCCGCCGGAGTTGTTGTTCGCGATAGGCCCGCCGCAATCGGCCGCCCAGCAGGGCAACGGCCAGCCCTACTGCCACCAGCACGGCTGCCGTGCCAGCCAGCCAATAGGGATAGTTGAACGCCCGTGGCAAGGGCCACGCCGACGCCTCGGCTTTCAGCTCGGGCACTTCGGGCACCTCTCCCAAGGTCGGCACCACGCGAAACGTGGAGGCTTGGGCATAGCGAGCCACCGAATCGGCCCCTTGCAACCAAAACACGGGCAGGGCCAGCGTCAGCACCGTGTCTGGCTCGAAGGTGCGCAGCGTATAGACCACGCTGTCGTAGCTGGTGGTGGCGTCCGAAACGGTGGGGAAAAACTGATAGCCGACATACTCGAAGTCGCCAAAGCCGAAGGTGGAGTCGGGAAAGAGCACCTGCGTGGCGACGGGGTGGCGCACGGCCAGCGAATAGTTGACCCACTCGCCCACGGCCGCCGACGCTACCTCGAAGCGACCCACGGGACGAAAATCGGCCGACGGCGCGGCCGCTTGGGCCCACACGCGCGGCGAGCTTAGGCCCAGCAGCCAGCTCACCAAAAACAAGCAGCGCATCATCGGGCAGTAGTGGTTTTTTGGGCGTAACGGTTGCGCACCTTGAACAAACGAATCAGGTCGGGCACGTAGTCGGTGCCCGTGTCTATGGCTACGTAATTGGCCTGGTAGCGGCGGCCCAATTGCTCGAGGGCGGCGCGGTTGCTGGCAAAGCGCTCGGTCATTTGCTGGCGAAAAGTCGCCGAAGCCGTATTGACCCATACCGTTTGCCCCCGCTCTTTGTCGTAGAGGGGGATGATGCCCAGGCGCGGAAACTGCAGCTCGCGTCGGTCCGAGATGTGGATCAGCACCAGGTCGTGCTTGCGGGCCAGGGCTTGCAGACGGGGTTGGTAGCCCTCGTCCACAAAGTCCGAAACCAGGATCACGATGCTGCGGCGCCGGAGCGTGTTGAGTACGTAGTTGATGGCCTGCGTAAGGTTGGTGCGGCGCGAGGCGGGCCGCAGGCGATACAGCTCATAGATCAGCTCGTAGGCGTGCGTCATCCCCTTGCTGGGCCTAATGTATTTTTCGATCTGGTCGCTGAAGCAAATCAGCCCTACCTGACTGGCTTCTTTGATGGCCGACAGGGCCAGCACGCCGCAAATTTCGGTGGCCACGTCAATTTTCTGCTGCTGGGCGGGGCCAATTTCTTGCGAAGCGCTCACGTCGAGCATCAAAAAGACGCTCTGCTCCTTCTCTTCGCGGTAGGTCTTGACGAACGTGCCGTGGCCCTTGGCACTCACCCGCCAGTCAATGTTGCGCACGTCGTCGCCGTATTGATACTGCCGGATGTCGTCGAACTCCAGGCCCGACCCTTTGAACACCGAACGGAAATCGCCTTGCATGTGGGCCGTAATGGCCTTGCGAATCTGAATTTCGTACTTGCGGATTTTCTGGATGATGCCTGGGTGCATGAAAAGACAACGACGCTAGAAAGTAAATCAAGCAGTTATCGGCCGAAATCGCAAACCTCGGCGCGGGATGAAGCGGATGCGCTGCTCATCACAAAGTGCAACCCGGCAGGGTCTTCCCCTATTTTCCCGACACAATCAGGCCTATTCGGCAGCCCGCGGCGCAATCACCAACTCCCGGAAGCCCGTGGCCGCGTCCACGGCGCGGGCGAAGGTGAGGTCTTCGATTTCCCCGATGGCTATTTCGGCGGTGGTGTACACCGGGCAGCCCGCCAGCAGGTGCCCGCCCACCACGCGTCCCTCTTTGTCCGACAGGGCAATGTGCAGGTGACACCCGTCCGGGCAAAGGGTGCCCACCAGCGAGATGATTTCGAATTTGCCCGCCAGCGTCGTCGGGTCGTTTTGGTCGGCCATCCGGAGCGTGGCGCCGTTCAAACTCCCCACGCAGGTCAAGATTATTCCCGCCCGGAGCTGATGTTCGCGGACGTAGTACTCGAGCGATATTTTCAGGTCTTGATCGGGGCTTAAACGGAGGGCGTGGGCTTTCATGAGTTTTTATTGGCACAACCCTTCAGGGGTTCTGTCCATAGCATATTCCAGCTCTTGGAGGGTTTTTGTCCATGTTTTATTCGAACCCTTGGTGGGTTTTATGAGGCGGCCGCGCCTTCGTCTTTACAATCTTCTCTACGAAGGGGGTGCCAGGCCAGCGTTGGTATGGGTGGGAGCCGCCGGGCGCACACTCACCGGAATGGGCTGCCCTTCCTGGTAGATTTTCAGTTCGATGATATCGGCGGGCATGTTGAACTTGGCCGCTACCAGGGCGTTGAAAACCCCGCGCATCACCTCGCTCTTGAGCGTGGTGGCCGACCCGAGGATGTCGTAAGTGTTGATCCAGAAGTGAATCCGCAGATTGACGGTGCTGGTACCAAAATCTTCGATGATCACAAACGGATGGAGGTTGGGGCGGTGCTCGATGTCGGGGCGGGCTTCCAACACGCGCATAATTTCGCTGATCGCTTCGGTGATGTTGTCGCCGTAGTCAATGCCCAGCACAAAGTCGTGGCGCATCAGGCCGTCGCGCGTGTAGTTGATGAGCGGGTTTTTGATCAGGTAGGCATTGGGCAAGAAAATATCGCGGCCGTTGAAGGTCCGTATCCGCGTGTTGCGCAGGGTGAGCGATTCGACTTTGCCCATGTGGCCCGCCACCTCGATGATGTCGCCAATGCCGAAAGGCCGCCCAAAGGCCAGAAAAAAGCCCGACAAAAAATTTTCGCCAATGTCGCGAAAGGCAAAGCCCAGCACAATGGCCGTGACGCCCGCCCCGGCCAGCAGCCCGCTCGCCGCGCCAGCCAGGCCGGCCAGGTTGAGGAAGGAAATTACCCCGAACAGCAAAAAAACAACGAATACGGTGCGGCCTACGAAGTTGGCCAGCAGTGGGTCTTGGGCCCGCACGGCCACCCGCCGCCGCAACACCCACTGCCCCAGCAAACCAATGGTCAGGAAAAGCAGCAGAAACAGCAGCCCTACCGTGACGTTGGGCAGGTGCCGGATGATGTCGTCGCGGAAGCCTTCGAAGGCTTCGCGCACGCGGGATTGGAGCATAGCATTACGAGAAAGGTGGAACATCGAACCCACTTGTCGTACGGGTTGTCCACGCATTGGGGTTAGGCACCGCGTTGGCCATGCGCACGAACCTGGTCATAAAGGCAAATTCTCGAACACCTCCATCCGGCCCACCTACCCCCGCGTCAGCTCCATGATCGTGATTTCGGGCAAAATGCCGATGCGGCCCGGGAAGCCCAGGTAGCCGTAGCCCCGGTTGACGTACAGGTGGCGGTCGCCTTCGTCGTACAGCCCCGCCCATTCCTGGTAGAAATACTGCACCGGGCTCCACTTCAGCCCGCCAATCTCGACGCCAAACTGCATCCCGTGCGTATGGCCCGCAAACATTACATCAATGTCGGGAAAATCGGGCAGCACCTGCGCCCGCCAGTGGCTCGGGTCGTGCGAGAGCAGCAGCTTGACGGGCTGGTCTTCGGCGCCTTGCCGGGCCTTGGCCACGTCGCCGTATTTGGGAAAACGGCCTTTGGCGCCCCAGTTCTGGATGCCCAGCACGGCGATGGACTGGCCGTCCACGGTCAGCAAACGGTGCTCGTCGAGCAGGATGTCCCAGCCCATCTCGCGGTGCGTCCGCACAAGGTCGTCGAGGTTCTGGCGCTTGGCCGCCTCCGAAGGCCAGCGCACGTAGTCGCCGTAGTCGTGGTTGCCCAGCACCGAATAGACCCCCAGCGGGGCCCGCACTTTCTCGAAAATGGCCTTGTAGTCCTTCATCTCGTCGGCGCGGTTGTTGACCAGGTCGCCCGTGAAAAACACGACGTCGGGCTTTTCGCGCAGCAACATCTGCACCCCTCCGCGCACGGCCGTTTGGTTGAAAAAACTCCCCGAGTGGATGTCCGACAACTGGGCGATGCGCAGGCCGTCGAAGGCGCGGGGCAAGTTGGGCAGGCGTACGCGCACGCGCCGTACGCGGTAATCGTGCGCCCCCGATACGATGCCAAACGTGGTGGCCGCCAGCGGCAAAGTACCCATCACGACGGCCGTTTTCATCAGAAATTCGGAGCGCGAAATGGGCGTGCCCCCGCCAGGGCTGGCCGCTGCGGTGCTCGGCTCGGGGGTGCGAAAAAGCGAGGCTACCCAGCGGCCCAAACGGCCCAAATCGTCCACAAAGACGAACAGCACCGCGAAGGTTTTGGAAAGGTAGTTGACAAAGATGCCGACCATCAGGAAAGTGCGCACCTGCGCCGGCACGCGGTCGGCCGGGGCCAGTTGGTAGGTCAGAAAGGCCAGCAGCGTCAGGGCCGTAATGGCCCAGTAGAGGCCGTACACCCAGCGGCGCGCCCCCACTGTCTGAAAAGCAATGCGCACGGCCTGAAACACGTACCAGTCAATCAGCAAAAAAACGACGAGCGTCAGGGCAATCGAAACGAACTTGTTCATGGTGGTGGTAAAACCTCGGAATCAGGGCCTGCATTAGCCAACGGCGGACGAGCGGGCGGGTTGGGAAAACAAACGCCCGCACCAGCGGGCGGGCGTTTGCAAGGCGTAGCCGTCGTGCGGGAAGTGCTATTCGACGGGTTCGGGGCGGCGGGTTTCGCGGCGGGCTGCTCCCTCCGGCAAGGGCGTCACTACCGGCTTGGCCGTACCAAACAGCTTGGCTACGCGGTAGCTGAGCTTGTCGGACAGCAAGTACATCACCGGCACGATCACCAACGTCAGGAACGTGGCAAACGTCAGGCCGAAGATCACCGTCCAGGCCATTGGCCCCCAGAAGATGGCGTTGTCGCCCCCGGCGTAGATGTTGGGCTCGAAACTGGCCAGCAGGCCAATGAAGTCAATGTTGAGGCCAATCGCCAACGGTACCAGCCCCAGCACCGTCGTGATGGCCGTCAGCAACACGGGGCGCAGACGGGTTTTGCCGCCGTCCACGATGCTGCTGACGATCTCGTCGGCGGGCAGGCGGGCGTCGGCGGGCAGGCCCAGCTCGGCCCGGCGGCGCTGCCGGATAAAGTCCACGTAGTCAATGAGCACGATGGCGTTGTTGACCACCACCCCGGCCAGCGAGATGATGCCGATGCCCGTCATGATCACGATAAAGTCCATATTGAAGGCCACCAGCCCCAAGAATACGCCGATGGTGCTGAAAAGCACCGATAGCAAGATGATGAACGGCGCAATGACGGAGTTGAACTGCGCCACGATGATCAGGAAAATGGCCATCACGGCGATGAACAGGGCATTGACCAGAAACGCCATGGACTTGGCCTGCTCTTCCTGCTCGCCCGTGATGCGCACGCTGTAGCCGTCGGGCATGGGGTAGTCGTCGAGCATCACCTGAATTTTCTGGTTGATCTCCGTGGCGTTGGCCCCGTCGGTGACGTTGGAAAAGAGCGAAATCACCCGGTCGAGATCTTTGCGTTTGACCGAGCCATACGTAGAAGAATAGGTGACGTCGGCCACGGCACTGATGGGTACCTGCCGCATCTGGCCCTGGTTGTTGCGGAAGGTGATGAGCTTGTTGGTCAACGCCCCGATGTCGTAGCGCTGGGCGTCCACGAGCCGCAACTGGATGGGGTATTCGTCTTCGCCATCTTTGAACTTAGACACCTCGCGGCCGAAGAGGGCCGTGCGCAACTCGCCGGCAATCTGCTGGGTAGAGAGGCCAAAGCGCCGGGCCTTTTCGCGGTCAATGTTGACCAGCAACTCGGGCTTGCCGATCTCGAGGTCCGACTTGAGTTCTTCGATACCCGCAATGTTGGCATCCACAATCCGGCGCTGGATGTCGCTGGCCAGGGCCACGAGCTTTTCGTAGTCTTCGCCCGATACTTCCAGGTTGATGGGCTTGCCCACGGGCGGGCCGTTCTGGTTTTTGTCCACCGTGATTTTGGCGCCCGGGTACTTCTCGACCCGATCCCGGATTTGCTCCATCAAGTCCACTGTCGAAACGCCCCGTCGCTGGTCAAACTCGGCAAAAGAAATGTTGATCCGCGCCTTGTTGGGCGTCGCTCCCTGGCTGGGGCCCTCGTTGGGGTCGGTGGCCCCCTCGCCTACTTGGGCAATGAACGACTCGACCATGTAGCCGTAAGGCTCCATCATCTCGATCAGGTCGTCTTCGAGCAAGGTGGTCAGGGCGTTGGTCTTCTCGATGTCCGTGCCCAGGGGGGCTTCGATGAACACGTTGACGTAGTTGGGTTCGTTGATGGGGAAGAAGTTAACGCGCGGGGCGCGAATGCCCAGCAGCATAATCGAGCCGATCAGCAGCAAGAACGTCCCCCCCAGAAAGAATACCGGGTTCCAACCCCGCAGGGCGAAGGAAACGGTGTTTTCGTAGCGACGCTCCAGCCAGGGCAGCACCTTGCGCTGAAACCAACTTGCCGCCGGCGTGAGCAGGTAGAAGTTGACAAAAAACAGCACCCCGAAGATCATCAGCAGGTTGGCCGGCGTAAAGAGCCGACCGAAATAGCAAATGATGGCCAGCACGATCATGCTCAGGGCCACGAGGGTGCCCACCCGACCGGGCCGCCGTGGCGCGTGGGGGTCTTCGACGCGCATGAACATGGCCGTCAGCACCGGGTTGATCACCAACGCCACGAACAGCGACGACGACAGCGTCACGATCAGCGTAATGGGCAAATAGCGCATAAACTCGCCGATGGTGCCCTGCCAGAAGGCCAGCGGCATGAACGCCGCCAGCGTGGTGGCCGTCGAGGCGATGATGGGCACAGCCACCTCGCCCACGCCTTCTTTGGCCGCCCGCACCGGGCTGTAGCCTTCCTGCATGAGGCGGTAGATGTTTTCTACCACCACAATGCCGTTGTCCACCAGCATCCCCAGGGCCAGAATCAGGGCGAAGAGCACCATCAGGTTGATCGTCACGCCGAAGGCATTGAGGATCATGAAACTCATGAACATCGAAAGCGGAATGGCAATACCCACGAAGAGCGCATTGCGCAAGCCCATAAAAAACAGCAATACAAGCACCACCAGGATTACCCCCGAGATGATGCTGTTGATCAGGTTGCTGAGCTGGTCGCGCGTCACCTTCGACTGGTCGTTGCTGATGGTGACGGACAACTCGGCCGGGAAGCGGCTTTCCTGCGCCTTGGCAATGATGGCCTTCACCTTGTCGGAGGCGTCGAGCAGGTTCTCGCCGCTGCGCTTGACCACGTCGAGCGTCAGTACGGGCAATTTGCGCTCGCGGGCGTAGCTCTGGCGTTCTTCGAAGCTGTATTCCACCTCGGCCACGTCGCGCAGATAGACAATGGCCCCCTTCTCGGACTTGACCACGATGTCTTCCAGTTCCTGCGGGTTCTGAAACTGCCCGTCCACGCGCACGGTGCGGCGCAAGCCGTCGGTGAGGATATTCCCGCTCGAAATGGTCAGGTTTTCGCCGCCCACGGCCTGCTCGATGTCCGAAAAGCTCACCATGCGGGCTTCCATCCGGTAGAGGTCGGCGTTGATCTTGACCTCGCGGTCGAGGGCACCGCGAATCTCGGCGCTGTTGATCTCGCTCAGCTTTTCGACTTCGTCCTGCAAATATTCGGCGTACTTCTTGAGTTCGTCCATCGAGTAGTCGCCCGACACGTTGACGAACATAATGGGCAAGTCCGAGAGGTTCACTTCGAAGACGTTGGGCTCCTGATCCAAATCGTTGGGCAACTCCGTGCGGGCCTTGTCCACGGCATCTTTCACGTCCTGCAGGCCCTTCGATACCTCCACGTTGGGGTTGAACTCGACGATGATCGTCGAATAGTCCTGGATGGAGGTGGACTTGATGCTCTTGACGCCGTTGAGGCCCTTGAGTTCTTTCTCGATGGGACGCGTCACCAGGTTCTCGATGTCCACTGGCGAATTGCCCAGGTAGGGCGTCCCGATGTAGATGGTGGGCAGCACCACCTCGGGGAAGTTTTCTTTGGGCATCGAGATGTACGACTGGATGCCGATCACGACGAAGATAAAGCCCAGGATGATGACGCTCGTCCGGTTGTTGATCGAAAAGGACGTAAGGCCAAACTCGCGCTTTACCGTCGGCTGTTTGTTGTTTGATTCCACGTGAATGTCCGTTTTAGTTGTTCAAACTCAGGTTGCGCAACTGCGTCACCTGCACCAGGGTACTGTCCGACACCTCGCGCGAGCCTTCATCAATCAGGATTTCGTCGCCGCGCAGCCCTTCGGTAATCACCGTTTCGGCCTGGTAGGTGCGCCCCTTCTCGACGTTGACGCGCCGGGCCATGGCCGTCTGGCCGGCCTTGTCCAGCACGTACACAAAGTTTTGGTCGCGCCGCTGCTGGATGAGGTTGGTCGGGATCACGATCGCCTCGGCCTCCTCGAAGTCTTTCATCTGCGCCACGGCCAGCATCTTGGGCCGCAACTGGCCGCTTTTGTTTTCAATGTCAATTTCGATCGAAAACGTGCGGTTGTCGGTTTTGATCACCTGGCTGACGGCCCGCACCTTGCCCGTTTTTTCGGTGCCCAACGAGGGGAAGCGCACGCGCGCCTCGGCGCCGCGCTCAATTTGCCCCAGGTACCGCTCCGACACGTCGGCCTGCACGTACACCTGGTCGAGGCTCACGAGGCGGATCAGCGGCGCGCCCGGCGCGGCCATCTCGCCTTCGCGCATCAGGATGGCATCCACTACGCCGTCGAAGGGAGCGCGCACGGTGGCCTTGCCCGTCTGCGTACGCAAGGTAGCCAACTGCTTTTCGAGGGCCTCGACGTTGTTTTTGGCTTCGAGGTACTGCACCTCCGTGCCGATGCCTTGCTCCCAAAGCCCTTCGCGCTTTTCGTAGAGCGTGCGGGCCAGGCTCAGGCGGCTGTCCAGCTCGGCGATCTGGTTGCGCTGGATGGCCGCGTCAATTTGCATCAGCGTTTGTCCCCGCCGCACCATTTGCCCCTCCTGCACGGGCACGCGCTCGATCATGCCGTTGGCCTCGGCGCTCAGGTTGATGTTGCGGTTCGACTCCACCGAGCCGCGCACCTCTACAAAGTGCGCAAACTTTTTGCGCTCGACGGGGCGCGTAGTCACCAGCACCGTCCGGGCCGCCGGGGCGGTCGTGTCCAGGGCGGCGATCTCGGCCTGCAGTGCCTGCATTTCTTTCTTGAGCGCGGCTTCCTGCTTCTGAAGTTCGCCGAGGCGTTGCTGCTTGGCGGCCAGGTCGTCGTTGCCGCCACCGCCGCAGGCCAGCACTGTGCTCAGGGCCACGAACGAAAATATATAAGTTGAATAACGCATACGGATCGGTTTTTTGGGGAGCAAAATTTGGATAAGATTTTTTTGGGTTAATCTACTTCGAGTTGGCCAGTGGCCTTGTCGTAGTCCACCTTGGCCACCACGGCGTCGTAGAGGGCCTGGTAATAGTTGGTCTGGGCGGCTTTGAGCGAGGCTTCGGCGTCCACCACCTCGAGGTTGGCCCCCAGCCCGGCTTCAAACTTCTTGCGCGTCACCTCCGATACTTGCTGGGCCAGTTCGTAGTTGCGCTCCTGCGTCTGGAGGTTGCGCAGGCTGTTTTCGTAGGTCACGATGGCCTGCTGGCGCTCGAAGTCAATTTGCTGCTTCAAGGCCCGAAAGCCCACCTCCACCTGGCGCTGGGCCACGATGTTTTTCTGGGCCGTCTGGCGGCGGCGCAGGCCGTCGAAGATGGGCACGTTGAGGCTCAGGCCGTAGGCCCCAAAGCCAAACCACTGCTCAGTGAAAATGCTGGCCAGGTCGTCGTAGCCGGTGATGAACCCGTAGCGGGCAAAGAGCGACAGCCGGGGCAGATAGCCCGCCCGCGTGTTTCTCAGATCGAGGTCGGCCAGCGTTT